>DBAU01000025.1:0-14388 GCA_002291845.1 Alphaproteobacteria bacterium UBA1002 | reverse complement strand
ATGCCGTGAAAGTGACCCTCGGACCGAAAGGTCGTAACGTGGTTCTGGAAAAGTCTTTCGGTGCACCGCGCATCACGAAAGATGGCGTAAGCGTCGCAAAAGAAATCACCCTGCCCAACAAGTTCCAGAACATGGGCGCTCAAATGCTGCGCGAAGTCGCCAGCAAAACCAATGACCTGGCAGGTGATGGCACCACCACCGCGACGGTATTGGCTCATGCGATTGTCAAAGAAGGCGCTAAAGCGGTGGCCGCGGGTCTGAACCCGATGGATCTCAAGCGCGGCATTGATATGGCCGTGGAATCTGTGGTGGAAGAAATCAAGAAAAAGTCCACCATGATCGGTAACTCGAAAGAGAAAATCGCACAGGTCGGCACCATCTCCGCGAACGGTGACAAAGAAATTGGTCAAAAACTGGCAGAAGCCATGGAGCGTGTAGGCCGTGAAGGCGTCATCACCGTGGAAGAAGCCAAAGGCCTCGAGTTCGAGATCGACGTAGTGGAAGGGATGATGTTTGACCGCGGCTATCTGTCGCCGTATTTCATCACCAACAGCGAGAAAATGGTTGCCGAGCTGGAAAACCCGGTGATCCTTCTGTTTGAAAAGAAACTTTCCGGTCTTCAGCCGATGCTTCCGCTGCTCGAAGCGGTGGTTCAGTCTGGTCGTCCGCTCCTCATTATTGCGGAAGACGTCGAAGGCGAAGCGCTGGCCACCCTCGTGGTCAATAAGCTGCGCGGTGGCCTCAAAGTCGCTGCGGTCAAAGCGCCTGGCTTTGGTGATCGTCGCAAAGCCATGCTGGAAGACATCGCCATCCTCACCGGTGGCCAGGTCATCAGCGAAGATCTCGGCATCAAGCTGGAGAGCGTCGGCGTAGATATGCTCGGTCGCGCCAAGAAAGTGGTTATCACCAAAGAAGAAACTACCATCGTGGATGGCGCTGGTAAGAAACAGGGTGATAACAGCATCGAAGCCCGTTGCAAGCAAATCCGTGCGCAGATCGAAGAAACCTCCTCGGACTACGACCGTGAGAAGCTGCAAGAGCGACTGGCTAAACTTTCTGGCGGCGTAGCTGTGCTGAAAGTCGGCGGGGCCACCGAGATCGAGGTGAAGGAGCGTAAAGACCGCGTTGATGACGCGTTGCACGCGACCCGCGCCGCGGTAGAGGAAGGCATTGTACCGGGTGGCGGCGCGACCCTGCTCTATGCAGCGGCTGCCCTCGACAAGCTGAACCCGACCAACGAAGACCAGAAAGCCGGGATCAACATCGTACGCCGTGCCCTGCAGGCTCCGATCCGTCAGATCGTCGAAAATGCCGGTCTGGATGGTGCTGTAGTTGCCGGCAAGCTCTTGGAAAGCAAAGATACCAACTATGGTTTCGATGCGCAAAACCTTGAGTATGTCAATCTGATGGACGCGGGCATTATTGATCCGGCGAAGGTTGTGCGCACGGCCCTGCAGGATGCGGCTTCCGTCGCTGGCCTGCTCATTACCACCGAAGCCCTCGTGGCAGACAAGCCAGAAGACGCCAAACCGGCGGCCGCTGGCGGCATGGGTGGAATGGGCGGTATGGGTGATATGGACTTCTAGTCTAACCACTCGCGTACATACGTGCTTGTTAATTAATAAGGCCGGGAGAACCGCTCCCGGCCTTATTTTTTAGTATTCCCTTACCTGGAACGTCATCGAATCTTCACACAGTGCCACGGGGGCTTATGGTAAATTATCATTATGCCCAATGACTCTCTTTCACCTGGCATGAGCGAAGAAAACAAAGCTTTAGCGTCCGAGCGCACCATAAAGACCGATGCTGATCTTCCACAGGCAGGGGATGTGCCGCGCGACGCGATGGTGAGTGATACAACCCCGCAGCCACTCCCTGGCGATACCGTCTATACCCGTCCGGCCAACCCCAGTCCTGCTGCGGCAATTATTGATCCAGACAACCGTGAACGTGAAGCCCTGCGCGCCGCCGCCAGTGCGATGAAAAATGGTGGTGGCCAGACCAATACTGGCCAGACGGCGACGGTCGGAGCGAATAACTTTTTAGCCCGACGTCTGGGAGGAACCCCGGGAGAACGTTACTTTAACCTGCTGGACTGGTTTGGCATCGGCTATTTGGTTAATTCCGGCGTATCAATCTATCTTGCTGATAAAGCTAAACATAGTGGTTGGCAGCCAACCTTTAACCGCATGTATACATGGGTCGGCAATAAGGCCGCAGGAACGGCCTTCACCCCGGAAGATGTAATGCATGCCGACGCGTTCTATGACGAGGTGAAGCAATACGCCAAGCAGCATGCGCCGGATCTGGTAAAATCCCGTGATGCCTTCATGGAAGCCGATAAATTCATGGCGGGCCTGAACGGCCACAAAGAAGGGCTGTTGAAGCATCTGGAACAGAAATCCAGCGGCGCGATGGCGCATTTCGGCAAAAATGCGGAAGGGCTGGAAGCCGCCTTTAAGAGGGCAAGCGAAACCACCATCAAAATGCAGAAATCCCGGGGATGGGCGGCCTTCGTCGTGGATTTTTTCCTCCTCGGCACCGGCGGCTGGCTCCTGATGGCTCCGATTAAGTGGCTGGAAGATCGTAAGTTTAATATCGTCAAAGCCTATGATGAGAAATACCAGCAAAAGCATTCGCTAAACGATGCTCAACGGGACGCCCTGCAAAAAGGGCATGAAAAGATTCAAAACGAGCCGCAACAAAGCTGGAGCAGCGTGCTGACGGCCCGTGCGATCGCTTATCCGCTGATTGTTGGGGCCTATGTGGCAACAGGCTCACGCAAAAACATCCTGCGTCCACTCGGCTTTGAAGGCGCCAAGGTCTGGGCAGGGCGCGCCATGGAAGCCACGATCGGCGGGCTGAAAGGAAACCGGCTGACGGCGGGCTTGACTGAAAAGCTGGAGCGCCGCCTCGGTGTCGCCCCTGCAGGCTGGAAGCAGGCGTTTGCCGAGGGCAAGCATTTTGAAGAGCGCAACTTCCAGCAAGTCAGCGGCGAGCAGCGGCTGAAGTCTATTGTATCGGATACCTACCTCGAAGTGATATACTCGTTGGTGATGGCCGCCATGACCTTTGGGTGGAGCCGCGTAACTTCTCTGTTTTTTAACGGTCGTGGCGATGAGCAGGCGGCGATGCCTCATGTATCCTCGCCAACCGTGGATCTCGAAGCACGCAAAAATACACCCCATGCTATGGAAGCGGTGCCGCCCATGGCCTTAGCCCCTGAAAGACCGGGTGAGCGGGCAGACACCACGGGTGACATTCCACAGCCGACGGTCACCCAGCATATCCATGAAGGAACCGCACAAAAAGCTCAAGAAACGCTTCTGGAGAAGCGTAGTGCTAAAGCCGATCCCATGACAAGCTATCGCGATCTCGCGGCTCATAGCGCTGTGACAAGCGTAGAACCGGCCCGGCTCTGAGGCGTTTGCTCCACAGTGGAGCGGTTTTTCCTTTTGATTGGCAAAAATAGAGGGCAAGCATTGAATCCACGTCCCCCTTCGCATACAGTGCAAAGGCAATATAAACCGCACGTTGCGCATGAAGGCATCTGCCAGTAACCCGTCCCTTTCCCGCGATTTCGTTCTGCTATCGCTGGTGATTGTTGTGTTTCTTGCGGCCGTTTCGGTACTGGTTGCTTACCGCACCTATGAGGATCACGCGCAAAATGTGATCGGTCATATGGAAAGCGAATCGCTCCGCATTGACCGCGCTTTGATTGTGGAGATTGAAAACAGCTCCTACCTTCTTGAATCGCTCGCCCGCCAGATCAGTCAGATTGGGCCGGATAATCTGAACGGGATTGCGCGTTTGCTGCGCTCATTTAACGATCAGGCGCATCGGGATGATGTCTTCTCGTGGATTGATGCCAACCAGCAGGTGGTTGTCAGCAGCAATCGGGGAATCCTCGGCAAGCCAATCGATGTCTCCGACCGTGATTACATTAAAAAGGCGCTCACCGAGCCATGGAAAATCCAAATTGGGCGTCCCATTCAAGGCCGCGTATCCGAACGCTGGGTGCTGCCTATTTGCCTTGGCCTGACGGATTATCGCGGTAACCATGTTGGCGCGATCTTATCATCGGTGGATCTGGTCGGACTGACCGATGAATTGCGTAAAGTGATCCGCGAAATAGGAATAGATTTTTCGATTTATAGCACCACCCTCAACCCGCTCACCGAAACGAATGATAAAGATATTTTCACACCGCGTGAGACCATTGAAGAGAGCCTCAAGAAAATTGATTTCAAGAAAAAACCTACGGGTGCATTAACACGTGCGGATCTGTTTCATCCGGACGAGCTATTTACCTTCTACGAGGTCTCCACCGAATACCCCTACGTTATTGTGGTAAGCCATGATCCGGAACGTAGCAAGTCGGTGGTGCACACATCTCTGCGTGGAAAGCTGATGCAGGTATTCTGGATTGCCCTTCTTTTGGTGGCGATCCTGTGGATTATTCGCTCCAAAATTATCAAGCCCGTACTCAATCTCTGTGAAATCGTCGCCGATATTGCCCGCGGCAAACGTTATCGCCCGCTTGAAAAGCATGGGCCGGTAGAAATTGAAGTACTGTCCCAGCAGATCAAGAAAATCGATGAGTATTTGGAGGAGCGGCGGCGTAAAGAGAACGAGCTGGTGATGAAGAACCGCTATCTGACGCGTATCAAAGAAACCGGACAACGCATGGCGAAAGCACGGCTGGAGTTCCTGAAAAGTCTATCTGTGGAACTTAATCAACCGCTGCAAACCATTGAAGAAGCGGTGCAGGCGGTGCGAGATCAGCATTTTGGCCCACTACCCAACCGTCGCTATATTGATCAAGCCAGCCTCATCTATCAAAAAACCCGCCAGCTGCATCAGATGATCAATGATCTTGCTGCCATTTCTGAGGCCGAATACGGTACGCTGATGCTGCATGAGCAGCCGATTGACCTCTCTTTTGCCATTCACCGCGCTATCCGTCATTTCACCGATTTGCCAGCTCATAAACACATGGATATTAAGCTTCGTCTAGATGAGCAGCTTCCAAAACTGCTTATGGATGAAGAGAAACTAAATCAGATCCTGTTGCACACACTGGCGAACGCCACTGCACGCTCTGCCCCGGGAAGCAGCATCATTGTCGAAACGCTTTTGGATAAAAACCAAGAGGGGCTTGAGGAATTTGTGGTGATGATGAAGTTCAACCTGCGCCAGAGTGACCCTATGGAAACGCCGGATCTGCAAAGCTCCGCCCGCAGTGACGGCATTAGCTTGGCTCTGACGCGAATGCTGCTTTCCCTGCATCAGGGGCGCATAGAAACGTCGGTGTCACATAACCATGTGTGCCGCATCTACCTTCGCTTCCCCGACACATTATTTGTCAGGGATGAGCGCAAGATCTCATAGAGCGTACTTCTACCACTGTTCGCTCAAACAAATGGTGAACTCCGTCAAAGCCTACAGGCCAAAATTACCCGGAAAACTTGTTTGAACGTGGGAAGCCTACAGGGGGCAACTTGCCCGCACTGGCACGATCACCCAACCACGGGGTAACATCCGCTTCGGTCCTTACCCGATCTCCGATCAACCAGCTCAAGCCCGCTTCCTTCCGGAAGACTTTTACGTCACTCAAACGTGCATCTTTCAACTTCATCAGTTGCACACCCTGACCTTTGGCCATGGACGGAATCTGAAATAGCGGAAACACCAATAGCTTACGATGTGCACCGATGACAGCCACCATATCTTCCTCTTTCACCGGCTGGCATGCGATTGCCTTGCTGCCTTCGCCTATGCTGAGGATCTGCTTGCCTCCCCGTGTTGAAGCCACCACACTATCCTCATCCACGAGAAAACCTTTACCCTGATCGCTGGCGAGCAACATTTTACGCCCGCCTTCAAACACGTGCATTTCCACAATGTCATCCTCATTGGGGAGGTCGATCATTAAACGCAGTGGCTCTCCAAAACCCTTTCCGCGGGGCAAGCGATCACCTGTCAGCGTATAGAATCTGCCATTGCTTGCAAAAAAGAGAATCTTGTCGGTCGTACGCGCTTTCAGCATGCATGCCAACTCATCACCTTCTTTAAACTTTAGATCATCAAAGCTATCAAAATGGCCTTTGAACGCGCGGATCCACCCCATGCGTGAATACACAACGGTGATAGGCTCTTTTTCGATAAAGGCTTCAATGGAAATATCCACTGCCACCGGGGCATCGGTAAATTCGGTGCGGCGACGGCCAAGCGCGTCACCTGCCCCGAATTCCTTCTGCACATCTTTTATTTCCCCGCGGATGACTTTACGCGCTTCTTTTTCATCTTCCAGAATGGTTTGCAGTCGTTCCTGCTCTGAGAGCAACTCGGCTTGCTCACGGTTGATTTCGATTTCTTCCAGCTTGCGAAGACTACGAAGCCGCATATTCAGGATGGCCTCCACCTGACGATCGGTGAGCTTCCACTTCTTCATCATGACGGGCTTTGGCTCGTCTTCCTCACGGATAATGCGGATGACTTCATCAATGTTGAGATATGCCACCAGTAAACCGCCCAGTACCTCCAACCGGTCAGCGATTTTAGAGAGACGATAGCGCGATCGGCGGTAGAGCACTTCGAAGCGGTGTTCAATAAAGGCCTCGAGCATTTGCTTTAAGTTCAGCACCTGAGGCATGCCCTTGGAGGTAAGCACGTTAAGGTTCACGCTGAAACGGGTTTGCAGATCCGTTACCTTAAATAACGATTCCATGAGCATATCCGGATCAACCGTACGCGACTTTGGCTCCAGTACAATGCGAATGGTTTCGGCTGACTCATCGCGTATATTGCCGAGAAGTGGAAGCTTCTTATTACGGAACAATTCGGCAATCTGCTCAATGAGTCGAGACTTCGGCACCTGATAAGGAATCTCGCTAATCACAATTTGATAGAGCCCATGGCTAAGGACTTCCTTCTCCCAGCGCGCGCGCACGCGAATGCTGCCTCGGCCTGTTTCATAGGCGTTTTGAATAACAGAACGGTTCTCAGCAATCACCCCCCCGGTGGGAAAGTCCGGGCCTGGAATGACCTCGAGAAGCTCAGCAACACTTGCGGAAGGCTTTCGCAGGAGCGTTAAAAGCCCTTCGCATAACTCGCCAATATTGTGCGGTGGAATGCTGGTTGCCATGCCGACGGCAATGCCCTCCGATCCGTTTGCCAGCAAATTTGGTACACGCGCAGGAAGCACGATAGGCTCCTGATCTTCGCCATCATAGGTGGCGCGGAAATCAACGGTATCGGCCTCAATGCCCTCCAGCAGCGCCATGGCCATAGCCGTCAGGCGTGCCTCAGTGTAGCGCATGGCCGCGGCATTATCACCATCGACCGATCCAAAATTCCCCTGCCCATCTACCAGCGGATAGCGCACGGCGAACGTTTGAGCCAGACGCACCAGCGTATCATAAACCGCCACATCCCCATGAGGATGGTATTTACCGATGACATCCCCCACCACGCGGGCGCATTTCTTATAGCCAGAGTCTGGATCTAGCCGCAGCTGCAGCATGGCATACAGTAGACGGCGATGCACAGGCTTCAGTCCGTCGCGCACATCCGGAAGAGAGCGTGCCGTGATTGTCGAAAGGGCATACGCCAGATAGCGCTCAGAAAGCGCGTCCTTAAAAGCGACTGGCTTGATGATTTCCTGTTTAGCGTCTTTTGTCATCTCTGCCCTTTTTATTATGATTCCACACACCTGAGCAGATAAGGTGACCCATCATCTTATCCACAAATGCTGAAATATGCAGTGTATATTATACCAAAGCCACGGACGAGATGAGGTCAATAAGCCGCTGCCGGACAACCGGCATTTTCTTATCCATCGGCGCTAGCATCCAATGCTCGAGAAAATAGCCCGTCATCCGTAATGCGTCAAGGATTTCTGCGGGTTTGACGGCATCAAAAGGACGCTCATCCGTATGTAAAAAAGACGGTAGCGGAAGCATGCGGTCCCGGTATGGTTCTCCCGCCTGCTGACTCACCGCCCGCCCGGATTTCGGGGATACATAACACAAGTCTTCCTGCACACCGGTACTGGCGCACTGGCTCAGATCAAGCCCATAGCCTGCATCATGCAGAAGGAATAACTCAAAACGCGCATAATCTGCCAGCCATTCCCTCCCCGGCGCTTGCGCCAGATGCTCCAAGACATGCCGCGCTTGGTCATAGAGGCGCGGATGAGGATCATGCTCCAGTACGGAAAGCTGCAATAAACTGCTCACGGCTCCTATCCCGGCAAGCGCCAGAGGGCTACTCATTGCCCCAGCGGCAATGGGCATCAGCAACTCCGCGTGCAAATGACCCATGTGTTCTGACAGGCGTGCGGACCAACGGGTACGAATAAGGTTGCCCGGCTGATAGACACCACGCTGACGCCGCCCCATCCCACCATGGGCAATGGAGCGCACCAAACCATGCTGACGCGAAAAAAGCGTTACAATAGCAGCGGTTTCTGAGTATTTGCCAACTGCCAGAATCAGGCCTTCATCTTCCCAATGCATAGAGCCCTGAGCAAACCCTACTTACATTCCCGCAGAGACCGACGCTCAACGAAGCCAGCAACCAAGACACTTAACTGATTGCTTCCAGCTGATCGATGTAGCCGGCAATAATATCAAGGCCCTCCTGCCAGAATGCTGCCTTCGAAATATCAATACCGAACGGAGAGAGCAGCTCTTTATGCCGCAGTGTTCCACCAGCACGGAGCATTTCAATGTATTTACGCTCAAAGGCTTTGGCTTTATCGGCGGCGGCCTCTTTCTGGTAAAGTCCATACAAGGAATTCACCAAACAATCACCGAATGCATATGCGTATACGTAAAATGGCGAATGGATAAAATGCGGGATGTAGGTCCAGTAATGGGCATATTCCGGTGCAAACTTCAGGGAAGGACCTAAGCTTTCTTTCTGTACGGACATCCACAGCTCACCAATACGCTCAACCGTCAGCTCACCGTGCTTGCGCTCGTCATGCAGGCGGCGTTCAAATTCACAGAACGCGATCTGACGCACCACGGTGTTCAGCATGTCTTCCACCTTGGATGCAATCAGCACTCTGCGACGCGCCTGCTTGGTTTCACGGCGAAGGATTTCCTGAAAAACCAGCTGTTCACCAAATACCGAGGCCGTCTCAGCCAGTGTCAACGGCGTATCTGCCATCAACGCGCCCTGCTCAGCAGAGAGCACTTGATGCACACCATGGCCCAGCTCGTGGGCCAATGTCATTACATCACGCGTTTTACCCTGAAAATTCAACAGCAGGTAAGGGTGAGCTGACGGGACCGTTGGATGGGCAAACGCACCGGGGCTTTTCCCCGGACGCACCGGCACATCGATCCAGTTCTTATCAAAAAACTGACGTCCGATTTTTGCCAACTCTGGGGAGAATGCGGCGTACGATTCAAGCACAATCGTGCGTGCATCATCCCAGCTGTACGATTTCTCATCTTTACCAGGCAGGGGAGCATTTCGGTCCCAATAATCCAGTTTTTTTTGTCCAAACCAGGATGCTTTAAGGGCATAATATCGGTGGGAGAGTCGTGGATAGTTCTTCTGCACGGTGGAAATCAGCGATTCAACCACCTTATCCTCAACCTGATTGCTAACATTGCGCGAAGAGATAGGTTGGGCAAAGCCACGCCAACGATCTTCAATATCTTTATCTTTTGCCAGCGTATTCGTAATCAACGCAAAGATATGGGCATGTTGACCAAATACCTTGCCGATTGTTTTCGCTGCGGTTTTACGAACCTCGGCCTTGGGCGATGAAAGCAAATGCATGACTTCCGCCGAAGTCAGCCGTTTGCCCGCATAAGGGAATTCCAATTTCGCAATAGTCTCATCAAACAAGCGTGACCAGGCGCTGCGACCGGTGACATACTTATCGTGGAGCATCTGCTCTAGCTCATCAGAAAGCTGGAACTTACGATAGGCACGTACCTCACGGATCCACGGCCAGTAATGCGCCAGTTCTTTTGATGCCTGTCGCATTTCCTGCAATGTTTTTTCGTTGAGCTTGTTAAGCTCCAGAGAGAAAAACAGTGTATGCGAGGATATATCCGTCAACGCCTCACTGGTATTTTGGTAAAATTGTGCAATGGCCGGATCCATCATGTTCGCGGCATAGGCTAGCTGCGCGTAGCTGCCAAGGCGCCCCATTAGATCGCTATGTTTTTCAAACGCCGCAATGGCTTTACCCAGATCGATCGCCGTGAGCGACTTCACTTTGCCTTTGTATTTTTTCTCAAAATCGAGGGCAAGCGTGCGAGCTTTTGCCAGATCTTTTGCCACGCGCGGATCATCGATGCTGGCATAGAGATCACCTAAGTCCCATGCCGGAAGATGTTTAGCCATGCCCTTGCCTCATTTATGGTGCTTTTGAAGCATCTGGCTTCACTGCAGCAGGTATTTCCGGGTCTTTTATGTTACCCTCAGCCGCCGACGCTTCGGTTGGACTGGGTTTAGCAGCCGGAGCATCACCGTCTGCCGCTTGTTTTCCTGAAGCTGGTGTCGGCTCCGGATCATGCGCGGGCGCAGGAGAAGACAACGCGGGTTCTGGCGTGGTGGCCGGAGCTGTCCCTTCCGTGGCGGGGGTGGGTATTGTTAAATCTGGCAGGGACTGCTTTAGCAATTGTGAAAGCAGAATGGCCGTCATTTCTTCGAAGGTCAGCTGACCAATATAAAAGGGGCCATTTGGATCACGTTTCAGTGGAATGGTAAGCATGGCATCACCGCCTTCCCAATCAGGCGCGATCCGGGAAAGTAGCGCGGTAACGACCGCGGGAGGAATATTTTTTAAATATCCGGTTTTTTCTAATACGGCCATTAGCTGAGAACCCTGATCAATCTGCACCGTGGCTGTGCCAAAAGGCATTAGCTCGTTGGGCACCTGACGGAGGCTGGCGGTTGCGTTAAAGCGAGCCGTGGGCGACTCCACAACCAGAGTTTCTAGCGAGATTTGACGATCGCGTCCGAGCGAAAGGTTAAGCGGCTCGCCATTAACCAGTACCGGCTCTTCAAACTCGATATCTATCTTGGCGTTCATTAATCCCAAAGCCTCAAGCGGCCCATTGCTCGAGAGACCTGTTAGTGTCACCTCATAATGGGAAAGCAAGGCACCGTTTGCATTGGCGCTTTCCATCACGCTTTGCAACTGCTGAATAGACAACATGCGATCATTTCGCTTAAGGGCTATGGCGGTCAGCTGTGCTTCCTGCGTATACGTGCCTTTGGCACGATCGATCATGCCATAGACCTTCGATTCAGGGCCAAATCCAATGTCTGTGGATGATATGACTGCATCCGACTGCCGTCCCAGACGCTCTATAGAAAGATGAGGCGGGGTCAGCAGCGTATAGGCAATCCCGCTACCGCTCTCGTTTTGGTAGTCCTCTACCACCATTTCAATAGGCTCACCCGCCACCATGCGCGTGCGGCCTTCAGGGGCTGCATACAACAACGGCTCCGTGAGGATCACACTCAAACCACCCCCCAGCAAATCTGGATCAAGGTATACAACGCCGGTGGTGAGGCTACGTGCCTGATCTCCAGCGGCACCTTCCTTCGGGACAGAGGAGAGCACCACATTCCTTACAGCTGCCTTCTTCGAGAAGAAACTACCCTCAATCTCAATGGCATCATACGTAAGGCTAAGCGTGTAACCCTGCTCTTCGGCCAAATCAGAAGCTGCGTTGATCCACTCCGTAAGGCGCTTTTCTGCCAAAGCCTTATCAATCCCTGAATGAGACGCGAAGAAGCCAATGAGCGCCATCACGACCACAACGGAAATGAACAGCGCAGCGCCACTTCCAACAGCCCGACGCTTCAGACGTGATTCAGTGGGGGCAGCGGAAGAGTCAACCATAGTGTTCCTCGTTTGGGTCGGTCAGCGTTACTGTTTGTCTACCATCATGTTACGTGTCGCAGAAGGCAGCGAAACCTTTAGCCCATCCAGCGCATCACTCATGATGATTTGGCATCCAAGACGCGAAGTATGGGTAAGCCCAAATGCGAGGTCAAGCATATCCTCCTCATCTTCCGTGGCTTCTTTCAACATATCAAAATACTGTGGGTCTACGATGACATGGCAGGTAGAACACGCCAGCGACCCTTCGCACGCTCCTTCCAGCGGAATCTCATTTTTATGGGCAATCTCAAGTACAGAAATGCCGTTGGGTGCGTCCACAACGTGCTCACGGCCATCGGCCAGTATAAAGGTCATTTTGGGCATAGTTACTCCTTAGTGTTTAGCTGACCCTTCACAGGGCAGTATTAAAATTAGCCTATATTTTCAATGCGTGCTCCTTTTAGGGCGAGGCCGATTGCCCTGTCCATTCGTTTCTGCGCGAAGGATGCACTCACGTGTTTTACATGCATGACCGTGCCATCAATCAAATCACGGTCATCGCCTTGGCAGGCTTCATCAAGCGCCACTAGCGCGCGTTCCAACGGCGCGCGTTCCTGTGCTGTCAGCAGCGCCCCATCAGCGGACAGCGCACTGCGTAGGTCTTCGGCAAGACGTGCCGCTTCCACCCTCGCTTCAATCAGCAATCGCTGCGTGATATCGCTGCGCGCATGCTCGAAACTATCCAGAATCATGCGTTCAACATCCTCAATCGGCAATCCGTACGAAGGCTTCACTGCCACTTCCTGCCGCACTCCTGTGATCGCTTCCTCGGCGGCAACCGTCAGCAACCCATCGGCATCCACCTGAAAGGTTACGCGAATACGTGCAGAGCCCGCCGACATCGGAGGAATGCCTGTCAGGTCAAAACGCGCCAGCGAGCGACACTGGCTTGCCAACTCACGCTCACCTTGCACCACATGAATCATCATGCCGGTCTGACCATCCTGATAGGTGGTAAATTCCTGCGCCACCATGGCCGGGATAGGCGTATTGCGATGCAATAATTTTTCCACCAGATCGCCCATGGTTTCGAGCCCCAGAGAAAGAGGCAGAACATCGAGCAAAAGATTATCACCGCCCTCCGTCAACTGATGCGCCTGCACCGCCGCGCCATAAGCCACCACGCGATCAGGATCGATATCCGCTTTCGGCGTTTGCTTAAAAAAAGCCGCCACGGCCTCACGTACGGCCGGCATGCGGGTCGAGCCTCCCACCAGCACCACACCATGCAACTGCGAGGTGTCGAGACCGGCATCGTCCAGTGCCTGCTGGCAGATAGTCAGGGTTCGATCAATCAGCGGCTTTGCTAGAGCCGCAAGCTCTGCACGGGTCATTTCACCCGTGCTTTCTTGCGTGCTCAGAGTTTCTTTTATCTGCCGGGCAAACGCCAGCTGCATCGCGGTCGGCTCCGCGGCCGAGGAAAGCGCTTTGGCTACCGCGCGATCAATATCATCACCCCCCAGCGCTGTATCCCCCGCGGTGGCCAATACCTGAAAAACGCCCTTTTCGAGATTGAGTAGTGAGATATCAAACGTCCCACCGCCCAGATCATAAATGGCGTAAACACCTTCACGGCCTTCATCCAGACCATAAGCAACCGCTGCCGCCGTGGGCTCATTGATAAGCCGCAACACCTCTAACCCCGCCAAACGCGCCGCATCCTTGGTGGCAAGACGCGCTGTATCATCAAAGTAGGCTGGTACCGTAATCACGGCACGCGTGACGGGTCGCCCCAGCGCCTCTTCACCCATGCGTTTCAGATGACGCAGTATATCCGCAGAAATTTCCATCGGTGTACGCGCACGGTCCCCCAGTCGCAAGCGCGGGATCGTATCATTACCGCCTTGCAACAATGGCAAAAGCGATGGGGCAACCTGCGCCACCTCATGTGAAGCGCGTCCCATCAGCCGTTTGACTGAGGCCACAGCCTGCATATCCCCTTGCTGTTGCTGGTAAAGCGCCCCATGCCCAACAATGGCATTCTTCCCTGTGTACGCAACAACTGAGGGAATAACTGAGTACCCCTGCGAATCTTCTACGGCGATGGGCGCACCATCACGCCACACGGCGATGACCGAATGCGTGGTGCCCAGATCAATCCCCACTGCTGCACCATGGTCATGGGGGTCCGGGGTTTGTCCAGGCTCATGAATTTGCAGCAGCATGGCAGTTAATCCTTCGTCCATTTATGTTCGCATGCTTTACAGCAAGCGGTTGCTTTGCACACGTATTTCTTCCAGTAATTTTTCCAGGAATCGCCAACGAATGGCATGGTGTGCCGCATCTGTAAATTGGCGTGCATGATAGTGCAAAACAAAGGCCGCGCGTGTAGCATCCAGTGCTTGGCAGGCTTCCTGCCGCAATGCGTTGATGGCCTCTGGCGACGTGGCCTCCATAAGGCGTTCACGAAAATCCATGGACTCCATCAACAACGTTGAAGACGGTCGCACCGTATCTTGCTCACC
>DBAU01000091.1 GCA_002291845.1 Alphaproteobacteria bacterium UBA1002 | reverse complement strand
ATGCCGATGCCTGCCCGGTGAAACAGGAAATCATCCGCGTTGCTGAACGGTTTGACCTCCGCGTCTATATGGTCAGCAACTCCGGCACCTACACTGCGGGCCGTCCCAACGTGCATTCCATCATGGTGAGCGATGGCTTCGATGCCGCGGATGACTGGATCGTGGAGAAGGCCCAGCCAGGCGACATTATTATTACCAGTGATATCCCTCTCGCCGCGCGCGTGCTGGAGAAGCAGGCCGATGCCCTCGCACCCAATGGACGCATCTTCACGAAAGAGTCCATTGGCGCTGCCCTCGCCATGCGCGAATTTAACGCCTATCTCCGCGAAGCCGGCGAAAGCAAAGGCTACAACGTCCCCTTTACCAGACAGGATCGTTCAAATTTTCTCCATGCAGTCGATCAACTCATTCGAAAGCCGGGGTAAAAATGTGCCCAAGGCCAGCTCAGGCGGAGGTCGCAGTCCGTTTATGCTCAGAGTAAAACGCGGATAGCGTAGAAATAACCTGAGCCGTTTCCTCAGCGGTCTGTACCGGCGAAAGCGGAAGGCTAATCACCTCATTCGCCAATTGTTCTGCGATAGGCAGCAAGCCTGAATAGCCCGCATAACACGTCTGCCGATGAGGCGGCGTGGGATAATGAATCACTGTACCTATCCCATTATCTGTCAAATGCGTTTGCAGCGCGTCACGATGGGACGAACGAACCACGTACAAGTGCCACACGGGCTCAGCCCAGTCGGGTACAAAAGGAAGCGTTAAAGGCAGGTCAAGAAGGCTCGCGGTGTAGGCCGCCGCCACCCCACGCCGCTGATCATTCCACGTATCAAGCACGGCCAGCTTCACGCGAAGAAATGCGGCCTGTAACTCATCCAGCCGCGAGTTGTAGCCCTGCATATCGTGCCGATATTTCACGGTAGAGCCGTAATTTCGTAACATACGAACTTTATCGCGAATGGCAGGATCACTGGTCAGCACGGCTCCACCATCCCCCAAAGCCCCTAGATTCTTCCCTGGGTAAAAACTGGTGGCGGCGGCATGACCAAGCGATCCCACGCGGCGTCCTTTATAGCGTGCGCCCTGCGCCTGAGCCGCATCTTCGATCACCACAAGGCCATGATGTTCTGCAATGGCCATAATCGGATCCATATCCGCTGGTTGGCCGTAAAGGTGAACGGGCATGATGGCTCGGGTACGCGGTGTAATCGCCGCCTCAATGCGCTCCGGATTGAGGTTATGGGTAGCGGGATCCGGCTCAACGGCCACTGGCGTAGCACCCGCCTGGGTGACAGCAAGCCACGTTGCGATGAAAGTATTTGGGGGAACGATGACCTCATCGCCGGGCCCCACCTCATACGCACGCAACAAAAGATGAAGCGCATCTAGCCCATTGGCCACGCCAAGACAGTATTTTGTCTCGCAATAGGCGGCAAATTCAGCTTCAAAAGCCTCCACCTCTGGCCCCATGATGTACCATCCGGAGTCCATGACACGTGCAAACGCCTCTTGCAAAGGCCCGCTTAACTCACCGTTTAAGCGCTTAAGATCAAGAAAAGGAACGGAATTCATACGCCACTACGATGCACTGCTTCTAGGAAATCGGGATAGTGACGGTAATAATCCGACTCGTCATAAACCTCCGAGGCCAGCACCATGCAAACCGCGCCTGAGGAAAAGTTATCGAGATCACGCCACATCATTTTGGGTACATAAAGGCCCTGATAGGACCGGTTCAGGGTGAAACGGCGACGCTCGTACCCATCATCCAGGGTGACATCGAAGCTGCCTGACATGGCAATCATCACCTGTTGAAGTTTTTTATGGCCATGCGCCGCTCGCGAAGCCCCGCCTGGCACATCATAGAGGTAATAAATCCGCTTGATGTCGAAAGGAACGTGATTGCCCCCCTCAATAAAGGTCAGATTTCCGCGTGGGTCATTAATCCGGGGCAAGTCAAAAACATGCGCCTGAAGATTTTGTGCTTTGCCAGCCGATTGGGGAGATTTTTCCGTCACAGATACTGATTAAATATGTTTGTTTTACCTCAATACACGAACCCATGAAGATGCAATTGTTGGCATCGTCATCCGGCCGCAGACAGATAAAAATCTATAACATTTCCTATGCATAATGAAAGAATATTGTAGGCATTATCCGCGGCAGAATGCCTATATTACTTGATTCCACATCCACAGGAGGGTTGGCGAGCCATTATGATGGCGACTCTACGCGCAGTAGTGCTTGTATATTTAAGCAAAAGCAGCAAAAACAAATGGACAGACCTTTTTTGTCATGGTCAAGGTGCACGCTCGCTTTAAGAATGATTTATCTGTTATAAACCTGTATGCATGTACCTTCTGATTTTCACATGTTGCAAAATGTAAAGATTGTTTCTGCTTGTCAGAGTAAAAATCCTGAGGCCATTACGTTGCCTACCTTCCCAAGCCCCCCCAGAATGACAATACGTGCTTTGCCCCCCACCGGGGCACACGCGCACGGCCTGCTCGCAAAATTTAAGGCAACATGGATAGGAAAAGCTTACGAGAAGTATGTGAAGCCCTATCCCTTGTTGCGTCGTGTCATTATTTTTCTGTGGCAGCGCGGATATGCTTCGTATTTGACTGTTTTCTTGCATATTCAGAGTGAGTGGCGCCCATTAACACCGCTGCAAGAGGCCGCGAACGAAGATAGCATGAAGCGTATTGTGTTGGCGCCAGCCAGCCTTGTGAAAACAGCCACTCCTGCCGTTACCCCCGCACATGAGCAGCACCTCATCGCACCGCAAACACAATTTGCGTTCCCGGAGGTGTACGTCACCAAAGTTCGCTCTGCCAAGTTACACGGCGGAACAAATTTCGTATGGGCGGATGACCGGGTATATCATCATGACTTATACGACTTCCGTAAAGATTACACGAGCGAGGAGCTCCATGGCAGAGCACTCATACGCCCAGAGAAGAAGCAGATCAGCTGGCATATTCACGATGCTTCGCCTGAAACAATTCCCAGCGCTGCCACGTTTATTGATGCATGCGCCGCAAATTATGCGCACTGGCTGACGGAGGTTTTACCACGCATCGCGGTTTTCTGTAACCAAGAGCGCCTTAAAGAGATCCCTATTGTACTGAACGCTGGGCTGCATGAAAACATGCTGGCTTCTGTCGCGATGGTATCCGATATAGCACGAACATTCATTGCGCTTCCTATCGGGCGCACACTGAATGTATCAGAATTATATGTCACATCGTGCGCGGGCTACATCCCTTTTCAACGCAGAAAAAATTCGCTTGAAGGACATTCCCACGGCACATTTAACTCACACGCATTGCGTTTCATGTGCGAGAAAATTGCACACAGCGTTCCTTATGCAAACGATGCATCGTGGCCTGAGAAAATCTACCTTAAACGAACTTCCAAGGTGCGTTGTTTAATAAACAATGCTGAGGTGGAAGCGTACTTTAAAGGCCTCGGCTACGTCATCATTAATCCGGAAGAGCTGACCTTTGCGCAGCAATTTCACCTTTTCCGAAATGCAAAGAAAATCATTGGCCCGACCGGAGCGGCGATGGCTAATCTTATCTTTGCGCAGCCAGAGGCGGATATATTTATCATCATCAGTAAAATGCCAGATATGATTTACTGGTATTGGCAGAACATGGCCTGCGCGACCGGAAAAAAAATACGCTATATTTTAGGCGACACGCTCAATAAAAAATGCGAAAGCATTCATGATGATTTTTCTATCAGCCTGAGTGATCTGAGAAGCGAATCCCATAACTTCTAAGTCACTTACAAAAGCCCAAAACTGTTTAAGTAGTTATAGTGCCTGGATGTTAGACCTATCGGGTAGAACGAGTTTACATAAAGGGTCATCAGGCGACGGGCCATACCCAAGGCAAAGCTGCGCCAGGTAAATGGCTGAGCAAAATTATTCTCAGCTATAAAATATTCCAGATCAGAAATGCTTCTGACCGGATCTGGCAGGGGTTGGCGGAATTGATGTTGTACTGGAAAGGATGCATAGAGCTCAGCGAGCTTCTTAGAAAATCCGTCCGGCAGGGCATCACGCTGCAGGATAGAATATAGCACTTCAGCGCCTTGTGGCTGATGCAGCATAGAGACGGTACGTACTATAAGATCCTCAATATCATTACAAACGATTCCCGCCTCAATAAAAGGATCCACAGATTCAGCAGGCGTTCTTAACGTCAAACAGGGAATCTTGTAGCGTGCGATTTCCATCAACGCGGTTGGCGAATTGACCGGAAATGATTCGAGCGCAACATCGGCAATAAACAAATACCGATCAAGCTCACTGGCAGGCACAATACCTATAGCACGTACGCGTCCACTGGTCATCTCGCGTAGCTTTCGCCATTCTGGCTCTTGCTCCGTAGGACCAATAGCTAATAGCACTGCTTTTGGCTCACGCGATAGAATCTCTTGTATTGTTGCAAGAAAATCAAAGCCAGCAACGGCTTTATATTTATAGGCCGACGCCACCGTAACAATAACCTTGCTATCAGATGGAAATCCTAGTGATGCCTTAATTGCCGTCGCACTCTCGGATTGAATAAACTGCTTATCAGGTAAAGCCACCATGGGTAGCGGCAATACGGCATCCTCCTGTATTGTTCTGGCTTGCCGACCAAGCTCCAACGTGGTTGTGCGGAAATTAACGACTAAATCAGAAATAGAGGCACCGACCCAGAAAAGGTGATCACAATGGTTGAATAAAATAACTGGGCGGCGGAACTCCTCAGATGCAAAAGCCACGACGGGAACCACGTCATACTGGTGCGTGTGAAGGATAACGGCCTCGTACCTCCCTGCAATCGCACGAAGCTCGCGTGCCTTTTCACAAACCATCCCCTCAGAAAGCTGAAAAACTTCGCCATTCTTCTGCTGTGCCACTTTCTCTAATAATCTTGGTACGGGCCTTTTTCCCTGGCTGATAAGCACCACATCATGGCGCTGGTTCGCAGGGGATGCATCAATCCATCGCTCAACAACACGCGTATGTCCGCCACTTAAATAACTACGCGTCATCACATGCAAAAACCGTCCCTGCGAAAAAGGTTCATGCGTACATACAGGAATGGTTTGCGCGACTTCCTGAAGCATGGTCTCCAAGGCACAGGAGTAGAGAATCCCGCAAGGATGATGCGTTGCAAAAAGCGCTGCCTGCGCACAACGTTGGGCTTTGACTTCCGGTGCGGTGGCCCTTTGTGCAGCATCAACCAACCGGGAAAAGCGACGGAAATTTTTCTTTATTCGCGCATGCAAGTGATGCTCTTTAGGAAGATTCGCGGAAGCTAACAATGCTTGTCACCCCGGCAGATGGTGGAGAAGACCCTTGCGCACTTCCAAATACTGGTCTCGCGTGTATTTAAAATAAAAATTTAATTCATCTTCATCAACCACGGTGGTGCGAAACAGGGAATGAAGACTCAGACTTTTCTGATTATTCCTTCGCACATCAGAGCGTGCATACGCATAGTGCAGGCCAAAAAAGCCATAATCAAAGATCATGAGCAGGGACTCGATCGCGGCCCCCTTTGGTCGCTTATTTGGAAGCAGAATCCAGCTTCCCCAGCAAAAACTGTCCTGTTGAACATCGTAAATCCGAATCGTGCCAATCGGCTCATGATCCTTCGTAGTAATAATAAAATAGTAATCGGTAAGGCTGGTTTGATATCTACGGATAAACTCTTTTTGCTTCTCTAGATCATTCTCGACATGGGACAAATGCGTGTTCAACGACGGATCTGTACGCAGGCTTAAAATGAATTCCGCATCGGCCTCTGTGACCTCTCTGAAATTAATGCTTTTTCCAATCACACAGGGTTTCACGGATGCGCTCCTTGGGTAAGGGGCTTCTTCGATAAATAGCGGTCCATCACCTCATCCGGCTTACCGTCATCAATGATTTTACCATGGTCCATCCAGATGACACGGTTACATAATTCGCGAACCAGTGACTCCTGGTGACTGACCATAATCATGATGCTGGCGCGATCAATAAACTGATACATGCGCGTGGTGGCCTTATCAACAAACGATGCATCACCCCCGGCAAACATTTCATCCAGTACCAGAATGTCTGGATGCATGGCTGTCGCCAGAGAAAATGCCAGTCGCAAATACATGCCGCTGGAATAATATTTCACCGGCGTATCAATAAACTCTTCCAGCTCAGCAAACGCGATCACATCTGCTTCCATGGCGCGCAGCTCTGCTTTTGAGAAGCCCAGAATAGCACCATTAAGGTAGATATTCTCCCGCCCTGTAAACTCCGGGTGAAATCCAGCACCAATCTCAAGCAACGGCGCAATACGCCCAGAGACGGTAATCTTGCCAGAGCTTGGCTCATAAATACGACAGATGGCTTTTAGCAGGGTGGATTTTCCCGCCCCGTTCGAGCCGATAATGCCCAGCCGATCACCATTGTTAATTTGTAGTGAACAGTGATCCAGCGCCAGAAAATCAGAGTGGGAGGGCACGGCTCGCCTTCTGAAAACACCCGCAAACTGCTCTTTCAGCGAGGGTGCATTATTATGATAAAGCCTGAACTTAATCGAGACATTGTCAATAAATACGCTGCTGGGAGAAGATGTCATGGCCTATAACCTGAATACAATTTTCTTCTCCAGACGCAGGAAGAAGAAGAGGCCCACAATCATAGACGCTGCGGCGATTTCAATGGAATGCAAAACGGTCATCATCTCTGGCCACTCACCGTAGCGGATGGGAGAACGAAACAAATCAATAAATGGGGTCACCGGATTGAGGTTAAGTAACATTTCAACCCCACCCACGATAAATGATTTATCGTAAATAATCGGCGTCAAGAAAAATAGGGCTTGCATTGCAATCGTGATCATATGCTGAAGATCTCGATAAAAGGCAGTGGCGATAGCGATGATCATCGAGATGCCTAAGGCAAAGAAAAATAAAATAACATACGCCAAAGGCAAAAAGAAAAGCGCCCAAGATGGCTCGCCACCAATCAAAACAATAATCAGAAATAATGCACATAAAGACAGGACACTGTCTACCAGGGTGGCACCGGCAACGCTAAGCGGGAAGAGCATTTTGGGAAGATAAATTTTCTTGATCAATCCTTCATTGGTGATGAACGCATGCGAGGATTGCACAACCATCGCGTTAAAAAAATTCCATGGAACCATGCCGGCGAACATAAAAATGGCAAAAGTTCGTAATTCCACTTTGAACAAATTGGAAAAAACCAACGCGGTAATCGTCATCATCAGCAATGGGTTAATCAGGGTCCACAAGTAACCGAGCATCGTACGCCGATAACGCAGAATCAGGAGCTGTCGAATCAGCTGCACCAGCACTGAGCGAGTAGCGATAACTTCGCGCATCATGGTCATGAGGGAGTGCATCGGACCATTAATCCTTATTTTTAAGACCGCCAGGACGACTTACGCATGAAAAAAATGAGCATGTGCGTGGCACCCTTGACCTCCTGTCCTGCCCACAACCAATGTTGGGTTGCGATCAGAAAATCCAGCGCAATATCGATTCTTAGCAATGGATAATTTAAAGACAGGTACATGCCATAATGATTGGATGCAATCAATAGATAGTATCGGGCGTGCACCTACACCCGCCTACACCCCGCGGCAGGGTCAAATAGACCCCTGTGTGGAAGATTTTTTTGATACAGGGTGTGTATGTTGGGTGTGGGAGACAGGTTATCCTTTTGTTATATTTGTATCTTTGCGTGTTTGAGTGATGACGCGGCATTTCCCTAAAATGCCATCTATTAACTCTTTATTAGAACCCCTTAGGTATTATTGCATGGTAACGCTATGCATCCGTAATGAACAACGCACCAACGCATCCGTCTTCCATATCGCCTGTGACCACGCCACGTGCGACGGCAGAGCATCTGCCATCCACCGCGGAGGCCGCCCCGCGCCGTGACGAGGCACCGATCGTCCTGGCCTCTTCGAGCATGAATCTGGGACATGCTTTGTCGCATCTGAGTGGGACGCAGGAAGTGCATGTCCGGCTGCAGCTCAGCGCCGAGGAGATTACACGGCTGCAGGCCAGCACGACCCCCGGCATTCGCCTCAGCGGCGCACCAGAGCTCGGGCAGGTCGTCATCTCCGGACAAGCCGCCCTGCTGCGCGAGGTCCTCAGCACCCTCACACAGAGCAATGACGTCACCACCCCCTCGCCTGTCCTCAACGTCAGCGTGGAAGCACCGGACAGCGACGCCCTGCGCGCTGCGCAAGCCCCAAGCGACCGCCTGCCCAGCCTCACCACCACGAGCCCGTCTCACTCCTCCGGCATCTCTTTTTACGCACGCAGCGAGGCCAGCCCCTTTCTTGATCGCCCCGCGCCACTGCACACCCCGGATCTGCCGCGTCCGCTGGTTGCCACATCCTCTCCGGAAGAACCGATCCTCCCCGTGAGCACCCCCACCGTGCTGACCTCTGCTATCAGTACGCCTGCAGCCAGTACCCCCTCCGCAACCTCCTTTGCGGCCGCACCCATGGCCACCGCCCCCAACTGGCCTGTCATGCAATCCCTCGCTCCCAGCGCGCCCGCCTCCACGCCGACAACACCGGCACCTCCGGCCAACGCCATCCCCCTGATCATCACCCCTATCGCAGATCAGAACGCCACCGAGGACAGCCCCTTCAGTCTCAGCTTTGCCGTTGGCGACTTCCTTGACCCCGATGCCAGTGATAGCCTCTCCTATACCGCGCAGGCATGGAACGGCTCTGCATGGGCGGCGCTGCCCAGCTGGCTGAGCTTTGACGCCGCCACCCGCACCTTCGCCGGCACACCGCTCAATCCCCATGTCGGCACCCTCACCCTGCGCGTCATCGCCAGTGATGGACGCGGCGGCAGCGTCGCAGATAGCTTCCAGATCACCGTTGCCAACACCAACGATGCCCCTACCGCTCTCAGCCTCTCCGCCACCAGCATCGCCGAGAACAGCGCGGCGGGCACCGTGGTTGCTACCCTGCTTGGCAGTGACCCCGATAGCGGCGACACCCTCAGCTACAGCTTTGCCCCCGGGGGCAATCCCTCAGGACTCTTTGCCCTCGTCGGCAACCAGCTGCAAGTGAGTGGCGCCCTCAACTTCGAAGCCGCCACCTCCCACAATGTCACCCTGCGCGTCACCGATGCCAGCGGCCTCACCCATGATCAGGCCTTCACCATCGGTATCACCAATGTCAATGAGGCCCCTGCCACTTTGCTGGATAGCAATGCCAGCGCCAATAGCATCGCCGAGAACGCCGCCAACGGCACCGTCGTCGGCGTCACCGCGCTGGCCACCGATCCCGATGCTGGCGAGACGTTTACCTACAGCCTCTCCGACAATGCCGGGGGACGCTTTGCCATCGACGCGTCCACCGGGGTGGTCACCGTCGCCGATGGCAGCCTGCTCAACTTCGAAGCCGCCAGCTCCCACAGCGTCACCGTGCGCGTCACCGATGCCGGGGGCCTCACCCGCGATCAGAGCTTCACCATCGGCGTGACTAACGTCAACGAAGCACCCAAGGATCTGGTGATCTCCTCCGCAGCCATCAACGAGAACAGCGCGCTGAATACCGTCATCGGCACCTTAAGCGCCGTGGATGACGATACGGGCAATACCCATACCTACACTCTGCTCTCTGATCCGGACGGCAAGTTCGTTCTCAGCGGCAACCAGCTGCTTCTCAACGGCTCGCTCAACTTTGAGCAGAAAGCCAGCCACAACGTCCAGATCCGCGTCACTGATAACACCGGCCTCAGCTACACCGAGACCCTGACCATTGCCGTGAATAACGTCAATGACGCACCCGTCACTTTCAACCAGACCTTTACCATTGCTGAAAACAGCACCGTGGGCGCACTGGTGGTGCGCGCCAATGGACTGAACCCGTTGAACCGCGTGGCCGCTTCCGACGAAGATGCCGGGGCCAGCCTCACCTACTCCCTCCTCTCCGGTAACACCGGCGGCACCTTCGCGCTGGACAGCACCACCGGGCAGATCAGCATCGCCAACGCCAGCCTGCTCGACTTCGAGGTCCCCGCCAACCGCAGCTACACCCTCACCGTGCGCGTCTCCGACGGCACGCTCAGCGCCGACGCCATCGTCACCATCAACCTTACCGATATCAACGAGACGCTCACCCTGCCTACCCTATCCGCCAGCAGCATCGCCGAGAACAGCCCCAACGGCACCGTCATCGGCACGCTGGCCGCCACCGATCCCGAAGGCGCGCCCATTACCTACACCCTCACGAATAATGCCGGGGGACGCTTCACCATCGTTGGCAATGAACTGCGCGTCGCCAATGGTAGCCTGCTCGACTTTGAGGCCAATGCGTCGCACAGCATCACCGTACAGGCCAGCGACGGCGTCAATGCCCAGACACAGAACTTTACGGTCAACATCCTCGACCTCAACGAGGGAAGCCTGAATAACCTCCCCGGCAGCCTTAGCGGCAACGAGGATACCACCTTCACCTTGAGCGGCATCACCCTGAGTGATCCCACCCCGGGTACCCCCAACAATGTTACCTTCACCGTGGCCTCTGGCAGCCTCACCCTCTCCACCAGCGTCGGGGGTGGCATCACCGGCGGGATGGTCACCGGCAACGGCACCGCAAGCGTCACCATCACCGGCGCCACCCAAGCCCAGATCAACGCCACCCTCGCCGATACCAACGGCCTGCGCTTTACCCCGGCCGCCAACGCCAATGGCAGTGTGCTGCTCACCATGAGCGCCGATGACGGCTCAGGTAATACCGATACCGATGCCATGGCCATCACCGTCAATGCAGTCAATGACGCCCCCACCCTCGGTAACGTCACCAGCAGCCTCACCGTCGCCGAGAACACCATCAACGCCGCCGCCCAGCTGATCGATGCCGACATTACCCTCAGCGACATCGACAACCCCGCCAGCCTCAATGGCGGCAATGTACGGGTGAGCTACGTCAGCGGTGGAGCCGCCACCGATACCCTCAGCGTACGCCACCAGGGCAATGCCGCCGGGCAGATCGGTGTCTCGGGTACCACTGTCTCCTTCGGCGGTGTCGCCATCGGTACCATCCAGGCCTCACCCAATAACGGCGTCGGTACCAACGCCCTGCAGATCAACCTCAATAGCAGCGCCACAATCGCCGCCGTCGAAGCCTTGCTCGAAAACCTCACCTACCAGACCAGCAGCAACACACCCGCCGCCACACGCACCCTCCGCCTCACCGTCAATGATGGCCAGGGCGGCACCTCCGCCAATACCGATGTCACCGTCAATATCACCGCAGAAAACGATGCACCCGTCATCGCTGCACCCGTGGGGGCACAGGGATTCACCACAGCGCAAGCGTATGCTTATACGATCCCTGGGGGCACGTTTACTGATCCAGAAGGTAACGCCCTCACCTATTCCATGGCATTCTCGACAAATAATGGCGCCTCGTTTACCGCCGGCACCCCGGCATGGTTGAGTTTTAACGCCTCTACGCTTGCGCTGGCTGTCACCGCGGGAACCGGTGTAGCGGGTGCATACCAACTCCGCCTCACCGCCTCTGATGGCAGCACCTCGACCGATCATATTATTCAACTCGCAGTGACCAATCCAGGTAACGCGTATACCGGCGCGGTTGCTCAAACACTGGCGGGTGGCGCAGGAGCCGATGTGATCATCAGCGGCGATGGGGCTGATCTTATCTATGGTGGCGCTGGCCACGATACGGTGTATGGTCGCGGCGGCAATGATTCGATCTTTCTTGATCACATAACAGCCGGTTCCGGCGTCAATACGGGTAACGACCTCGCCTATGGCGGAGATGGCAATGATTCAATGCTCGGAGAGTACCAGATTGGGCTGACCAGCGGCAGTGATACGCTTTATGGCGAGGCAGGGAACGACACGCTGCGTAGCTCGGGTGGCAATGACTGGCTGGATGGCGGCGCAGATAATGACAGCCTAATCGCTGGAAGTGGTAATGATACAGTCTATGGTGGCACAGGGATCGACACCATTTTTGGCGAAGAAAATAACGACAGCCTTTTTGGTGACGATGGCAATGACTGGATTGACGGCGGCGCAGATAATGATGTTCTAAGTGGCGGCAACGGCGACGATACGCTGATTGGCGGAAGCGATAGCGATACCATGAGCGGTGGCGCAGGAGCAGATATTTTTGAGTATGCCAATTTTGCCAGTAAATTTGCAGCTTTTGACATCATCACCGATTTTGAAACCGGGATTGATAAGCTACGCCTGCCCTTCTTTACTGGTATCGTCGAAGGACAGGGAAATGCCAGCGGCTCCGTGCTGGAATGGTACCAGACCGGCTCCGGCGGCACGGCCAAGACCATCATCCGCGCCAATCCGGCAGAATATGATTTCTACATCGAAATGACAGGGCATAAGAGCCTTACATTAAGTGATTTTATTTTCTTTGGAACCACGGGTAGCAACGGGGCAGACACCATCACAGGGACCGCGGTGACGGATGCGATCCTTGGTGGCGGGGGCGATGACATCATTTACGGATTAGCCGGAAACGATCTTATTCTTGGCGATGCGGGCAACGACACCATTTACGGCAGCGGAGGGACAGACGAAATATATGGTGGGGATGGCAATGACTGGATTGAAGGCGGTTCAGGGATAAACACCATTTATGGAGGCAATGGCGACGATACGCTGAACTTTGAAAACTACACCACGGGGGTTGCCAGCATTCTTTATGGCGGAGCAGGCAATGATGTTTTCCGCTTCTCCAGCACGATGGAAATGCGCAACACAGGGTATGGCATCATCGAAGATTTTATCAAAGGGAGCGATCGCATCTGGCTCGATGGATTAACCTTTACCGGGATCTATATTGGGGCGGGAGACACAGCCCGCACTCAGGAGATGTTTATCGCGTACAATGCAAGCCTTGATCTTACCTTTATCACCTCAAACCGTTTGTCGTGGGGGGGAAACAACCAAATTGCACTTCGCGGGGATTTTGCAACCAACGCGGATAGCAGCCTTAATTTGACAGCCTCTGATTTCATCTTCAGCAATAACCTCGTGGATAACGCACCGGGGGATGCCGATCCGACGGTAGGGGTGATTCGCGAGGCGCTGGATACCACCCGTCAGGGCATTATGGGTAGCAGTGGGAATGATACGATCTATGCGGGTTATAGTGCCCGGGGGTGGGATAACATCGCCGCGCTCGATGGGAATGATCTAGTGATTTACAAATACGATGCCACGGCTCCTGTCGATCGGTCCGGGACATTTTCGGATACTGGGAGACCCGATATCGATCTGGGCCTTGGCGATGATCGCATGTTTCTGGTCAATGCCCGGGGCACTGCCGTAGGAGCCGATACGTATGGGGTAGTTTCGCGCTCTTTCCATGATACGGGTAGCGATACAATCGTCGGGGGAAACAATACAAAAATAATGAATAATAGCTCAAACCTGGTGACCAGCCAGCCAGGTGTGGTGGACCTGATCATCGCCTACGCGCAGTCTGACGACCTGCTCGGAGGGGGGGGGAGTGATATCTTCTATGGCGGCCGAGGCAATGAGTCTAACCTGACAGGTTTGGGTGGCAATGACACCCTTTATGGCGGGGAGGGAAATGATGGCGCAATCGGCAATCGCTTTAGTGGAGATGGTGGGAATGATGTGCTGATCGGCGGCTATGGATCGGATATCATGTATGGCGGCGGTGTGACACCGGGATTAGGAAGTGGGGCCGATACCTTTATCATTTATGATCCACTGGAATCGCGCAATGCCATCGGAAGCCGCGATGCCATTATGGATTACGGCTCCGATGATTCGATTATTCTTCACGGCTTCACTGGCATTGGTGCAGGTGCCACGGAAGTGACCATCACAAACTACACGGCCTCACAGTTTGGGCAGGTCAATGCAAACTGGACGGATATCACCGCGTCCAGCGCAGGGATTGACTTCAGACTGACCGTGTTTGGCACCTTCAGCTTCACCGGTGGTGCAAACGGCACCATCACGTTCAATGCAGGAACCCTCCTGACTAACGTAGCAACAAACTTCACAGGAACATCCAGCGCCGATTTCATTGCCGCGCTGGAAGGCAATGACACGGTCAGTGCCGGAGATGGCAATGATTCCGTGTGGGGCGGTGACGGCAACGATTCGCTCCTCGGCGAAGCCGGCAACGATTCCCTCTCGGGTGGCTTTGGCAACGATACGCTGATCGGCGGCATTGGGGCCGATACGCTGGAAGCCGGCTCGGGCGTGGATCGTTTCGTCTTCTCCAGCGGTGACTCCGACACCATCACCGGCATGGATGTGATCTGGGATTTCCGCGAAGGTAATGACGCCGACATCATCGATCTCTCCGACAGCGCGCTCGATGCTCTTGCCCCCGGTGGCTCGCTGGATTGGGGCGACCTCGTCTTCTCTACGCCGGATCAGATCGGTGGATACATGACCCGCGTCACCATCAGCGGCACATCCTTTGGCTTCCAGCTGGTGGGTTACTGGGAAAAAGACTACAACATCGCCGCCGCTGACTTCGTGTTTTAAATCGTTCTTCTTTCCATCAAGCCCCCCTTGATCAGCACTCGTATCGTCGCCATATGCACATTCTCTAATATAAAAAAAATACGTATTTTTGCTGATGGATCCACTCCCCACCCAGTTTGACAGCCGTGATGCGCTGGTAGCGCATGTCAAGGCGCTGGCGCCGTGGGCGGCGGGCGAGCGCAGCTACATCCAGGGCGGCCGCGCCAAGGCGGAACGTAAGCTCGCCGCGATCGATCCGCTGCATTACGGCCGCACACGGAATTTCGGCAACGGCAAGGTCACCCGCCTGTCGCCTTATCTGCATCACGGCATTCTCAGCCTGAACGAGGTACGCAACGAGGCGCTGGCGCGCTGTTCTCATCCGCAGCAGATCCATAAATTCATCCAAGAGCTTGCCTGGCGTGCATTCTGGCAGCAGGTGCTGCGGGCGCATCCCGGCTGGGCATGGGAGGATGTGGAGCCTTACAAAACAGGCTTTGCGGCAGAGGACTATGCCGACGCGCTGCCTGACGACATCGCGCAGGGGACCACCGGGGTGGCCTGCATTGACGCCTTCATCCAGGAGCTGATCCATACCGGCTATCTGCACAACCATGCGCGGATGTACCTGGCAAGCTATGTGGTGCATTTCCGGCGGGTAAAGTGGCAGGCCGGGGCGCGCTGGTTCCTGCATCACCTGCTGGATGGCGATCTGGCGAGCAATAATTTCTCCTGGCAATGGGTGGCCAGCACGTTCAGCCACAAGCCCTATATATTTAATCTGGAGAATGTTGATACCTATTTCGGCATGCTGGTGGATACGTCTCCGGCGAAAAATGTGCCGCTGGACGCCAGTTACGAAACATTGAAAGCGCGGTTATTTCCTCACCTGCCGGAGGCTTCATGCGCCGCCCGCTGATTCTTCTGCACGTGGAGGCACTGCGCGCTACCCATCCCGTTTTTGCCGCCGCCCCGACAGAGGCGCATGCCTGCTTTGTGTGGGACGATGGTTTTCTACAGTCGATGGATTACAGCCTGAAGCGGCTGGTGTTCCTGTATGAAACGCTCTGCGAGCTGCCGGTGGATATCCGCCGGGGTGACACACAGGCCGTGGTGCAGGCGCTGGAGCCTTCCGCGATCTACCTCCCCGCGGCGCATGATCCGCGCATCCTTGCGCCATGGGAGGCGCTACGCCACCTCGCCCCACTGCATATCATCGAGGACGAGCCCTTCGCGCGCCTGAAGAAGCCCGTCAACGCCCAGCGTTTTTTTCAATATTGGAAAAAAGCTGAAAAGAGCGCCCTGCAACCCCATGGCGGTATGGAGGAATAAAGGAGACTACTCCCCGGCAAGGCGGCGCAGCGATTCCAGCTCTTCCGCACTGATACTCAGCTTTTTTGCTGTTGGGGAATCCGCAGCGACGACACGCCAGAAGGGGCTAATCTCCTCCAGCGCAACTCCCGCGGCCAGATCCTCCAGCGCGGCCTCGGCGACAATGCGCAAAAAGATGCCTGTGGAAACCGGACAGGTCGCATCCGCCTGATGGCGGCGGGCAAGTGCTTCGCGCAGCTCGGCGGGAGTGCCGCGGGTACCCTTAGGCATGGCTCGCAAAAACCGATCAATTTCCTGTGGCGATGAGATCAGCAGGCGGCACCCTGCGGGCACCCCGGCAAAGGCTTTCTCAAGCACCGTTACGTGGGGTGCCTTGCCAGTATCGCGCTTCTCACGCCAGGTTTTTTTGCGTGCTGCCATTTCCTCCTCCCTTAATGACGCGGCTCAAACAGGCCGATGCGGTTGCCTTCGCTGTCACGTATCTCCGCGACAAACCCATAAGCTTCCACTTCCGTTCGGGGGAAAAGCACCTGCCCTCCCGCTGCCTCTGCCCGCGCCAGTGCAGCCGCAAGATCGGCGCATTGCAGATAGATTAGTGATCCTTGGGTACTCGGCACATAGGTTTCGCCTTGCGCTAGCGCGCCAGTAATGCCCGGCTGCGTCGCTTCATAGGGAAAGAACGCCATGCGGTTGCCGTGAATCTCCCCCTCTTCAAACCGGTAGCCGAACACCTGCGCATAAAACGCGTGGGCACGGCTGAGGTCATGGACGGGTATTTCAAAATAAGCGCCGGGGTTATGCATGGCCGTCTCCTCCTGCCCTGTATGCGTCACTGTGTGGCAGCCAGCCAGACACGCCCACAGGGCCATACTCCGCAAGAAAGCGCGTGCCATCCAGCTCCTCATTACCACATACCGCTCCAACCATACTGGCGGACGAAGAAAATTTTAAGCCGCAAAAACATGAGGGGCGAACATGGCTAAAGATCCAGCCGCAGCTGGGCCTCGGCAGTGCGGGCAGTACGGGGGCGCCGGTTCGCAGGGCGCGCGCGGCTTCCCAGCTGGCGGCGCACGCGGCGTGCCTCGTCGGCAAAGCCATCCTGACGGAAACAACGGGCCAACGCTTCCCGCGCTTGCCGGATGGCCGGCTCATGCGCCACGATGGGGCGCGGGTAATCGGCAGGCAACGCATCCAGCCGCCACGGCTCGTGAAGAAACGCGTCCGGCACCTGGGCCAGCTCCGGCACGAAACGGCGGATGAAACGTCCGTGCGGGTCCTGCTCCAGCGACTGCTTGATCGGGTTATACATCCGCACCGCGTTAATGCCGGTGACGCCGGATTGCATCTGAAACTGCGCGTAGTGAATGCCCGGCTCATAGTCGGTAAACAGCGTGGCAAGGAAGGGGGCCGTCTGCCGCCAGTCGAGCCATAGATGGTAGCTGGCAAAGGAGACCACCATCGCCCGCATACGGAAGGTTAGCCAGCCATTCTCATGCAGGCTGCGCATACAGGCATCCACCAGGGGATAGCCGGTGCGGCCCTGCGCCCAAGCATCGAAAAAATCCTCGCGGAACTGGGACTCGCGCAGCCCTTCAAACGCGGGATGCATGCAGCGATATTCAATTTCCGGCTGCTGTTCGAGCTTCTGCACGAAATGGCAGCGCCAGGCCAGCCGCGACAGGAACGCCGCCAGATTACGCGCAAACGCCGCCGCCTCTGGATCGGGGTTGCCTGACAAGCTGCGGATTTTCGCTTTGGTCGCCTGCTCCACCTCACGCACGGAAAGAGCGCCGTAAGCGATATGTGCGCTCAGGCGCGAGCAATGACGCGCCGACACGCCGGGCCGCGAGATGGTCTGCATGTAGCGCCGCCCGCGCTCTTTCAAAAACGACTCCAGCGTGCGCAGAGCCTCGCGGCGCCCCCCTGCCTGCACATCGCCGATGACCATGCGCGCCAGAGCAGGTGACGGCGCATCCGGCAGCGCATCACTGTGCAGTTCATCTATGCCCGTGAAAGCCGGGGCACGAAGTGGCGGCGCGGCCATACGCTGTTCGCGCAGGCTGGCCCACCCATCGCGGCTTTTCAGGCGGCGCACCACGCCGTGAGAGGGGAATTCCTGCCAGACAATGCCTTGCGCACAGCACCACTCCGCCACCGCGAGATCGCGCCGGAAGCTCCAGCCATTGCCGGTTTCTTCATGCGAATAAAGGCGAAACGGCCCGAGCGCCTCGCGCAGTGCCGCCAGCACGTCCACCGCCCCGTCGCGGCGGATCACCAGCGGCGCACCGTGCTGTGCCAGCGTCTGCTGCAGCTCCGCCAGCGCCCCCTGCAGATAACGCCAGTGACGCAGCGAAGCATCCGGCTGCTGCCATAGATCAGGTTCGATGATATAGAGCGGCACAAGCGGAGCGCCTTCCGCCTCCTCCGCCGCCGCACATAAGGCGGCATGATCCTCCACGCGTAGATCACGCTTGAACCATACCACTGCCGGCGTGCGCGTCATCCCCACCCTTGCCATGACTTCGTTTACAGGCACCAACATAGTGCCCGCAGTGCGGCTCGGCTAGGGGGCTGAGTTAAGCGCCGGGGCTGAAGCGCCGCTCAATCCAGTGATCGAGAGAGGCCGCCCCCGCACCGCCGATGGCGAGCCAGGTAAAGACGGCGAAATAGGTCATCTCCTCCAGCCCGAGCAGCGTTTGCAGGGAATCCACCTCGCTCCATTGCGCCGCGAGGATAGCCACCACCATGGTCACTGCCAGCCCGCCCGCGCTGATGCGGGTAAGCAGCCCCAGCATCAAGAACGCACCGCCAAAACATTCCAGCCCGGAGACAAACGGTGTCAGCACCTGCGGGAACGGAATGCCCCAGCTGATAAACGCCTCCGTGATGGCGTCCAGATTCTGCAGTTTCAGCCAGCCGGTGCACATGAAGGTATAGCCAACCGTCAGGCGCGCCACTAACGGCCCCGCCCAAAGGAAATAGCCCGCGATACGCTTAGGCCAGAGAATAAGCAGGTTGAGCAATAGCATGGTCACTCCTTGATTTTTCAAAATTAGCAGGTGCAGCGAGTAGCCCGTTGCGCATCCAGCGCGCGAACCATTCCGCCAGCGATGCTTCGGCGGATGCGTCCATCCCGTCGAGCGCCTCCGCCACGGTCTGGCCTGCCCATAACCGGGTGAGCAGTGCATATTCAGCCGCGTCCAGATCCATACGCCACATCACATCCTCATGGCGAAAGACCGCAAGGTAGGTATCGCATAGCTCTGGTACTGCAGGCGGGAGATCATCCATCACCGCGCCGTAATAGGCGTTCACGGGATAGCGAAACCTGTGCAGGCTCAGCGCCGTACGCAAAGGCAGCCGTGACTCCATGAGCCTCTCCGGGGTCATGCCTTCCAGATGGTACGGTACGAGAACAGCGGTTTCCGCCGCATCTGCCAACTGGGCGATGGCGGTCTCCAGCTCGCAAAGTGCATGGGCGAAGCCATCCTCTGGTCGCTGCGCGCTCAGAAACTCCGCTAGATTCTGCGCATAACGGGCGATGTTGAAATGGGTGGGGGGCACCGCATCGATCAGGCCGTGAAGCAGCGCATCAAAGGCCTGTGTACCCAGCCATGTTTTCAGCACGGGATAATCCTCAGCCACCACGTCATGCAGCCGCGCGCGGTAGGCATGGCGATAGACCTGCAACTGCGCTTCACAGGCAAAGCCCGGCTTGGCATGAATCCAATCCAGCGATTGAGCGACCGCATCCTCCGGATGCATGATCGCCTCTTGCATGTGCTGCAGTGCCTGAGGCAAGGAGATGGGCGATCCGCCGCGCGCCGCTGGCTGACAGACCCAAGCAGGCCCCGCGATCTGCGAACGCGCCGCATCAGCAACCTGTTTGGCTTTCTCCAGCTCCGCGGCAAGGGTGGGGAAATCGGGAATCCGGTCATCCCATTCAATCATGGTGTTGGGCACACGCCCTGCCCGCGCAAGTACATAGCGGTAAAGCTGCCAGACCTCCTCCACCACATGATCATCATGGGTATCAATGATGTGAGTGCCTTTATTCGTATGGCCGGAGAGATGAATCTGAATAACGCGCTCCAGCGGCAGCGTGTCCAGATAGGCCTTGGGGTCTAGGCGATGATTGAAGCAGGTGACATAGACATTGTTTACATCCAGCAAAAGCTGGCACCCCGAATCCTCCGCCATACGTGCGATGAATTCGGCTTCGGGCATCTGCGAGCTGGTGAATTCCAGATACGTCGAGGGGTTTTCCAAGGCGATGGGGCATCCCAGAATATCCTGCACCGCGCGCAAGCGCGACACGATATGGCGCAGCGCCGCCTCGGTGTACGGCACGGGTAACAGATCATGCGTGTTGCGATGGGCCACCCCCGTCCAACAGAGATGGTCGGAAATCCAGGCAGGCTGAAGATGATCTTTCAGCGCTTTGAGCTTCTGGAGATATTCGGAGTTAAGCGGGTCCACCGTGCCGATGGAGAGAGAAACCCCATGCATCACGACGGGGTAGCGCTCACGAATACGATCAAGGTTACGGCGCGGTTTGCCGCCCGTATCCATAAAATTTTCCGAGATAATCTCGAACCAGTCGATGGCAGGCTGCTCGGCGAAAATATGCGGGTAATGCGTAGGCCTCAGCCCAAGCCCGTATCCAAGAAAAGGAAGTGTATCGGAAGACATAAAGCAACGCACGGGCAGAGGGCCATCCCCCTGCCCATGCCTTATATTATTTGCTACCGTCCGTCGCGCAGGAACCGTGGCCCTTGCACGCATTCTTACCGTCACCACCATTGCCTTTGCAGGAGTTCATGCCTTTGCACGCATGCTTTTCTTTCCCATCAGCCGTTTTGCAGTTCGCTTTTTCAAGCTTACCACCGCCTTTACAGCCGCTCGTGCCTTTACAGGCCGCTTTGTCGTGATCGCCAGCCAAAGCGGGAGCTGCAACCAAAGCACCAAGGCTAAACAGACCAGCCAGTGCTGAAGCAGCAAGTTTCTTAGAGTTAGACATGGGAAAGTCTCCTTAAAATTGTTGTCTACCGAACGTTCGGTATAAATTTAGTATCCCATCTTGTATTTCAACTCAAGTGAATTATATGAAGCATACTGTCAGGTCATGCCCCGCCGTTTTAATATATGCTACGGCTTCCTGCATTTACATCCGCGACCTTATGATTGGAGAGCCCCATGCCGCATACGCAGAACACACGGGATCGTATTTTACGCATTGCTGCAGAAGTTTTTTACCAGCATGGCTACCGCGCCACGGGTGTTGATGCCGTGGCCAAAGCCGCAGGCATTACGAAAGCAACGCTATACCACCACTTCAAAGATAAAGAGGAACTGATTGAGGAATCGCTCCGCTTTCTCAGTCAATATCACCGCGGAAACTATGTCAAAGCCTGGAACAAAAAAGGCCTGAGCCCCAAGCGTAAGCTCACTGTCTTATTTGATGAGATGCATCAGGCATTCAAATCAGAGGATTTTTTCGGCTGCCCGTTTATCAATGCCTCGGGTGAATACCCTGAACGCGAAAGCCGTGCGCGCAAAGTATGCGAGGAACACTACCAATACCTTATCGCGCAGCTTGAAATTTTTGCGCGGGAAGCAGGCCTTACCAAACCACGTGAGGTGGCTGAAAGCATCGCTTCACTGATCGCGGGCGGCTATACTAGTTGGTTTGTTGGCGGCGTAAAAAATGCAGCTATTCGGGCAAAAAAAACGGCTGAACTGGTGATTGCGCAACACAGCGTGCCGGACAAAGTATAAGCGAATCAGTCAGACTTCAAAGTGACGGGTTGAGCCACTGATCGAGTTCGG
>DBAU01000085.1 GCA_002291845.1 Alphaproteobacteria bacterium UBA1002 | reverse complement strand
TAAGCGTATGTAATTACGCAGTAATCCATATTAATGCGTTCTAAAATAAGAAAATATTTGCTTTTTGGCAACGGCAAGTAAAAATAAGGCGCGAAATTCATTCAACCGATGTGCTCCCCATGAAACTAAAATTCTTCCTCTTCGTCGTACTGCTGCTGGGTGGTGGCTTTGTCTATCTTGGCCTACAAGATGTTCCGAACACCCCATCGAAAACCGAAATAGCCCTGAAACGTGAGCAATTCCTGCCGTAAGTGGATCGAGGCCACCCATGCGCCTTCGCTTTTTCTCCTCACTTCTCGTCCTTGGTAGCCTGCTTTCTTCGCCAGCCTTCTCGCAAAGTGGTGATGGAGGCTTTGGCGTTGTGGCAGGCGAGATTGCCATTCAGGAGCGTGAATCTCCGGTAGCAGCAAACCATGGGATTCTACCAACGCTTGGACGCGCAGACAGCTTTAGCTGGGCAGGCAGCGATGCCATAACCTTACGTCTGTTGCTCCAAGAGCTGCAAACGCCATTGGCGTGGAAAACACAACGCATCGCGGCGGTGGCTGCACTTAGTGCACCCGTGCTACCAGATGCGGAGGGCAGTGTACCAGAAAACTGGCTGCTTTTGCGTTTAGAAGCTCTACATCGCCTCGGCGAGTACGAAGGGGCATGGAACCTGTTTCGTACCCTCAATACCAATTTTCTGACAGAGCCTGTGGCGCGCATGGGAGCCAATCTCGGTTGGGCGTCGCGGCGGATAACAAGGGCATGCCGCCTGACTGCCGCCATTACCGAAAATGAGTCCACCCGCTTTGAAAGCGGTGATAGCCGGCTTTACTGGTTGGTGCATTATCTGCTCTGCCAGCGGCTGAGTGGCAAAGTGAGTGAGGCGGAAGTTTCGCTGGGCTTACTGCAAGAAAGTGTACCCAAAAAACTTCCTCCGCTGCTGGCACCGCTGGTGGAGGGCTGGGGCACTAAAAGCAAGCTTCCCCCATTAACCGCGAAGGACGCGCTGATTTATCCGGCCCTTTCAGCTTTGCTGATTGATCCGCTTGAGGAGGGCGCACCACTGTCTCAGCGGATCCCGGAAAATTTTGTCACCTTGGCCTTGGTCAATACCCTGCCGCCGGAGCTGCAATCCGCGCTGGCCCAAGTCTCGTCATTGCCGCCGCTGCTGCGAGCGTATATGGCTGAAAACGCCCTGCGTTATCACTTTCTCGATGGCAATCAGGTTGGCCGCTATTACATGGCCGTTGCAGAAAAAGCTGAAAAGCCAAAAGATCAGGCGCTTGAAGAGACCTACCGTCGCGCACTCTTATACGCTGATGCAAAAGCAGCACGCACACCGCGCAATAAGGCACAGGCCATTACCGAAGCACTGCGGGTTTATCACCGATCTTTTTCAGCGGATAGCGCACGCGCCATACTGGGCACGCAACTGCGCCAGTTACAGGATGAGCAGGAAACAGCGATGGAGCTGAGCTTGGCATTTGAAACCATGGCGCTCTATCTCGATCGGGGTGATCGTGAAAAAGCGGCGATGATTGCCCGAAGCCTGAATCAAAAAGATGACCCCTCCTCCGAGCTGTCGGCTAGCGTTGCCGGCCGGATTCTCACACTTTCTGGAACAGAACGTGAGTATGGCTCGGATAACATTGCCCTGCCCTCCTTTGCGCAAAGTCCGGAGGCTCCAATCGTCTGGTTGGCCGGGCGGTACGGACGCATCATGGAGGCTCTTGGCTATCAGATACGCTGGCCGCAATCGCCATTGGAAGCTTCGGCACCGCTGCCAGACATCACCTATGCGTCCCCGGAGCGGCTGAACGCGCTGCATAAAGCACGTAACGCTCCGGTCAGTCCAGCCGAGCAGATTTTGCGTGCGGCACTGGTGCTCGCGGATGTACCACCACAGCGAACCAGTGATCAGGCCACGTTGCAAGTGATGGATACCCTTAATGCGCTGGGCTTGCGTTCACTCGCTAATGAGTTGGCCGCAGAAGCCCTGCTCGGTATTCCAGACCGCCGCGAAGATTAATGGCGCTGCCACCAGATCACGCACTGATTGAAGACTTTCTGGCAATGCTGCAAGCCGAACGTCAAGCCTCGACGAATACGCTGAGTGCATATCAGCGCGATCTACTGGATTACGCTGCGTTTCTCGCGAAACGGCGTACCACACTCACGCTGGCGACGCGGGATGTGGTGGAAGATTTTCTAAGCAGCCTTAGCCGCCAGGGGATAGCGGCGAGCTCCAGCGCCCGAAAAACCAGCGCATTACGCCAGTTTTATCGTTTTTTAGTATCGGAGAGAATGATCTCAGAAAACCCAACCGCACTGATTGCCGGTGCGCGGCGAAGTCGCCCACTACCCCATGTATTAAACCATCAAGAAGTCAACATGTTGCTTGCCGCTGCGGCCGCTGACACCTCCCCCGAGGGGCTACGCTTACATGCCATGTTACAACTGCTTTATGCGTCTGGACTGCGTGTATCTGAACTGGTCAGCTTGAGCATGGCTCATATCCGCCAGAGCATGCAGCACGCCTCAGGTGCCACATCTTATCTGCTGGTTACTGGAAAAGGAGGTCGCGAGCGCATTGCTCCACTGCATCGCGAGGCCATTTTAGCGCTGGAAGCCTATCTGGCGATTCGAGGCGTATTCATT
>DBAU01000015.1 GCA_002291845.1 Alphaproteobacteria bacterium UBA1002 | reverse complement strand
GGAGACCCTCAGGGCTGGCTCTATAGCGCTTATACATTACGGCTGCGTGACAAATTTGCGTTTTTTAATGCACTTTTCGTCGATATATCAAATTGTCATCATCTGTGACTTGTGAAAGCCCATCGTGGCGTCTAATTTCGCCCAAAAAACCAAGGACGATCATGTGCGGAATCATCGCCATTACCGGGGCTGAACATCCCGAAACCTATCTTCTGACAGGCCTCAAACGCTTGGAATACCGCGGCTATGATTCCGCGGGGATCGCCATTGCAGGTAAGGATGGCCTGCACATCACGCGCGCGGTTGGCAAAATCAGCCAACTCGAAAAGAAAACTACGAATGAACACTACACCGGGCATTGCGGTATTGGTCATACGCGCTGGGCAACCCATGGCGTTCCCTCCGAAGCCAATGCTCACCCACACGCGACAGATCGCGTTGCGGTGGTGCATAATGGTATTATTGAGAATCATGCCACACTGCGCGAAGAGCTGTTAAGCAAAGGCTATACGTTCAGCAGCGAGACAGATACAGAGGTGATCCCCCTCCTCATCACGGATTACCTAACACAAAAATTCACTCCCGAAGAAGCAGTAGAAAAAACTCTGGCCCGCCTGCACGGTGCCTTCGCCCTGGGCATTGTGTTTGCGGATGATCCGACCCTGCTTATTGGCGCACGCCGTGGCTCCCCACTGGCGGTGGGGTATACCAAAAAAAGTATGATGCTGGGCTCTGATGCGCTTGCGTTAAGCCCCTTCTGTCATGAGATCGCCTATCTGGAAGAAGGCGACATGGTGGTTTTACGGCCCGATAGCGTGCAGGTCTTTAACCATCACGGCCAACCGGTAAAGCGCGTCACCATGCCATTGGAGAAAGACAAAGCCGAAGCGGACAAAGGCTCTTATGCACATTTCATGCTGAAGGAAATTTTTGAGCAGCCGCAAGCCATCACCCGCACGCTGGATGCTTACAAGGGGGGTGTTGATGGCTTCCACTTCCCTGCACTGAATGAAGCGCTGTCGCAGGTCTCACGCGTGACCATGGTCGCCTGTGGCACGTCGTTTTATGCCGCACAGGTGGCACGCTACTGGATGGAGCAAATTGCCCGTGTGCCCACCTCCATCGAAATTGCCTCTGAGTTCCGTTATCGTAAACCGATTATGCCGGAACATGGTCTGGCGATTTTCATCTCTCAGTCGGGTGAAACAGCGGATACCTTAGCAGCGTTACGATACGCACAATCCGTAGGCCAGCATACGCTCGCACTGGTGAATGTCCCTACGAGCAGCATGGCGCGGGAAGCACATAGTGTACTGGCAACCAATGCCGGGCCGGAAATCGGCGTCGCTTCGACCAAAGCGTTTACCACTCAACTAACGGCACTTCTAGCGCTCACGATTGCCCTTGGCAGTATACGCAACGTGCTGAATGCACAGGAAACCGCCGAGCATGCACGCCAGGTCAGCCAGCTACCGCGTTTGATCGAGCAAGCGCTGGCGAGTGATGCGCTGATCCGCCAGACGGCGCATGACATCAGCGATGCAAAGGATATGCTGTTTATCGGGCGTGGAACCAGCTATGCCATCGCCAGCGAAGGTGCGCTCAAGATGAAGGAAATCTCTTACATCCACGCGGAAGGCTATGCCGCAGGGGAGCTGAAGCACGGCCCCATCGCGCTCATTGATGAATCCGTGCCGGTGGTGGTGTTTGCCCCCCACGACGCATTATTTGAAAAAACAGCGTCAAACCTTCAGGAAACCGCGGCACGCGGTGGGCGCATTGTGCTACTGAGCAATCATCAGGGAGCAGAGGAGCTGCGTAGCCTGTGCCGCCATGTTATCACGCTACCCGACTGCCCGGATATGCTCTCCCCAATTCTATATGCGATCCCTGCCCAGCTCCTTGCTTATCATGTGGCCGTTCACAAAGGCACGGATGTGGATCAGCCGCGCAACCTGGCGAAATCAGTCACCGTAGAATAAGCCACTGCACTACCGAGGACCGTGGCAATTGGCAATCATAAGGCGCTGGCAACCTTTCCCGGACACACATTCCACTTGGGCACATTCACTGGATAAGGTGCGCCCCAGGGACGGAAAAAGCATCAGCGTCATGAGGGTGAGGCCCACGGCGATCACGCCGGTACTCCCGCGGAGGCTAGGCTGGAACTGGCTGATAAGCCAGATTGGCAGAGCCAATACGGCGGAGCCGCCCACCAGCATGGGCAATGAATCTTTACCCACACAGAGTCCTGCCACTGCCAGCAGAATAGCCACCGCAGGGAACGGCTGGCGTTGACGCTTCACCGCCGATGACAACAGCCAACCAGCCACACCGACCATCAACGCTAAATAGGCACTGATGAGAAACCCCAGGACGCTAGCATCAAACAACACGCGGTAAATGGCACCCAGTCCGGCAATTAGAATCAACACAATGGGAAACAAACGCTTTTCAGCAATATGCAACGACAACAACGTGATAACAAACACCCCATGCGCCAGCGTTACCAGATAGGCATCCACCGCGTGAGGCCATAAAGTAAACCAGGTGGCGTTAAACCATACGGCGCAGCCCAGCTCGACAAATGCATAGAGCGCCGGAACAGGAGCACCACAAAAGCGGCATTTGGCGCGGTTAATGAGCCATGAAACAAACGGGAACATATCCCGCGTTTCTAGGTACGTATGGCACGTATCACAGTACGGTGGATCATTCGCGATCTTCAAGCCGCGTGGTAGCCGGTACGTGAGTGAGGTCGCAAAATTCCCCACCGACAAACCCAGCACCGTCATCATGATAAGGCTGCCGAGAACGTAGCCTATATCCATCAATTAGTTCTCTACCTTAGCCAATGGGTTCATCAGCTTATCAAGATAGCGCCCCTGAAAGAGAGAGACGCCCATCGCCTGACCATAATCCACCGCTTTACGATTGTCGCAACGGGTGAGAATCACACGATTGGGCCCACAACGACGAATTGCCTCAGAGATGCGCTTATTGCCTGCGCTTTGCAGATCAGCAGCGATTTCAGCATTCCATTGTAATTTCACCAGATCAAATCCCAAAGCCTCGCGGTCAATCTGCGAGAAGCTGATATCACTTAAGCCGTCCAGGCAAACGCGATACCCCATCTTTTGCACTGCATCACGAGCAATAAGGAAGGCCCGCATATCCTCAAACACATCCGATATTTGTATCTCAATGACCACCGATACTTTCACCGAAGGATTCACCGAAGCATCAAATTCGTAGAAGAAATCTGACATTAGTGAGCGGACATTGAGGTTAAGGCTGACCGGGTGTTCCAGATAGCGCGTTGGGGCCAAGCGGATCATGTGGAGCATACGCTCATCAAGTAGCTCGGTGAGATATTTGAACAGCCAGCGATTGCTAAGCAAATCAATATCAAGCTTCATCATTTGCCGCAGATGGGCAATGTTGATGTAAAGCTCATCAAAAACCCGGCGCACCGTCATGTCAGGAATGGCTGCACAAATCGGCTGCCGCCGCATGACCATGGTCAGATCCGCACGTGTGAGATCTTTCTCGATATTGGCAAGGCTCATCGCGTTGAAAAGCTTCATCGGCGTAGAATTCTTTGCGATTTCCTTCACCTGACTGAGAAGTGAAGCCGGCTTTTCAGAGGTAGGCGCCGGAACGCCAGCCGTCGATGCCATGGCTGGCGAGGCCATACCGCGTGCGGCGCGTCCTTCCTGAAGCATTTTCTGACGGGCACGCTGCAGCAGAAGCTCCATATCTTCAGCAGCATCAAAAACCTGGCAGAATTCCTTATTCTCTTCCCCATCCGGACCATAAGCCAGAGGATCATCCATAAATAAATAGCGGAGCTGAAAAATAACCTTATCACTCAGCTGCTTCGGAACGCCTTGTGCCAAAAGAAAAATCGTACTGTCTTTGCAAAGGAATAGATGGCCTTCGTAATCCTTCAAAAGATCCTTAAGTAGATTGAGGGCAATCTTTATTTGATAGTCACTGCGGTAGTGCTCCAGCAGCCGATCAAAGGCAAAGTAAACTGCCGCCCAGCCATTGCCTTCAAGGGAGGAAAGTTTTTCTACCAGCTTGGCTTCAGAGCCCGACGAAATGATCTTTATCATAACACAATGCTTCCCTCTTCAATGTCAGCATGACGCATTTATCAGGGCATTGCAACTCACGACGCTTTGCAAGTATGCAGCGTATCACAATTTATTGAAGCAGTTTCCGTCGTGCCACCCACGCCTCGAGTGATCGGGTGTCAATATCAATGATGGGATTATCCATTGAATCACGGAACAGGACCGTCACCATCGGATACTCTTCGGAAACAATCGAAATCAGCTTAAACTGTATGGCTGCATTAAGCATCCATCGCATCAAGTCAATGGTTCCCCCAAAGGCACCAATGGCATGCCTTGAACGGAAGGTAATCCCTTGCGTCCCGAGGGTCCCCTGCGAAAAGTAAAAACCACCATCCACCAACGAAAAGCTGGAAGCCCCCTGCAGCGTGGCAATACGCACTGTATTCACCACATCAGCAACTGAACGTACCGCTGGCACGGTTTGCACCAGACTAGAAAGATCGAAGCCACGGATAATGATTTCACGGCCACTGAAAGCGAATGTTCCTGACATATTCTTGATAAAATCAGATGGGCTCACACCGCTGCTACCGACTTCAGCACTCACACTAACCAGACCGCGCACACCTTCAAAACCAGCCAGACTCTTCAGTGCCTCCTCGGTGCGTAGATTCGTCATCTGAAGCGTTGCGTTCATGCGACTTACCGAGGTAACGTCCATACTACCCGCAATGGCAAACTGACCGCCCCAAACGGTGCCCTTTAGTGACTCAATATTCCATTCCCCGTTTTGCGAGGTCGACTTAAGCTCAAGATTATCAATGGAGAAGCTTGCATGAGACGCATGAGCAATCCGAATATCAAGTGCGCTGTCATACCCCCTCAGAAAGCTTGTTTCGAAAGGCTCCGCAGACCATACACTTGCCACATTTCCACGAGGTACAGGCTGCGTAATCAAGCTCGTTCCAAGAAGCGGATTCAAATCATAATCAGAGATATCAAGGACCGCTTCCACTTTTGGCGTCTCGGCCGTTTGATCAAACAGCGCCTTGCCTTGTACATGCGAGTGGTCAAGGTTTAAATCTATCTTCTGGAAATACGCCTTATCTTTCTGAAGACTGACCAAAAACTGACTGCGCACTCCTTTGTGATTACCTAGCAAGAAATCCTCAAAAAGCAGGTTGAGCAATGCACTACGCTGCACCTTGGCCAACCAGTCCAGACGGCGATTAAGTATCTTGGCATCGGTCGGAGCGCTTCGGGAAAACAGCGGCGAGAAATAGGCAAGAAGCGGCTCCAGACGAACATTACGGAAACGCAGCGTTGCCTCGATATCATGCGCACTACCGGGATTTACATTGACGCCACCCACCATGTAGAAGTCACCACCTTGAAACCGCATCTCGGAGACCGTTGCACGGTCTGCCGCTAGGAATAAATTCGCCCGGGCACGAAACTTTTTCCCCGAAAGAGGTAGAATATTCAGACGCTGCAAACCTGAATCACGCATCAGTGCGAGAGCATCTTCGCCTAATAGCTCCATACTTCCGTCAAACGAAATAAGCTGCCTTACATCCCGTTTGAGAATGCCAAAAGCAAAGACGCGGGTTTTGCCGGGGAGTTGCGCCGTCGCCTGATTCAGGGTCAACTCGGCCTCGTTAACATCGGCGGCAATCTGGAGCTGACGAAAAGGCAACGTAAAATAAACAAATGATTGTGCGGTAAGCGTGAATTTTCCATCTGTGCCCTTCGGCAACAAGAGTGAAAAAAACGCATTTAGATTTCTATCTTTGCTAGATAGAATTTCATCCATATCGAGCTGATTGAAAGAAAACTTAGTCTCCGTTTGGATTTTTGCGTCAGCACGTTTCCACGCCACTTGGGCTTGTCCGTTCGATTTCCCAAGCTGCAATTTGTTCACCGATATACGCCCTGCATCCGGGCGACTATCAATGGTTGCATCAAGTACCAAGCTAATATCCTTGGGCAGGGCACTAAAAGCACCTTCTTTTGCTTTACTAATAAATAAACGCTCTAACCAGAATTTTGGCTGCATAGACCGCATCATCGCATTGCCTTGCAACGTTACCGTCTGCCCGGGCTGACGTGAAAGGACGCCCGAATAACGCAGCATATCCTTAGCAAAAGCTAATTCAGCTGTGGTTTGAAAACGGAACTGCTGAAAAGAACGCAACTCCCCCTGCCCAGAAACAATGGAAAGCCGTCCCTGGCGCTTATGGAACAAGAAGGCAAGCTCTGCACTAAAGCCCTCACGCTGGTCTAGGGTAAGGCTTCCAGAAAGCTTGGTAAGCGACTCTTCCTTCTTCGCGATATGATCCTGATAAAAAATCGTGCCATTCTCAATCACTGTGTTTATCTGGGTGGTAGACTGCAAACGACTCAAATGATCCATCAGCGGTTGCCAGTTCGCTGTATCTGAGGCAGTACGCTCAAGTACCAACGAGGGCTGCAGTAGACGGATTTTACCAATAGCTTCTGTATGACTCAGAAGCGATAAAAGATTAAAATGAACATGGATTTCAGGGGCTTCCAAGAAGTAGCTTTCGCTAGATTCTGCGGGATTATTTACCGTTAACCGGCGGAGTATGATTTTAGGGAGCGGAAAAACAGACAGCTCAGATTCCATAATATCGGCGGAGTATAATGCCTCCTGAAAGACCGCTTCGAAGCGCTCCTGAACCGCTTTTGGATCTACGAATAAATGAAGCGCAGCCCAGTAAGCAAAAAGAAAGGCCGCAGATACCCCCATCAGAAGCAAAAAAGCGCGGTTTCTGATGGACGGCAAACGACGCGTCATACGATCTCTGGATTACTGAATCTGGTGTAAGTGTACTTCCAGAACTGGGCGTTTGCCTAGTTCTTCTTGCACCCGCTTACGCACGACATTGCGTACTTTTTCCGTAAGAGAGTGCACCGTGGCCTTACGTAGATTGGCACTGTCAAACACCCGCGACACATCCTCCTCGAGAGCATGACGAAGTGCCTCATCTTCCTGTGAATCAAGGCTACCCGGCGCGGTAATCTGTGGCGCAGAAAGCAATCGCTTTGTGTCATCAACAACCAGTGAAATGGTAATGTTACCCTCATCGCGTAGCTTACGACGCATACGAATCACCGGGCTATTGACCGGTATCATCGAGGTTCCATCCATGGCGATGTAGCCAGAATGAACCTCATCCACTATCCGAGACTGCCCTTTACAGAGATGCATGACGGCACCATTATAGCCCACCACGACCTCTGGCACCTGCATCTCCCGCGCGAATTTCGCATGCTCCGCCAGATGCGCCGCCTCGCCATGAACGGGTATAGCAACCTGCGGGCGTACAAGCTGATACATCTGTCGCAGCTCCTCGCGGGCCGGATGGCCTGAGACATGCACATCGGCATCTTTGTCGGTGATAATATGAAGCCCGTGACGAACCAGTTGGTTTTTCAGCCAGCGGACGCGCGTTTCATTACCCGGAATCACACGCGTAGAGAAAATCACGGTATCCCCCGCCGCCACACGCAAAACAGGATGGTTACCCTGAACTAGTTTGGTTAGAGCCGCACGAGGCTCTCCCTGCCCACCGGTGCAAAGTATCAGTATTTGATCATGTGGCAGCCCTGCGGCCTCTTTATCCGATAGAGGATCGGGAACACCTTTCAGATATCCCGCCTCCCGCGCCGCTTCGACCACCCGGAACAAGGAACGTCCGGCGAGCACCACATGGCGACCCGCAGCCTGTGCAGCCTTCATAACGGATTCCACCCGCGCGATATTCGAAGCAAAGGTCGTGACAATAACCCGCCCTTTGCAGCCGGCAATTGACGACACCAACGCATCACGCACGCCCGATTCAGAACCGGAGCGGCCTTCAACAAATACGTTGGTGGAGTCACACACCATCGCCAGAACCCCCTCATCGCCATAGCGCTTAAGGGCTGCTTCATCCGTTACCGGTCCAACAAGCGGCGCATCATCCAGCTTCCAGTCCCCTGTATGCATCACGGTGCCGTGGCGGGTACGGATGGCAATAGCCTGCATCTCCGGAATGGAGTGCGTAAGCGAGATAAAATCCAGTCCGAATGGCCCTAACTCCAACGTGTCACCTGCATTCACTTCAGTTACCGGAATGCTACGGGGTGAAAGCCCCTCTCCTGCTAATTTGTAGCGTAAAACAGACGCCGTAAACGGGGTGGCATAAACCGGACATTTCAGCTCATCCCACAGATATGATACGGCGCCAATATGGTCTTCATGCGCATGGGTCAACACCAAGCCAAGTAGATCTTTACGGCGTTCCGCAATGAAATCGATATCAGGCAGAATAACCTCAATGCCCGGCAAATAATCATCGGCAAAACCGATCCCCAGATCAACCATCAACCATTTTCCATCAAGATGATAGAGATTAAGATTCATCCCGATCTCATTAGAACCGCCAAGCGGAACAAAAAGAAGCTGATCTTTCAGGGTGTCTAAGGTGTGCTGTGCCATATTCATTAAGTGCGATTTGCCAGGTAAATAGTTAATAAGCCGCGAATGGTCAGATCCTCAATCGACGCCTCAATCGTTTCGCTGTGCGGCGCGTAGAGCGCGGAGAGGCCTCCAGTTGCTATAATTTTCATCGGCTGGCCGTACTCACTGATAATACGGCGATTTATACCGTCAACTAAGCCCAGATATCCGTAAAAAATGCCTGACTCCATCGCTGGAACTGTGGCACGACCAATCACATTTTCTGGTTTGCGGATACGAATACCCGGTAGCTTTGAGGCAGCCGCTTGCAACGCCTCCAGTGAGAGATTCACCCCCGGCGCAATCGCACCACCTAAATAGACCCCTTCACCACTTACTACATCAAAGGTCGTCGCGGTGCCAAAATCAACAATAACAAGAGGCATGCGATAGCGACGCCATGCCTCCGCAGCATTCACCAGCCGATCAGCGCCGACTTCGCCTTGCGTTGCGGTACGGATACCAAGATCCAGTGCATCCTCCCCCACCATCATCAGCGGCACACCTAACGTATGCTTGCAGAATTGCCGCAGAGGAAACAAGGCCTCTGGCACCACGGATCCTATGATTGCCGCACGTACGCTTTGCATAGGATATCCGGCCGCAGCAAACATCTGATGCAGCCAGATCACATACTCATCCGCGGTGCGATGCCGCTCCGTGCGCAAACGCCAGGTGCGCAGCAGTTCCTCACCATCAAATAGTGCAAACTCTGTGTTTGTATTGCCTACATCAATGGCGAGCAGCATCACAGCGCTCCTTATGACTCAAGTAGAAAATCACCGCTGGTCAGGTGCATCCGTGTACCATCCTGCAAATCCATTTGCATCCGCCCCTGCGCATCAATCCCCGCAAAGAGTCCACGGTATTCCTCTTTGCCAGACATCACAACCGCTGGCTTACCCAGATCATGCGCTAAAGTGAGCCACTCATCACGAATCGGGCCAAACCCCTTGGTCATCCAACGATCATAGCATTCCACAAAATGCGGCAACAGGCGCGACAGCACAATCTTAGCGCTGATAATCTCAATCCCCGCCTGCTTCAGGCATGTGGCAGGATAGGCTACCTCGCTTTGTGGCGGACAATTTTCGACATTGATGCCGATACCAGCAATCAGCCAGAAGCGTCCCTCTTCCTCAGCCGGCTCGGTTTCAAGCAAAATGCCACCGAGCTTGCGTCCATCGAGTAAAATGTCGTTGGGCCATTTAAGGGAGAGCTTACCAACTTCAGCAACAACCGGCTGCAACGCCTCAGCAACAGCCAATGCGGTGACAAACGAAAACTGAGAGGCATCGATTAATTCAACCGGCGGCTGCAGCAGAAGAGAAACAAACAGATTTCCCTCATCAGAAATCCACGCGCGGCCCATACGTCCGCGCCCTTTGGTCTGCCGTTTCGCCCAGATAACCGCACCATGACTTGCCCCACCCCGTGCCAAACGTCGCGCTTCATCATTGGTACTATCCAGCACATCATATGCGAGCAAATGATATGATTCGATCAAAGAGGCGGGTTTTGGCTTTTTTGCGCTCACGGAAGTAACGCCTGCGCCGCCGTTGTTGCTGGCGCAACAAGACTCATGGGAGAAAGAATAAATAGAAGAGTCACAACGGCACATAGCCCCACCACCATGCCAAGGCTAAGCGAAGATGGAAGCTCATATGCGTCTCCGCCTTCATCAAAATACATCACTTTTACCAGACGCAGGTAATAGTACGCCGCAACAACACTGGAAAGCACGCCCAATACGGCCAACCAGACATATCCACCACGGACTGCTTCTGTGAACACCCATAACTTGGCAAAGAAACCAGCGAGCGGGGGAATTCCAGCCATAGAGAACATAAACATCGCCATGCAGAAGGCGAACCAAGGATGAACACGCGAAATTCCTGCCAGATCAGTGATCGCTTCTACATAATCACCGTTACGGCGCATCATCAGCAGCAGCGCAAACGTTCCAAGACTCATAAAGAGATAGAGCCCCAAATAGATCAGCACGGCGGCATACCCTGCTTGCTTGGCAACCAATACCGCCATCAGCACATAACCAACATGGCCAATAGAAGAATACGCCAGTAGACGCTTAATATTCTGCTGACGCAACGCCCCAAAAGCTCCCACCAGCATCGACAATGCAGAAACCGCAAAGATGATCTGTTGCCACTGCTCCTGCAGACCGGCAAATGGGGTAGCCAGCAAACGCATCAGCAGTAGCATTGCCGCGATTTTGGGTGCCACGGAGAAGAAGGCTGTAACGGGTGTTGGCGCACCTTCATAAACATCTGGACTCCACATGTGAAAAGGGGCCGCCGATATTTTGAAACAGAAGCCTACCAGCAAAAGCACCATGCCTAACGTAAGGCCATAAGGAAATGGAGTTGCCAGCGCAGCCATCTGGCCCTGATACCCAGCAATGACACTCGAAATACCATTAAATTCGATGGTACCCGTGTAGCCGTACACCAGAGAAATTCCAAACAGAAGCATGCCTGAGGCGAGAGAGCCGAGCACAAAATACTTCAATCCAGCCTCTGTAGAGCGCGTACGGTCACGTTGAAAAGCCGCCAGCACATACTGCGACAAACTTGCCAGCTCCAGAGAGAGATATACGGTGAGCATATCATTGGCACTCAGCATGAGCATCATGCCAAGCACACTAAACAGAATCAAAATCGGAAATTCAAAGCGATCATTCTCCGGCTGTGAAAGCCAGTGCGAGCCCATAACAAGCGTGAAGAGTGCCCCGACGAGCACCAGCACTTTTCCATACACTGAGAATCCATCGTGAATGAACGGAGCCGCGGAGCCAGAATCTAATGACGGGCCAATGCCAAAGAATACAAGATCTGCGGTAATGACAAGGACCAGTAATGCCAGAACGTTGATGACCTGAGTCACCATTTTACCGCCATAAACTCCTGCCATTAAAAGAAGCATAGCGGCTACGGCGAGGAAGCCTTCTGGAAGCAGGTTCTGCAATTGCTGGAGCAGCGCGTCGCTCATGGGGTGGCCTCAGCCATTTCGTTAAACGGTTGAACTGTATGCTGATCAATATGAGCGAGCAGCTGCTTCACTGACGGGCCCATCGCTTCAAAATAGGGCAGCGGGTACACGCCCATCCACACCACAATGGCCACTAGAGGAGCAAAAGAAAGCTTTTCGGTCAGAGTCAGATCCTGCATGTGCTTCAAATCGGATTTCGTCAACTCACCAAAGACCACGCGACGATAAAGCCATAAAGCGTACGCCGCGCCCAGCACCATACCGGTGGCCGCAAGCAGCGCATAGACTTCGCTTACCTGAAACATTCCCACCAGTACAAGAAACTCTCCCACGAAGCCGGAAGTCGCCGGAAGTCCCACCGAGGCCATGGTAAACAGCATAAACAACAGCGCATAACGCGGCATGATAGTCACCAGACCGCCGTAACGCTCGATCTCACGCGTATGCAGACGATCATAGACCACACCCACACACAGGAACAGCGCTCCAGAAACCACGCCATGCGAGATCATCTGAATAATTCCACCTTCGACACCCTGCTGGTTGAAAGCAAACAAGCCAAGCGTCACAAAGCCCATATGCGCAACGGATGAATAGGCAATCAGCTTTTTCATATCATGCTGACGCAGCGCGACGAGCGAGGTGTAAATCACAGCCACTACGCTGAGCACATAGACCATTTCTGCGAAGTCTACCGAGGCTTGCGGTAGCATCGGCAAAGAAAAACGCAGGAAGCCATACCCCCCCATTTTGAGAAGAATCCCGGCAAGGATCACCGAGCCAGCCGTCGGCGCCTGCACGTGCGCGTCCGGCAGCCAGGTATGGACAGGCCACATAGGCACTTTTACTGCGAAGGCAACAAACATACCGAGCCATAATAGCTTCTGAACTTCCAGTGGAAGTGCGGGTGCGCGCTCCATCAACAGCGGAATCTCAAAGGTGCCAAATTGGAAATACAGGTAAAGCAGCGCCACCAGGAACAATACGGAACCAGCCAGCGTGTAGAGGAAAAATTTAAATGCGGCATAGATACGGTTTTGCCCACCCCAGATACCGATAATGAGGTACATCGGAATCAGCACCGCTTCAAAGAAGACATAAAACAGCATGGCATCCAGCGCGCAGAACACGCCGATAACCAGGGCCTCCAACACGCTAAATGCAATCATGAATTCCGGGACACGCTTTTCAATGGCATGCCAGCTGGAAAGGATGCAGACCGGCTGCAGCAGGGTCGTCAGCAGCACCATGAACAGAGAAATCCCGTCAATGCCGAGGTAATAGTCAATGTTCAACGCAGCGATCCAGGGGAATCGCTCCACAAACTGGAACGCAGCGGAGGTGGCATCAAAATCCAGCCACAGCCGTACCGACAGAACAAAGGTAATAACAGAGGACGCCAGCGCGATCACCCGCGCCTTCCGGCGACTAGCCTCCGAATCACCACGCGCCGTGAGAAAAATCAGCAGCGCGGCCGTCAGGGGAATGACAATTAATGTTGAGAGAATGCCCATTGCCTAGCTCCGCCAAATACCGGTGGTGTAGACGAACCAGGTGATGATGCCAAGCAGGCCAAGCATCATCGCGAAGGCATAATGGAAAAGGTAGCCCGTCTGCAACCGGCTGGCCACAGCCCCGCCCCGTTGCGCCAGCGCTGCAACGCCGTTTGGCCCAAAGCGATCAATGATTTGCTCATCTCCCTGCTTCCACAGCACCTGACCGATATGCAAAGCCGGACGCACAAAGAGGCGATCATACAGCTCATCGAAATACCATTTATTGAGCAGGAAGCGGTAGAACCCAGAAACAGTGCCTGAGATACGTCCCGGCAGCGAGGGATGCATCACATAAAACAGGTAGGAAAGCAGCAAACCACCCACCCCCATACCGAGCGGCAGATACTTCACCCATGCCGCAACATGATGGGCGTGCTCAAGGGACGCATGGCCCGGTGCCACAAAAATCGCGCCATTCCAGAACAACCCGTCGGCATCCACCATGCCAAAAATATTCGCGCCGATATAGCCCGAAGCGAGCGCACCCGCAACCAGCAGTACCAGCGGCAACAACATCACTGCCGGCGATTCATGCACGTGCGCCATGGCGGTGGCTGACGCACGCGGCTTGCCGTGGAAGGTCATAAACAGCAGCCGACCCGAGTAAAACGCGGTAAGGAACGCCGCAACCACGCCAAATGCGTAAGCAAAACTTCCCCACGGAGTATGCGACGCGAAGGCCGCCTCGAGCACAATATCCTTGGAGTAAAAGCCCGCGAAAGGCGGTACGCCCGCGAGCGCCAGCGAACCAATCCACATCATCGCATAGGTAATCGGGATCAGTTTGCGCACCCCGCCCATGTGACGCATGTCTTGCTCATCCGACAAGGCGTGGATGACCGAACCCGCACCTAGGAACAAGAGCGCTTTAAAGAACGCATGGGTCATGAGATGGAAGACCCCAGCGGCATAAGCAGAAACACCGCATGCAAAAAACATATAGCCCAGCTGTGAGCAGGTGGAATACGCAATCACGCGCTTAATGTCATTCTGCACCAGCCCCACCGACGCCGCGAACAGAGCCGTCACTGCGCCAACGACCGTGACCACCATCAGCGCGGTGGGGGCCAGCTCAAACAAGGGCGAGCAGCGTGCCACCAGAAAGACCCCGGCGGTTACCATGGTTGCGGCATGGATGAGGGCAGAAACCGGGGTCGGGCCTTCCATGGCATCCGGCAGCCACGTATGCAGCAGCAATTGCGCCGATTTCCCCATGCAGCCAATGAACAAGAGCAAGCACATCAGATCCATCAGCGGAACCGTGTAGCCAAAGAAAGTAAAGCTTTGCGCTGCCACCTGCGGTGCCTTGGCGAACACGGTGCCGAACTCCAAGGAGCCGAATGTCAAAAAGATCAGGGCAATTCCCATGGCCAGGCCGACATCGCCTACGCGGTTCACCAGAAACGCCTTCATCGCAGCGGCGTTGGCCGATGGCTTGTGGTACCAGAAGCCTATCAGAAGGTATGATGCCAGCCCCACCCCTTCCCAACCCAGAAAAACCTGTACAAAGTTATTCGCCGTCACCAGCATCAGCATGAAGAAGGTGAACAGCGAAAGATACGCCATAAAGCGCGGCTTATGATCATCATGGCTCATGTAACCGATGGAATAGATGTGCACCACGGCAGAGACCCACGTCACCACAATGAGCATCACCGACGTCAGCATATCCGCCGCCAGCGCCCAGCTGACATTCAGGTCGCCCGAAACGATCCATGGCGCAAGCTCAACCACGATGGGCTGGCCGGTGACATGCACGTGATAAAACACAAGCGCGGAAAGCACCGCAGCCACCACAAGAAAACCGGACGTAACCAGCTGGGCCACACGATCAGGTACAACGCGTGATTGCAGACCAATGACAATGGCCGATAGCAATGGCAAAAACACAATCAGCTTGAGATACAGCGCAACATCCATGTCCGTTACCCCTTCATCCCGCGAATATCTTCCACCGCAATGGTGCCGGTGTTGCGCGCATAAATTACCAATATCGCCAGACCAATCGCAGCCTCAGCGGCGGCAACGGTAAGCACAAACACGGTAAAAACCTGCCCCACCATATCGTGCAGACTCACTGAAAAGGCGATAAAATTGAGATTCACCGCCAGCAGCATGAGCTCAATGGACATCAGGATAGTAATGATGTTCTTGCGGTTAAGAAAAATTCCGCAAATCCCCAAAGTAAATAACGCGGCAGCCACCACCAGATAATCAAACAGCTCAATGGAACCGTACAGCATCAGCCCACTCCCTGCCCTGGCGTCACTTTGATCATTTCAACCGCCTCGTCGCGGCGACGGGCCACCTGACGGCCAATGCGCTGACGACGCACTCCCTCACGCTGGCGAAGCGTCAGTACAATAGCGCTGACCATAGCAACCAGAAGAATTACCCCAGCAATCTGAAAACTGATCGCGTAATCCGTGTAAAGCAATCGCCCGATCGCTTCGGTGTTGGTCACCTGTTCAAGTGGCGGCGTTGCCTTACCCGGCAACAGCGTGATGCCGCCGTTAGTTGCTGGCTTTGAAGCCATATAAAGTGCGGCAATCTGCACCAAAAATAGAGCTGCCACGCCTACACCGATAGGGAGATAACGCAAAAAACCTTGCCGCCACTCGGTGAAGTTGATGTTTAACATCATCACCACGAAAAGGAAAAGCACAGCCACAGCGCCGACATACACTATCACCAATGTCATGGCGATGTATTCTACCCCCAGCAACACCACGAGCCCGGCGGCATTAAAAAAACCGAAAATCAAAAACAGAACAGAGTGCACCGGATTGCGTGCAGATATCACCATGACGCCACACATCAGTGTCAGAAACGCGAACACGTAAAACATCGTGCTGTGCAGATCGAGTGCCATCAAAAGTCCATCCTCACGAAGGTGGAAGAAACAATCTCGGCTTTGTTAGCTCCTGTCCCACAGGAAGGCAAGCCGACATTGAGCTCCTCTATGAAATTAGCGATATGGTGCGTCGAGTTGTATCTTTGCCGCAATCTCCGCTTCCCAGCGCTCACCATTCGCCAGCAAGCGATCCTTATTATACATTAGCTCTTCACGGGTTTCGGTCGCAAACTCAAGGTTGGGCCCTTCGACAATTGCATCTACCGGGCAGGCCTCCTGGCACAGACCGCAATAAATGCATTTGGTCATATCAATGTCATACCGCGTGGTGCGGCGGGATCCATCGTCCCGCGACTCCGCCTCAATGGTGATAGCCAGCGCCGGGCAGACCGCCTCGCACAGCTTACAGGCAATGCAGCGCTCTTCACCATTCGCATAACGGCGCAGCGCATGCTCCCCGCGGAAGCGCGGCGATAGCGGCGACTTTTCATAGGGGTAATTGATCGTCACCGGCTTTTTGAACATGTACTTAAACGTCAAAAACATACCGGAAAGTAGCTCTTTCAGCAGCAAGGCTTTGGTGGATTGCACAATGGCGTTCATCGTCTTCACTCCATTTTGTCATTCCAACGAAGGCTGGATTCAGCTTTCATTGGGATGACCGTAAAACATCATCCCGGCAGTTTATCGAAATAGACCAGATACCCTGCCGTACCGACTACCCACACGAGCGAAATGGGCAGAAAGACTTTCCAGCCCAGCCGCATCAACTGGTCATAGCGATAGCGGGGGAATGTCGCGCGCACCCACAGGAAGCAGAAGAGCAAGACGCAGACTTTAAGGGCAAACCAGATCACACCCGGCACCATTTCTCCCCACTCCCCCGGCACCATCGGCAGCCAGCCGCCGAGGAACAGGATGGAGGTCATGCCGCACAGCAAGATCATATTGAGGTATTCGCCGAGGAAGAACAGGGCAAACGTCATGGAGGAATACTCCACGTTATAGCCCGCTACCAGCTCGCCCTCCGCCTCGGGAAGGTCGAACGGCAGTCGGTTGGTCTCCGCCAGCGACGAAATAAAGAAGATAATAAACATCGGGAACAGGCCGGTGAATACAAACCAGCCATCACGCTGTGCTTCGACTACGTCACCCAGGTTCAGCGAGCCGACCATCAGCAGCACGGTAATCAATACGAAGCCCATCGAGACTTCATAAGACACCATCTGCGCGGCGGACCGGATGGAGCCAAGGAACGCATAGGTGGAGTTACTGGCCCATCCGGACATGATGATGCCATACACCCCCAGCGACGAGATGGCGAACAGGTACAGGATACCGACGTTAATATCTGCGATCACAAAATCTTCCGAAAGCGGGATCACCGCCCACCCCAAAAGCGCCAGCATAAAAGTGAGCATCGGCGCGATAATGAAAACGATTTTGTTCGCCTGGGTGGGGATGATGGTCTCTTTCAGGAACAGCTTCAGACCATCTGCGAACGGCTGCAGCAAACCAAACGGACCGACCACATTTGGTCCCTTGCGCAGCTGCATCGCCGCGATGACCTTCCGCTCAAAATAGGTGAGCATCGCCATCGCGATCATGAGCGGAACGGAGACCAGAAGGATTTTACCCGCCGTCAGCGCCAGCGGCATCACGACGGTACGGATGACGTCTTCGTACGGCATCAGGAAGTCAGGAAGCTGAAATTCCATCACGCAGCCTCCTTCTGGGTCGGGCGAAGTTGTGGCCAGACCTGCTTCGTGCACTCGGCCATGGTTTTCGATACGCGGCTGATCGGGTCCGTGCGATAGAAATTGGTAATGGCCGGCTCGAAGGCATCCTTCGAGATGGCCCCATCTGCTTTGCCCTTCCAGCGCCATTCCGCCGGGGTGATTTCCCCAATGGCGGCAAAGATCGGATAGGTTTGCGCCAAATGGCGGCGCAGCTGTGGTAAACTATCATAAGGCAGGGTTTTACCCAGACGCTCTGAGAGCGCACGCAGGATACGCCAGTCTTCCTTTGCCTCGCCCGGCGGGGTCACCGCCTTAGCGGCCTGTTGCGGACGGCCTTCCAGATTCACATAGATACCGCTCTTTTCCGTGTAAGCACAGCCGGGCAGAATCACATCGGCATGCTGCGCGCCGATATCACCATGGTGCCCCTGATAGATTTTGAAGGCATTCTTGAAGTAATCCATGTCGATCTCGTCGACGCCAAGGAGATAAACCACGTCAATCTCCTTCTTGCCTGCGGCCTCCACGATTCCGGCAATGCTTTTACCGCCCTTGCCTGGCACGAAGCCAATCTCCAGACCACCAACACGCGCGGCCGCATTGTGCAGTACGTTGAAGCCGTTCCAGCCATCGCGTTGCAACGGCAGGGCACGCGCAGCATTAAGAATCGCTTCCCCGCTATCATGTGCCAACGCGGCCATACCAACAATCACCATTGGGCGCTTGGCTTGTTTGATGGCCTCCGCCAGCGGATGCTTACCGGCGGCGATCTCCGCCAGCAACGCCGGATGGTTACCCAGCTCCGTCACCGGATAGGTCAACTCTACCGGCAGGCCGAGATTATGAACACTCAGGCCACCTTGCAGGAAACGCTTGCGGATGCGGGCATTCACCAATGGCGCCTCAAAGCGCGGATTGGTGCCAACCAGCAGAATCAGGTCTGCCTGCTCAATGCCGGCAATGGTGCTGTTGAACAGGTAGCTGGCGCGATCCGATGCATCCAGCGCGGCACCATCCTGGCGGCAATCCATATGCGGTGAGCCAAGCGCAGTCATGAGCTCTTTCAACGCCAGCATGGACTCGACATCCACGAGGTTGCCTGCCAAAGCAGCCACGCGATCGCCTTTGGTCGCGGAAAGCTTCTCAGCCACCAGCCCCAGCGCTTCATCCCACGAGGCAGGGCGCAGCTTGCCATTCTCGCGCACATACGGGCGGTCGAGGCGCTGCACACGCAGGCCATCGCAGGCGTGACGGGTTTTATCACTGATCCACTCCTCGTTGATGTCGTCATGCATGCGCGGCAACACGCGCAGCACAGCATCAAAGCGCGAATCCACGCGGATATTGCTACCCACCGCGTCCATCACATCAATCGATTCAGTCTTGGTCAGCTCCCACGGACGCGCCACGAACGCATACGGCTTGGAGGTCAGCGCACCGACGGGGCAGAGATCCACCACGTTCCCTGACAGCTCCGATGCAACGGCCTTTTCCAGATAGGTCGTTACTTCCATGTGCTCGCCGCGGCCCATAGCGCCCAGCTCCGGCATCCCCGCCACTTCATCGATGAAGCGGACACAGCGCGTGCAATGGATGCAGCGTGTCATATGCGTTTCAATCAGCGGACCCATGTGTTTGTCTTCAACGGCCCGTTTATGCTCGTCAAAACGGCTGGTGCCCTTGCCATACATCAAAGCCTGATCCTGCAGGTCGCACTCGCCCCCCTGATCGCAGATCGGGCAATCCAGCGGGTGGTTGATGAGCAGGAACTCCATTACGCCTTCGCGTGCTTTCTTCACCATGGGCGAAGCGGTCTGCACCTCCATGTTCTCGGCAGCGGGCAGCGCACAGGAAGCCTGAGGCTTAGGCGGCCCAGGCTTTACCTCAACCAGGCACATGCGGCAGTTACCCGCAATTTTCAACCGCTCGTGATAACAAAAGCGCGGAATTTCAATCCCGTTCTCGTCACACACCTGAATGACCGTCATCCCAGGGCGGAAATCGTATTCGTTACCGTCAATTTTCAATTTGGGCATGGCTGTACCTTATGCGGCTCGCTGCTGATTACGCGTAAACTCGTCAATCCGCCGCTCAATTTCCGGGCGGAAGTGGCGCACGAGACCTTGCACCGGCCAGGCGGCGGCATCACCGAGGGCGCAAATGGTGTGGCCTTCAATACGCCCGGCGATATCGAGCATGTGGTCGATGTCCTCACGCTGGGCATTGCCGGTGACCATGCGCTCCATCATGCGCCACAGCCAGCCGGTGCCTTCGCGGCACGGCGTGCACTGACCGCAGGATTCATGCATGTAGAACTTCGACAGCCGCGCAATGGCCTTCACCACATCAGTGGATTTATCCATCACAATCACGGCGGCGGTGCCCAGGCCGGAGCGCACTTCGCGCAGCGAGTCGAAATCCATCAGCACCGTATCGCAGATATCCTTCGGTAGCAGCGGCACCGAGGAGCCGCCGGGGATGATGGCCAGCAGGTTATCCCAGCCGCCGCGCACGCCGCCGGCATGCTTCTCGATAAGCTCCTTCAGCGGGATGCCCATCTCTTCTTCCACATTGCACGGCTTATTCACGTGACCGGAGATGCAGAATACCTTGGTGCCCGTGTTGTTGGGACGGCCCAACCCGGCAAACCACCCGGAGCCACGGCGCAGGATGGTCGGGCAGACAGCGATAGATTCCACATTGTTCACAGTGGTCGGGCAGCCATACAGGCCCGCCCCGGCAGGGAACGGCGGCTTCAGGCGCGGCTGGCCCTTCTTGCCTTCGAGCGACTCGATAAGCGCGGTTTCCTCACCACAGATGTAGGCCCCCGAGCCGCGATGGAGAAACACATCGAAATCATAGCCCGAGCCGCAGGCATTCTTACCGATCAGCCCCGCTTCATAGGCTTCACGGATGGCATGCTCCACATGGTCGCCCTCTTCGCGGAACTCACCACGAATGTAGATATACGCCGCCACTGCGCGGATCGCGAATCCAGCAATCAGGCAGCCCTCGATCAGCTTGTGCGGATCGTGGCGCATCATATCGCGGTCTTTGCAGGTGCCCGGCTCGCCCTCGTCGGCATTCACGACAAGGTAGCTCGGGCGGCCATCGGACTGCTTGGGCATGAACGACCATTTCATCCCGGTGGAAAACCCTGCCCCGCCACGCCCGCGCAGGCCGGAGGCTTTGATCTCTTCGATGATCTTTTCCGGCCCCATGGCAAGAATGGCCTTGGTATTGTCCCAGTCGCCGCGCGCCTTAGCGCCTTTCAGCGTCCAGTCCTCAAAGCCGTAGAGGTTGGTGAAGATGCGGTCTTCCTGCTTCAGCATGACTATAATTGCTCCGCAATGGTGGGTTTTAGATCGTCACGGTAAATGATGACCTTGGGATTGCCATCAGCATAGGGCGCGACTTCGTAGAGTTGGAACACCACCTCCACCCCCTCGCGCGAGAGGTAATAGGCGCAGCCGTTGCAGCCTTCCGGTGTGAGGAAATCGGTGCTACGCCCGTCTAGTTGCTCCTTGGCGAACTCCGCAAAGCTTGCATTAGCCAACTCTTCTCTGATTTGCTCGTTGATGAGTGGAAACTTTTCCGCATCAATCATGTCTCCCGGGGTCAGCTTGCGGCCCGAGGCCAGATCAAACGTCAGTCCACTTAAATTCCAGCTATTATGTGCCGCTCCGGCTTCATAGCTATCATTCCATACCAGAAAACTCACCAGCTTCGGGTTGGCCAGCTTCACATCAAAATAGCTCATATGGCGCGAACCGGAACGTCCCTCGGCCAACTTATAGACCTGTGTTTCATCGCAGCCTGCCCCTGCCACACTTTCATGCAGCGCGGCGTTAATGGCATTTTGCGCTTCCTCATTTCCCAGCCCACGCACTTGCGGCGCAATAATCGTACTGGTGCAGGCGCAGAAATCAAACACGTCAGAGATTTTGTTCTTGGCTTCAATGCCCGGTCCGTCCAACTCTTTGCAATCGCTCGCCAGATAGGTGCCATCCTGCACAAGGTCCCACTCCACGCCGAACAACGGCGCGGCACTGGCCACGACAGGAAAAAGTAGCAGAGCGATGAGCAGCGTCTTCATTCGGCGGATTTCTTATCAGTCGGCTGAGAGGTGGTAAGGCGAAAAACCTGCGCTGGGGTGCTGCCCGCTGGCTCAGATGCGTTACGGCCCGCTTGCGAGCCCGGCGCGGGGAACGCGCCTTTGGCCAGCGTATCGAGAATCGCCTCTGTAGACTCCACACTCAGATCCTCATAATACTCATCACGGTACTGCGGGCCATAGCTGGTGATTTGCATCATTGGCGCATTGACGCAGGCACCAAGGCATTCCACTTCTTGCAACGTAAACTGGCCATCGGCCGTGGTCTCGCCCAGCTTTACGCCCAGTTTCTTCTCACACGCCTGCACGATGGCATCCGAGCCGCGCAGCCAGCACGGCGTCGTGGTGCAGATCTGCACGTGATGGCGGCCGACCGGCTCCATGTTATACATCGTGTAGAACGTGGCCACCTCATAGACGCGTACCGGCGGCATGCTGAGCATTTCCGCCACGTAATCCATGCCCGCCTTGGGCACCCAGCCGCCCGCCTGGCGCTGCACGATCATGAGCAGCGGCATCACGGCGCTGGCCTGACGGCCTTCAGGATATTTGGCAATGATCTCTTTTGCCTCCGCCAGATGCTCAGGCGTGAACTCAAACGTTTCAGGCTGAGGGACAGGTGCGACTTTTCCAGTGGTGCGGTGCATTTACTTATTTCTCCATTGCATTCCGGAAGAGTTCTACAAATTTTAATAATAGCCTGTTTTTGGCTGCGCAAATCTCTGCTGAATTGATAACTTATTGAGGCAATCAAAAGAGATACAATAAAAGAAAAATTCAATAAAATTCCAAGGCCCTCAGCGTGCTGAGCATCTATCTTGTAGTCCAGAGCCAAAAAATACTTTTTAGTATCAATCTCCAAATGATTTAAATCTACCTTAGTATGAGCAGGATGTAGTTCCTCCACCTGCGCCTGATTTTTTACTGATAAATCGTTGAACAAATAGGACATATACAGGCTTGTAGAAGATAAGATTCCACAAATTACCAAAACACAAAATAAGTGAAATTTTGAAAAATCATTCTTTTTATTTAAAGCTTCTAAAACTTCTGACAATTCATGCTTTTTTTCCAAAACAGAACTCACCGGTCAATCTCCCCAAATACAATGTCCAGCGTACCGATGATGGCGCTGACGTCGGCAAGCATGTGCCCCTTGGATAGGAAATCCAGCGCTTGCAGATGGGCAAAACCCGGTGCGCGCACCTTGCAGCGGTACGGCTTGTTGGTGCCGTCAGACACCAGATAAATGCCTAACTCTCCCTTGGGCACTTCCACGGCGGTATAGGTCTCGCCTTCCGGTACATGGTAGCCTTCGGTGTAGAGCTTGAAGTGGTGGATGAGTGCCTCCATAGAGGTTTTCATCAGCTCACGCTTAGGCGGCACAATCTTAGAATCCTGGGTGAAGACCGGGCCGGGCTTCAGACGCGCCAGGCATTGCTTGATGATCTTCAGCGACTCGCGCATCTCTTCCATGCGCACCAGGTAACGGTCATAGCAATCCCCGTTCTTGCCAACCGGAATGTCAAAATCCAGCTCGCCATAGACTTCATAAGGTTGCGATTTACGCAAATCCCAGGGAATGCCTGAGCCGCGCAGCATGGGACCGCTGAAGCCCCACGCCATGGCATCCTCGGCGGAGATGACACCGATATCCACCGTGCGCTGCTTCCAGATACGGTTCTCTGTGAGCAGCCCTTCAATATCGTCGGCATATTTCTGGAAGCCGTCGCAGAAGCGGTCGATGTCCTCATCCATGCCTGCGGGAATGTCCTGATGCACGCCCCCCGGACGGATATACGCCGCATGCATGCGCGCACCCGAAGCGCGCTCATAGAACTCCATGATTTTCTCACGCTCTTCGAACATCCACAGCAGCGGAGTCGTCGCCCCCACGTCGAGCGCCTGCGTGGTAACGTTCAGGCAGTGATTGGCTATACGGGTCAGCTCAAGGAAAATCACGCGGATCAGCTTGGCGCGCTCCGGCAACTCAATACCGAGCAACTTCTCCACGGCGAGTGAATAGCCATGCTCATAGGACATCGGCGAGACGTAATCGAGGCGATCCATGTAAGGCAGCGCCTGCAGATAGGTCTTGTATTCCATCAGCTTTTCGGTGCCGCGATGGAGTAGCCCAATGTGCGGATCCGCACGCTCCACCACTTCTCCATCCATCTCCAGGACCAGGCGCAACACGCCATGGGCGGCCGGATGCTGCGGCCCGAAATTAATCGTCAGGTTTTTAATATCGACGCGGTTGGAATCCTGGGTCATGCCTTAGCCCGCTTTCTTGTCGGCGGTGGGCGGCGTGGCCGCCTTTTCGTCACCGGGAAGGTTATAGATGAGGTCCGGAGCGCCCTCCCACGGCGAGAGGAAGTCGAACTTACGGAAGCCTTGTGTCAGCTTCACCGGTTCGTATACCACGCGCTGCTGCTCGGGGTCGTAGCGCATTTCCACATAGCCGGTGAGCGGAAAGTCCTTACGCAGCGGGTGGCCGTCAAAACCATAATCTGTGAGGATGCGGCGCAGATCAGGGTTGCCGGAGAAAAATACCCCGTACATGTCCCATGTCTCACGCTCAAACCAGCACGCGGTCGGAAACACATCCACCACGGAAGGTACAGGGGTTTCCTCATCCGTCCAGACTTTTACGCGGATTCGCGTGTTATGCTTCAGGCTGAGCAGATTATAGACGACGCAGAGCCGGTCCGCCCGGTTGGGATAATCCACGCCACTCACATCCATCAACAGCTTGAACAAGCAACGCGCATCATCACGCAGGAAGGTCAGCAGCGGCACCAGCGTTTCGCGCGCGCAGGTCAGCACCAGCTCACCACGAATCATCTCATGCGATGACAGCGTGATGCTGGCCGCGATATAATCACCCAGCTCAGCAAGCGGATGATGCTGGGTAGCAGAGGTCTCAGCCACGACGAATCGTCCCCGTGCGGCGGATTTTCTTTTGCAGCTGCATGATGCCGTAAATCAGCGCCTCTGCGGTTGGCGGGCAGCCGGGGACATACACGTCCACGGGTACGATGCGGTCACAGCCGCGCACCACCGAATAGGAATAATGGTAATAGCCACCGCCATTGGCGCAGCTACCCATGGAAATTACGTAGCGCGGCTCGGCCATCTGGTCATAGACCTTGCGGAACGCCGGGGCCATTTTGTTGCACAGCGTGCCCGCCACGATCATCACATCCGATTGGCGCGGCGACGGACGGAAGACCAGCCCCAGCCGGTCAAGGTCATAGCGCGAGGCCGCGGCGTGCATCATCTCAACGGCGCAGCAGGCCAGACCAAACGTCATCGGCCAGAGCGAACCGGTACGCGCCCAATTCACCAGTTTATCAACATTGGCAACGACAAACCCCTTGTCGTTGAACTCCTCCATCACCTGCCCCAGTAGCGCATCCTGGTCACGGCCAGGAGGCAGCGGAGCGGCATGGTCATGCGTGGCGATCTGTGTCATGTGCTTCCAATATATAAGCTAAAGCTAAATAATTTTCAAACCCAAGCAAAACAAGTACTATTCCCAGTCGAGTGCACCCTTTTTCCACTCGTAAATAAAGCCGATAGTCAATACGCCAAGGAACACCATCATCGACCAGAAACCGAGCATGCCGATGTCTTTCAGCACCACCGCCCAGGGGAAGAGAAAGGCCACCTCCAGGTCAAAGATGATAAAAAGGATGGCAACGAGATAAAAGCGGACATCAAACTGCCCGCGCGCGTCACTGAACGGTTCAAAACCACATTCATACGCCGAAAGCTTTTCATTATCCGGTCGGCGCGGCGCAATTAGCAGCGGCACAACAACCATAACAGAGGCCAGCGCAATCGCAATGCCCATAAAAACGAGAATCGGAAAATACGAGGAAACGATGGATTCCATGGCAAACCCCGGGCTGAGTTAGGCCCTAGTTAGCGCCTCTGGAATCGGATAGCAATAGAATTACTTTTGTATCGCTGCTTGTTGGGTAAAAAGCCGAGAGAGATGTCACATAAAATTCATCCTTCATCTCGCGCTGCAAGGATATAATCATGCATATGGAACACCCCAAAGGCTTTCACCTTCAAGTGCCTGATTCCCGTCTGTGCTCAAAAGGGCCGATGATAGCCGTGAAGCCTGAGGGGCTAATTGATCGCTTCGCCTCGTTTATTTTACGGGCTAAAGCCCGCTACTACATCACCCCCGAGACGCACCCTGATCTGCACGCCAGTTTTTCTCGTATGGCAGCAAAAGCACATGTCCCAACGCCAGAACTGCTGCTGGTAGAGTCAAAAGTTCCTAATGCCGCTGCGGTTTCTGATCACCGCGTGGTCATCACCACCGCTCTCATGAAAATGCTTACTTTTGATGAAGCAGAAGCCATATTGGGGCACGAGCTAGGCCATGTAAGCCACCTCAATAAGCATTTGCTGACGCGCTTCATTCCGGGTGTCGCCCTTGGTACAGTCGGCGCCATGTCCGTGGAGGGCCTGATAAAAACAGCAGAAAAATCGTTGAACAAGAGTGGCTCAAAATTACCATTTTGGACAAAAACACTCCCATTTATTGGCTATTTTGCTGGAATGGTTGCAGGAAATAACATAGGCGTGCGCGCCACTGAACTAGAAGCCGATGCCATCGGTGCGGGCCTAAGTGGCAAAGCAGAAGCACTCTCACGTGCTTTGATCAAACTTCACCCGAAGAAGAAAAATTTCCAACATGATGCAGCGCGCATCATTGTTGGCTATCCCAGTCTTGAAGAACGCATGCATAACATTTCCCTGACACAGGCAAACGCCCCTCGCAATGAAGTCAACCACGCAGAACCATTGGGGTTAGTGGCGCGCGCTGGCACGCGGCACATGGCTCCATAAAAAATGGCCGGGGATTTTCCCCGACCATTTCTTTTCACCACAATGCCTCTTGCGATTAATCTGCATTGTGCGGGCACGGCTTCGTGCCGGCGCCATCTTTGTCACAGCATGATTTGCAATCCTGCTTGCAGCAGCTCTCACAATGGTGCTGACAATGATGACAGCCCTTCCCCGGCGCACAGGCCGCCAGAAACGCCAACATGGCCACGGATACAAATGTCTTAAACATAGGAAACCCCTATTCAAAAAAATATATGAAACAAACAATCCAGACTAAACCCAGCTTGCCTGCTTAGGGGGACGCTCCAGCGCGTCGGGAGCCAGAGAGGAAACCAATAAACGCGGCTCCAAGGGCGCTGACATGAAGCGCCATGCGAATGGGAGATGCGCCACTCGCAAAATGGCCGTGATGCCCGAGACACATTTAAGGCAATGCGATTTAACACAACCTGACGCACTCTGGGAAGGCAACTCTGTATGTTCATGGCACGGATGAGCGGCAGCGGAAGACCATTTTTCTACCACGGACGGAAAGCAAGAAAGGGCAGGAACCGCCGAAACGCTGAACAGAAAGAGAATGGAAAGAAACCATCCAGTCCGCGCAGTAAAGTATTGATGGCAGATGTTATGCATACAGTGTTTATAGCAGAAACCTCGCACCGCCACAATGCGCCGTCAAACCAATTGAAAACAGGAAGGGGTGGCGGGAGTGACGGGACTCGAACCCGCGGCCTCCGGCGTGACAGGCCGGCGCTCTAACCAACTGAGCTACACCCCCTGAAGATCAGGAGAACAGGTTGTGTGAGGTAACAGTTTCGCTACCTCCGTGCAAGCCGATTTTCCCAAAACCTGACGTCGGAAAACCGTCTTATGGATGGTGGGCGGTGACGGGCTCGAACCGCCGACCCTCTCGGTGTAAACGAGATGCTCTACCAACTGAGCTAACCGCCCTTTGTCCACAAGACATCACACAAGTGATATCCTATAAAACAGACAGCGCAGGTAGCAGATCGCCACCTGCGCTGTCAATGCAAAAAGCGCTAGCTTATGCGGCTTTGCGTTTTGCCGGCTTGTTCACTGAGTCTTTCAGTGCTTTGCCCGGCTTGAACTTCGGCTGGTTGGAAGCCGAAATTTTGATGGTGGCGCCGGTGCGCGGATTGCGGCCTTCGGTGGCCTTGCGATGCGCAACCATAAACGTGCCGAAACCTACCAGACGCACTTCGTCGCCAGCGGCCAGCGCACCGGTGATCGCGTCGATAAATGCATCGACCGCTTCGGCGGCTTTGGCTTTGGTCAGGTCAGCTTCGTCAGCGATCTGTGCAATCAGTTCGTTCTTGTTCATTGCTTTACTCCTTCAAGCGTTAGCAGCAAGTTTTTATAAATTCGCCTCTCGTGAGACAGACGAAATGTGCAAGTTGAACACACTAAAAAATAGCGGGAACCCCAAGCAAAACCTACATAAATAGGCCGTTGTGAGGTAAGCACGTAAAATTTGTTTTGTAAAATAGTTTTTTTAAGGAATCCGCCAGAAACTGGCTTTTTCACATGAAAAATTGCATTTCAACTTTGTCAGATGCCCCCATTTAGCGATCAATCTGCTCTGATATCTCCTGCGCACGCTCTTGAGCCAGACGCTCTGTAAAGGGCCCTACCACAGGACGATCAGCAACACGGGGAGGAATCGTTTCTGGATAGGGTACCTGCGGTGCTTCGATGGCCAGTGAATCTTGCACTCTGCTCTGTAACGCGGAGATATCTTGCAGACGATCACGCTCGGGTTGCGGTCGATCAAAGAGTGGCGAGTGACGCACAGCACCAAACACACCCCCGGCCAATGCCCCCGCGATTCCGACACCAGCCATATAGGCCACACCGTATAATGGAGCCGCCAGCACCGCTCCACCAAGCGTCATACCAGCACCGGCGCTGATGGCAGCCACGGCACCCAGCACCAGTCCGGCCCACATTCCCACGCGCAGGCCGCGGCCAGACCAGGTGAATACTTTCTGTTGATAAGGGCGATGATCGGCCATGCCTCAACGGCCCCCAAAGCTCATGATAATGCGGTTTGCGTCGCGAGCCCAGACGACGCCCGAACGGCTCCCTGTAGCCTTGCCTCCGCAACTCGGTTACCTGGTTGTGAATTTAACAGAGGCTCCTGTACTGGATGTTCCAACAACTCACACGCGCCTCCTCTGCCCGGCTGGTCACATATTTCGCGGGTGTTTTGTTTTTCCTGATCGCGTTGCTTGCTTACGTAACGCAGGTCGCCTTCATACAACGCATTCGTTACGTTGAAATGCTGACGGAAGTAATGACGATTAATTCCAAACGTGGCACCTCCCAGTGAAGCCGCACCCACCAGCGCGGTTCCCATCGCGGTAGCCCCCATACCCGCCGCGTCAGCCCCAAGCCCTGCATGTTTCAGCAATTCTGAGAACGTATCATATCCTGCCCAAAGGAGTACTCCACCAAAAACGGCACCAACGACGGCACCGACAGCGGCAAGCCCCCAGAACACTGGCGGCCCGCTGGTAAGCTTATCTTCGAAGTACTGCAAGCCACGATGACGAACCAGACGGGCATCCTTTTGTAGCTCCTCTAACTCTTTAGGATCTAATCCGGCTCGACGAACTTCTAGCTCTAGCAGCTTATCCAATTTCTGGTTAACGACCTGATTGCGCTCTTCGTTGATCTCCATCGCGGCGGCAATAGCACCAGTATTTGCGCCAACGATAGAAAAGACATCTTTATAATACTTCATGCCAATCATGGCAGCGCCACCAATCACCACCGAGGCGGCCGTGGCCGTCACGCCTCCTACAGCCAGCGCCAGTCCGCCGGCAACAATGCCGCCCACGGCAGCTCCTAGCGCCGCACCAAGGAGCAAGCCGCCGAATAAACCGCGTGAAAGTCCTTTATAGGACGCCCAGAAAACGCGATTGTAAAAAGGACTATCGCCGGGCGCAGCAGAGGAGGTCGGAGAGCGTTCGTAATCGTAAAATCCCGCAGGCATATCATTCCCTACCGCTGCCCCTGCAGGCGAAATAGTTGACGCCACCGGGGGCATTGCCGGAGGGACTACGGGGGGTGCAGGGCGTTCGGTGGTCTGATTCATGGGCTTTTTCCGCCATTTCATACTATCACAGAGCCCCTGTGGAGAAAGTGAAGCTTTTGTGACAGGAAATCACTCGAAAACGACGTATCCATTGGAAAAACGTTGCCTTTGAGGGGGGGCTAATTATGTTCGTATCATCCAACGACCCAACAAAGAGGGATTTTTCATGACTGCAGATATTACCGTAGCCTACGGGGATGGCATCGGCCCGGAAATCATGGATGCGACGCTGCGTATTCTCGCCGAAGCCCGTGCCAAACTGAACATTGAGACCATCGAGGTCGGGGAAGCCTATTACAAAAAAGGGGTTTCCACCGGCATTCCACCGTCTGCTTGGGATACGCTGCGTCGCACTAAAGTGCTACTCAAAGCCCCAATCACCACCCCGCAAGGTGGCGGGTATAAATCGCTGAACGTGACCATGCGTAAAACCCTGGGATTTTACGCCAACATCCGTCCCTGCAAAAGCTACCATCCTTTTGTCAAAGGCCTCCATTCTGCGATGGATCTGGTAATTGTGCGGGAGAATGAAGAAGACCTCTATTCCGGTATTGAATACCAGCAAACATCCGATGCTTTCCATGCTGTGAAGCTCATTACCCACACCGGCTCTGAACGCATTATTCGTTACGCTTTTGAATACGCCGTAAAAAATGGCCGTAAAAAAGTGACATGCATGTCCAAAGACAACATCATGAAGATCTGCGACGGTGCGTTTCACCGTATCTTCAATGAGGTGGGCGAGGAATATCCGGAAATTCAGAAAGAGCATTACATCATCGATATCGGCGCGGCGCGGATTGCCAGCCATCCAGAAAAGTTCGACGTGATCGTGACTGAAAACCTGTATGGCGATATCATTTCCGACATTGCCGCCGAAGTATGTGGCTCTGTTGGCTTAGCCGGCTCCTCCAATGTCGGCCCGGAATTTGCCATGTTTGAAGCGATCCACGGCTCCGCCCCGGACATTGCCGGTCAGAACATCGCCAACCCCTCAGGGTTACTTAATGGCGCGATTATGATGCTGGTCCATCTGGGACAGTTTGAAACGGCCAATCTGATTGAGAATGCCTGGCTAAAAACCATTGAGGATGGCATTCACACCGCGGATATTTACCATGCTAACAGCAGCAAGGAAAAGGTCGGCACCAAAGAATTCGCCGATGCGGTGATTGCACATCTTGGTGAGGTCCCATACCGCTTTAAGAAATCCGAGTACGGTGCGGCCAGTGCGGTCGGTGAAACCAATGCACGCGCCAGCCGTCCTGTCGTGATCCCCACAGCAAGCCGCACATTGACGGGCGTGGATATATATATCGGCCTTCAAAATAAAACGGTGGAAGATCTTGGCGATACCATTCAGCGCCTGTCGGGTGAAGAAGCCAGCCTGACGCTGATCTCCAGCAAAGGTCTGAAAGTGTGGCCTGATGCCGAAGCCAGCGGAAGCAATACCGACCATGTTCGCTGCCGCTTTATTGCTAAAGGCGAAACGCTGCCCCCCCACTATTCAGGAGGATTGATCAGCCGGCTGAGTGAAGCCGGGATTGATGTCCTGAAAATGGAGCATCTCTACCACTTCAATGGAAAAGCCGGCTACTCGCTGAGTGCGGGAGAATAACATGAATGACCTTTTGAAAAGCATTATCAATTACCTGCGTTTCCCTATTCATCCCGCAGGTTGGCCTTTCATCGCCTTGTTTGCACTGGTATCGATTGTCTTGGCATTGTTTTCGACCGCGCTGGGGCTCATTGGCTTTGTACTTACTATCTGGTGCATTTACTTCTTCCGTGACCCCAAACGGGTCACACCACTGAATCCTGGCTTTATCATAAGCCCGGGGGATGGTGTTATTTCGCGCGTGGTCAAAGTTACGCCCCCCGCGGAACTTGGCATCGGCGAAGAAGAGCGCTGGCGTATCAGTGTATTTCTGAGCGTTTTTAACGTCCATGTGAACCGAATCCCGATTTCAGGGAATATTACCAAGCTGCACTATCACGAAGGGCTGTTCCTTAATGCCACGCTGGATAAGGCGAGCGAGGATAACGAGCGTCAGATGGTTGCCATCAAAACCGATGGCGGGCATGTGGTCGGGGTGGTGCAAATCGCAGGCCTGATTGCACGACGTATTCTGTGCGACCTGTCGGAAGGCCAACGCGTCGAATCGGGTGAGCGTTTTGGCATTATCCGTTTTGGAAGCCGCGTGGATGTCTATTTGCCGGTGGGTGTGAATCCGCAGGTTATGGAAGGCCAGATTGCTGTCGGCGGGGAGACGATCTTTGCTGATGTAAATAGCAGCGAATCGCCGCGCGCTGGAGTCTTGCAATAATGGGACAATGGCCGCAGCACGAATCCGCTCCACGGCGTCGCCTGAGTCATATGCCGATCAGTCGGCTATTTCCTAATATGGTGACGCTTGCCGGGCTGTGCTGCGGGATTTCTTCAATTCGTTTTGCGCTTGATGCAAAATGGGAAACGGCGGTGATTTTTATCCTCGTCGCCGCCCTTCTTGATGCCATGGATGGTCTGGTTGCGCGCCTCCTCAGGGCTACCAGCAACTTTGGCGCTCAGCTGGATTCGCTGTGCGATGTCATCTGCTTCGGTGTCGCGCCAGCCGTGGTATTCTGGCTATGGGCATTGTCGGATTTCAAGCGCTATGGTTGGGCTGCTGTGCTGATTTATGTGGCATGTTGTGCGTTGCGCCTCGCCCGCTTCAATGTAAGCCTTACCAAAGAGCCGCGCCACCCGGCGGAGAAGTTATTTTTCACGGGCGTGCCGGCGCCCGGCGGCGCACTTCTAGTGCTTTGCCCGCTGATGCTATCATTTCATGAGATAGATATTTTTCATCAAAAAGCCCCTGTGGCGGCGCTTTATCTGGCATTCATCGGTGGATTAATGGCCAGCCGTCTACCGACCGCTGCACCCAAAAATTTTCGTATTTCCGCAGATTTCACGCCGTATATTCTGGTGGCGGCAACCGTGGTTATTATTTTTGCGATTATCACGCCATGGGCTACGCTCCCTTTGCTCGGCGCCCTCTATCTGTGCTCAATTCCTCTAAGCACTTACCTGTTTTATCGCCTGATTGGCAAGCGGGCGTAAGCGCACGGCCAAACTCAACCTCGGCGTAGCTGAATCATCCGCAAACGCTGCCACCAACCGCCTTGACGCTGCTCCCATAGAAGGATCAAACACGGCGTGAAAAATAGCGTTAGGATGGTGGCAAACGTCAGCCCGCCGGCGATAGCGGTTGAGAACTGCACCCACCATTGGGCAGAGGGCGCACCAAAGCTGATATCGCGCTTCACGAAATCAAGTGTCATTGCGCACATCATAGGGATCAGCCCCCAGACCGTTGTGCCGGCAGTAAGAAAGATTGGCCGCAGGCGACGCGCACCGGTTTCAATCAACGCCTCACGAATCGGCATTCCGCGCTCGCGCAACAGCTTATAGGTATCAAGGAAAATAATGTTGTTCTGCACGACCACACCGGCAAGTGCAATCACTCCAACACCGCTCATCACAATACCAAACGGCTGATAGGTCAGAAGATGGCCAAGGAAGACGCCGCCGGTGGAAAAAATCACCGCACTCATGATGACCACCATGTAATAGATGCTGTTGAATTGCATGACCATCATCAGGGCCATCCCAAAAATTGCGATAAAAAATGCCGTTGTGAGGAACTGTTGTGCCTCGCGCTGATCTTCATCCTCACCGCGGAAGGTAGCCTCAATTTCCGGCGGGAACTGGCCCGCATCCAGCCAGGCCTGAATTTCTTTCACCCGCGCATCCGCTAGCACGCCTTCTTCCACATCAGCCTTAATATTCATCACACGCATGCCATCCACGCGACGGATAGTCCCCACACTCTGCTTGGGCGTGCGCTGGACGAAATTGGTAATCGGCTCCTGCCCGTTATCGGTATAAACACGCAGACGCGAAAGCTGGCTAAGATTACGGAATTCTTCCGGGAAGCGTACCACGATATCCACTTCATCATCGGCATCATCTGGGCGGTACTCATTAACTTTGATCCCGTTGGTAATGAGCTTGATCATCTGCCCCACAGCCATCACTGAAATATCGTTGCGACCTGCCTTCTCGCGATCAACGGTGAATTCCCACACAATCTCAGGGATGGGCCGGTCATCCTCAATATTGGTATAGCCACCACGCTTTTGCATGGCCTCAAGGACCTTTTCTACCGCGGGAGCCAGCATCTCCGGATAACGGCTTTTCAACTCAAGCTGAATTGCTTTGCCGGTCGGCGGCCCCTGCTCCTGCTTTGCGGTTTCAACCACAATGCCCGGAATATCCGCCACCTTCGCTTTCATCTCAGCCAGAATGTCATCCGCGCTCCGGCGCTTCTGCCAATCAACAAACTCCATTTGTAAAATGCCAATCGTGTCACGTGGCATATCTCGCGTGCCAAGCTTGCCGGAGCGCACATAGAAAATTTTTACCTCGTCGCTTGGCATAATACGTTCTTCTACCCGGCGGACCAGCGCATCCATCTCATCTACCGAGAGATTTCCCCGTGCGCGTACCTGCAGGCTGGCGTTCTCTGGTTCGATATCAGGGAAGAATTCAACCCCCGGACCAATCACACCAAAAAGAACAAATACCGAGATCATCCCGGCAAAGAGCAGTAAGCAGAAACGGCCCGGACGGCGCAGCACTCTCTCCACCCCACGCATGTAAGTCAGTGTAAATGCGTCGGTTGGCCGTGGATCGTCGAGATCCTCACCAACGATCTGATCTGGATCTACTGGCGCCTTGGTTGCATCCTCGTTATCCCGGCGCATGCGGGCACCAAGCGCAGGAACAAAGAGCATCGCCATCACCAGTGCACCAGCCATGGTTACAATGATGGTAATCGGCATGTATTTCATGAACTG
>DBAU01000061.1 GCA_002291845.1 Alphaproteobacteria bacterium UBA1002 | reverse complement strand
TGCCAGAAGGATGGCATACCTCCTGGATGAACCCTGGAGATACTGGGCTTGCAGCCAGTATACACGCAAAGGATCTACCCGATGGTCTTCATCTTGGCCCTATTCACTGGGCATCTCCTGAACGCATCGAAATCGCCGGACTGGTCAATTTTGGTTATCATGATGAGGCGTTTCTATTGCTCCCGCTTCAGGTGGATGCCCACAGTAACGCTTCCGAAGTGACACTGAATCTGCGTGCAGAATGGCTGGTTTGCAAGGATATCTGTATTCCGGAGGCCGCCGATCTATCGCTCACCTTACCGATACAGGAGAGTGGAGAAGTGGTCTCCTCTCCCCGCTTCCGCCGGGCCGTTGCTGCGCTTCCTACCCCGCTGGCGGGGGCACGTTACCGGGTTCACGATGCGCATGTGATACTGGCGCTTCCCTTTGAAGACGCAACGCTGGCATTCTATCCGGAAACAGAAACCATGGTGGGCATCACTAATCTGCCCGAGATGAGGGTGCAGGATGGTCAGACATTGCTTCGCTTTGCTGCGGGGGTTCAGCCCTCAAGGGACGGATTTAAGGGGATCGTGGTGCGCTCGGATGGGACTGTCCACCGGATTACCGCTTCACATGATGCGATGTTAGCGTTTGATAGCCCCGTCACAGCAACCGCTGATGCAGCTTCTTCTACGGATACAGGCATGGGCTTGCCGCTGGCGCTGCTCCTTGCCTTTTTAGGGGGACTCGTGCTGAATGCCATGCCTTGTGTTCTGCCGGTACTCTCACTAAAAGTGCTGGGTCTGGTCAAAAAAGCTGGCATTTCACGCCGTGCCGCCGCCATGCAGGGACTGGCCTACACCGCAGGAGTGCTTGCAAGCTTTCTCCTCGTGGCAGGTATTCTGCTTGTGCTGCGGCAGGGAGGCGCAGCGCTTGGTTGGGGCTATCAGCTGCAATCGCCCGCCTTTGTAATGGGGCTGGCTGCCATTATCTTTCTGGTAGGACTCAATCTTTCAGGGGTATTTAGCATCCCCGGATTGATCGGCACATGGGGACAGCACTCCGCTGCGCAGGAGACTTTGCTGGGTAGCTTTCTCACCGGAGCCTTGGCAACACTGGTTGCCACACCTTGTACCGCGCCCTTTATGGCCTCCGCGATTGGATTTGCCCTCGCCCTGCCCCCTATGGCGGCATTAAGTGTTTTTTTAATGCTGGGACTCGGTCTGGCCGCCCCGTACCTTCTCATCAGCCTGTTCCCCACACTGCGCCATTGGCTGCCGCGTCCCGGCGCGTGGATGGAAACCTTCCGCCAGTTCCTCGCATTCCCCATGTATGCGACCACCGCATGGTTGCTCTGGGTGCTTTCCACCCAAACGGGTCCGGATGCTCTGGCACTGGGGCTATGCCTATTACTTCTGTTGGCACTGGTGGCGTGGATTAGCCGTTACATCACCCGCCGCATTCCACGTATCATTCTGCTAATTCTGCTGATCGCCAGCAGCGGGGCGATACTCTTAGCCACCGCTCAGATGCAGGATGTTCCCCTTACGCTGGCAGAGGATGAGGAATCGTTTAGCGAGGCTCGTCTTTCTGCTTTGCGAGCGGAGGGAATACCAGTTTTTGTGAATGCCACCGCCAACTGGTGCATCACGTGTAAGGTGAATGAACGGGTCGCACTTTCCACACAGTCCGTGCGCCGTCATTTTGTGCAGCGCGGCATACGCGTGCTGGTAGCTGACTGGACGCGCCGAGATCCCTCTATAGCAGAATATCTGAAGCAGTTTGGACGTAATGGTGTCCCAACCTATGTGTATTATCCGCCGCAGGGAGCTCCCGTCCTTCTGCCGCAGTTACTGACGGCGGAGCGCGTTATGGATGCCACCCGCTAGCGCGGCACCTGCGTGGCAACAGGCACCGGAAAGAGCGCCGCTTTTGGGGTGCTGACAGGCTCCGGAATGGACGCGTAAATCTGCTTTTCCACTTCCACCAGCACCACGCCGCCCGCGCCTGGCAGAAACAGGCGGCCTATAAATTCCAGTACCGGCGCCAGAGCTAAAAGCCACTTCCACTCCACCGGGGGAAAATAAAGCGCTGTCTGGGCCTCAACAAAGGTGAATCCGACGGCAGCAGCCCGATGACGCAACTGCATTGCCGTGTAGGGCTGCCCACAGCCAAATGGGGTTGCCGCAGCCTGGGACCACATCCCCCTACGATTCGGCACAATCAAAAGCGCCCGCCCCCCCGGAGCAAGTACCCGCCACACTTCGCGCAACACATTAATACTATGATGGCTATGCTCAAAGGCATGCATCACAATCATTCGCTGAAGGAGGTTATCCCCGATTGGCAGCGCGTTATCCTGCACCAGAATCGAGCGGTTCTCACCCTCCGCTGGCCAGTAAATTGCTCCCTGATCACGTAACATCAGTGAGATCAGCCCAGCGCTATCTTCGTAAAACTGTCGCAAATAGGGAAGCGTGAATCCAAGTCCTGCCACAAGGTCACCGCGGCAATGCGGCCAGATACGGCGAATGGCCTGCGCCAGCTCCACACGCACGCGCTTACCGAGCGGGCTGGAATACCATTGGCGCAAAGACATCACGTCGGGATAGAACATATCTGCATTCTCCGCTATGTGAGGGAGGGAATGCAAGATGTGAATACACCGTATACCCGCGCTGACTGGAGGATGCCATGACTGATCTATTTACCAGCGATAATCCATGGGAATTATTTGGCCTATGGCTAACCCTTGCCAAAGCCACCCCCGGCATCAGCGAGCCCACGGCCATGACACTGGCTACGGCCTCACCACAGGGAGCACCCTCTGCGCGTATTGTGTTGCTAAAGGATATCGATGATCGCGGCTTTGTTTTTTATACCAATTATGCAAGCCGCAAGAGCCGTGAATTGATGGAAAATCCGCAGGCCGCACTCTGTTTTTACTGGATGCCGCTGGATCGTCAGGTACGCATGGTGGGAACGGTAGAACCCGTGAGCACCGAAATGTCGGATGCGTATTTTGCCACGCGGGGACGTGAGAAGCAAATTGGTGCCTGGACATCCAAGCAATCACGCCCGCTGGAAACCCGCGAGCAGTTCGAGCAGGAATTGCATGCCAATACGCTCAAGTTCGAATCAGTTGATCCCATTCCTCGTCCAGAACATTGGGGCGGCTGGCGGCTGGTACCTACGGAGATCGAGTTCTGGATTCAGCAGCCCTACCGGCTGCATGAGCGCCGTGTATTCACCCGTGAAGCAGGCGGCACCTGGACAAGCGTGATGCTTTATCCGTAGAGTCTAATCATTTGTTAATTTGAACCATTTTTTTAAGAAAAACAATTCTTCAGTAACACCCAACAACTGGAATTTTTCAGGCCAGATAAACTGAAAAATAAATAGGGATGCAATTCCAAACTGCGCGCAACTAGCAAGAGCAAAATCTAAAGTTAGACTGTCTCCATGAAAATAGGATGGATTCAATACTGTTTTTT
>DBAU01000107.1 GCA_002291845.1 Alphaproteobacteria bacterium UBA1002 | reverse complement strand
TCCTCAAGCCGCTGACTCAGGGTGTGGTTGTGATTTCCTCGGCATTTGAGGGAAAGGGCTCCCTTGTGGTTGCTGTTAGCAAAGAGCTTTCTGCACGAATAAATGCCGCTGATTTAGTAAAGCAAGCGGTGCTTGAGCTTGGTGGTCAAGGCGGCGGGGGCAAGCCTGAGATGGCGCAGGGCGGTGGCCCGGATGGTAGTAAAGGCGAAGCGGCCATTGCGCGTGTTCGCCAGTTGATTGCTGCCTGAGTGTTATTGAAGGGTTGGATGGCTTAGGGCATGGGCCCAAACGGTGAGGTGTGATTCCACCACGCCCTTCCCAATAAAAAAGCCATTAAATGCAGCGTGTATACATAATGGGAGTTCCGTGCAAACAGGGCTACGGGCATGCTGTACCAACGCCCCAGGGTAGAAGGCAGTGGCTTTAAATGATGGTGATGTAAGGTGAGGCAGACCAATCCGCAGCCAGATGCCATGATAAGGCCCTGCAGATCACTAAAATGGAAAAACACATATTGTGCGGCGCAGAAGAAGGCCCACGCCACCCCAAGTGACACAGGCGCAAGCCAATGATGGCGATAATGACGGTAATAAAATCCAGCCAGCGACAGTGGAAAAACCTGTGATCCATACTCAAAAAGCACCAAGCTCAGGGGGAGCAGCACCGCGGAAATCGTGAACATGGTTGCCAGAGCCACCCCGTCCTGCACGATGCGCTCCGCGTACGCCACATACAAACGCGCGGCAAGGATGGTTGCAAAAATATTGAGCGGCAAAGCCCTCTCTCCAACCCACAGATCGGTGACCAAAAGCATAGCCCCTAAGGTAATAAGCTCATCGGGAAACCGTCGTGGTGAGGCGTATCCCACCAGAAAAAACCAGATCGGTACGCACATGCGACCAAAAACCCGCCACCACACATCTTCAGGAAAAAAGACATAGCCAACATGATCCACCACCATCAGCACGATGGCGAAAGCTTTCAAAATATCATGCGTGGTCAGCGCAGGACCATATTTTCGGGTATTGTGTAGGGCATCCAGAAAGAGCATGATTTTTTAATGTATGCTCTGCGACTCACAGCGGTGAATTTCATACATCACCGAAAGCCACAAGCCGGCCTCTTTGGTCTCATTTCGCTGCATGAGGGCCAGCATTTTTTGCTCCGCGACACGTTCGGCTTCATCCCCAAACTCATTAATGAGGTCCTTAGCGCATTGCTGAATGTAGCGTTCATCATGCATAAAAATAATTAGGACAATAGGTTAGATGAAATCCAAGCATACCTCCATGCCATCTAAAAGCCTAATCTTTTCTTATTTAAACGCGTATCTTTTAGGAATTCTGCAATAATATTGTCATGAAACTTTGTTAGCTTGCTCATTGTGTTACTAATTTGATCATCAGGAGGGCTATTTTGGCCGTTTTTCGCTACGCCTCGTCCCCGATTATCGATGAAATTACAGTGCGTAAAACGGAAGGAGGCGCGGTACGTGCCTACCTTCATGCACGGGCAATGATTGACGAGTCGTTATTGCGAGAGATTCAATCCAGCCTTGTTGGCCAAGGACTGCAATGCGTACCAACCAGTTTTAATGGGAAGCCCGTCTTAGAGGTTCGCGGCTTTAAGGATGAGCTGCAGTTAACCCGTATCTGCGCGGAAGGCCGTTGGATCAGTGGGGCACGTGAGAAGGTTGTTGAGCAGGAGGATTATATCAGCCCGCTCGATAAATTCCGTAAGCACACACTGCAAGCAGCCGGCGCCAGCTTTGTGGTCGGTGATCTTGCCTTTATGCGTTATGGATATAAGGGTGCCAGTCCGCTAGATTTTTCGGCTGGCGCGTTTTATTCTCTAGGCACCCTATCTTCCTTGATTTTCGGTCGTAAAGATCCATCTGATCTTCACATTAAAGATATTTCCAAGCGTATGGCTGCGCATATGCGCGACCAGCAGATCACGCTGGACTCGAATTCCCCCCTTCAGCAGGTAAGTCATCAACCATCTCAGGGAAAACTTGAGCGGGCAGATGAGGTTCTTCGCCATTATCCTGCGGAGATGATGAATTTATTTTATGCCATGGCGGGGCTGTCAATCGCGCTAGCCTCACACAAGAAGCTGCGTAGCCCAATTGACGTGCAAACCTTTGCAAATAATGTAGCCCACTATAACAGTAAACTGAACGAACAGGCGGTACAATTGAAAGGCCTGCTTCCCTCGGCCACGGGTGAATTGAAACGGCTGGTAACCAGCGGTTTGGAGAAAATAGAGGGGGGGCAGTGGCTGCGTCATTTTGAGGTGGACGCGATTGAACATCATACTGGCGAGCTAGAATACTTACGGAAGGTAACCCGTACGCTCAACGCAAAGGTACCTAAGGTATCGCACAGTGGAGCCATGGCTGAGGCCTTCCGCAAAGAGCTTCAAGCAGATAGCAAAATGAGTGCACCAAAAAAGGCACTCTTACAACAAGATGTCGACAAGTTGGCAGCTGGCAGCCCGGTGCATGCGCTGGCGGTGGCAGATACAGAAAAACACCACAAGCATGAAAGCTGGATGGATATCGGGCTGGGTGCTACCACCCTAACAGCGGGATTATTCGGCACGCTGGTGAAAGAAAAGGCGCCGGATCCTGATAAGAAAAAGGAAGGTTTCCTTGGTAGTAGCTGGGAATGGGTTCAGGCGCATCCGCTATCTGTGACAGCCGCCGGATACATGGTGAGCACGTTCTGTCATGCTGTTAGCACAGCGATTGCTCACGTTAATGGCAACAATGAGCGGCGTAAAACAGTGTTGTGGCGTGGTATCTTTGTTGGATCCAACGTGCTTGCCGAAATCCTGATGTCGATCTCTTCAAAAGGGCACGGCAGTGGCATCAAAAGTGATAAAAGTGTTGATGATACGGTCATCTCGATGTCTGCGGAAACCATTGCGCGTCAACCGCAAGCCATGCAGAGTCATTTGATTGATTATGTGTCCGGATTCTTAAGTCGTGATGATGTGCTGGCTGTGCGTAATGACGAACTAAAACAGCGGCTGCAAACAGCGGTTGAGGAAATGCATGGTAATCCTTGGGCGACCGCGTTGCGGCAACCTGTGCGTAACGCATCCGTGACACCAG
>DBAU01000074.1:8356-8866 GCA_002291845.1 Alphaproteobacteria bacterium UBA1002 | reverse complement strand
AACTTGTTTCAGCATCTTTTCACATAGCCCCTGAAACACGTTCAGGGTGACAACAGCATCAAAGATCGACTTTTGCCACTCCAGACAAAGATTGCCACATTTAGCAAAATCTGTCATAATTCTATTTAATGACATACGTTGGAGGTTATACCATGCAAGAACAGCGTATACGTATCGGCGAAGGGGGGCGCGTCATCATTCCCGCTTCCTACCGCAAGGCGCTGGGCGTGCAACCAGGTGATGAACTGGTGATACGCCTTCAGAATGGCGAGCTTCGCCTGTTTCAGCAAACGAAGGCCTTGGAGCGTCTGCGCGCAGCCCTCAAGGAAAACAAGGTCGCTCTCAGCGTCGAGGATTTTCTGGCATCCCGGCGTGAGGACTCAGGCGCCTAGCCGATGAGCGACGCCGTTATCCTGGATGCCTCGGCACTCATCGCCCTGCTGAAAGAAGAACAGGGCGCGGCACAAGTCGCCCTGTATTTGCCGAACGCCACCATGTCGGCGGTGAACT
>DBAU01000074.1:0-8039 GCA_002291845.1 Alphaproteobacteria bacterium UBA1002 | reverse complement strand
GCCACCATGTCGGCGGTGAACTGGGCGGAGGTCGCCTCGCATCTGGTCGCCCGCGGGCTACCCGCCGATCAGGTGGCGTCCTTGCTAGGTGAACTCGCCATTGACGTCACGGCGTTTGATGAGGAACAGGCACTGGCCGCCGCGCAACTGGTTCCCCTGACCGCCGCGCATGGCCTTTCGCTGGGTGACCGCGCCTGCCTTGCCCTGGCCATGCAACGTGGTGTTCCTGTGCTTACGGCGGACAAAGCATGGAGCAGATTGACATTGGACGCTGAGATTATTCTGATCCGATAGGGTCAAACCACCGCCCACTACCTCACCGAACGCCTGAAGGACGCCAACGTCAACATCACCCGCCTCGCCCAAGGCATCCCGCTGGGCGGCGAGCTAGATTATCTGGATGACGGGACGCTGGGGGCGGCGTTGAAGGCACGGTTGCCGCTTTAGGCGTGTTACCGCTGGGGAGATCGGGAAGTCTCAGTCAACTGACGGATATTCTCAGACAGCGCAGGATAATAATCACCCAAAAGCTTCAGCACACGCTTGGCGCGGCCGCTTCTCAAAATGGCATCTTTTGGTGACGCCGAGGGATCTTTCGTTTCTTCAGCTTCTCCCGCAATTTTAACTAATTTTTGTAACCAGCTTTCGGTTGTTGATGCATTATGCCAACTATCCACCGCAAAATGGACAAGCTGATCAGACACAGGCTCTAACGGAGGTTCAGGATCTGGATGAAACCGGGCATTGTGTTCTAAAGATTTTTGAGTCGATAAACGACGATCAGAAGACATGCCTTGAAACGGAGCGCGACGACGAAGTGTGGAGTAAGGTTCCTCAAGCAGCACCGCCCTGCGCGCCATTTCCCTGAGGTGTTCTGCAAGATCACCCTCCAGGCGTTCGACAGCCTTTGTTAAATCGCTCATGTTCCTTGCAAAAATTTCTATATAAGCCGAATCAAGACCGTCGCGATCTTCGCGCGAGGGTCTGAATTTAACCTCAGCAACCTCACTCAGCCCTTCATTAAGCTGATTACATAGATTGAAAATTTCTGCTTCCTGATCACGAACGGTGTCAGGATGACGAATCGGGATGGGCAATTGTAGACAGGGAGATCTGCTTAGGGAATCAGCAGTATAATAATCTTTGTAGGCTCTGGACCAACCGGGATGGCCTGAAGCTTTGATAATACGGTTTTCCAAATGAGTAATATCGCGCAGTACACGTGATTTCTGATGTTCTGCATGCGCCATCACTTGACTTAAATCCGGCAGGATGTCGTGTTTGCCTAAGAATTTAAGTCCTTCTTCCGAGATCGCGATTCGAAAGTCAGCCCAAGAGGGATCTCTTCCATGAAACAGTCGCAAGCCGTGTGAAAATAAAGCCTCTGGCGGAATTTCAATATTTTTTTGCAAAGCGGCCTTTTTAATGGCTTCATTCATGGTCTCGCGGAGGTCTCTTATCTGAGCCGCCGTCATGCATGAAGGAGAATACGAGAGCCAATTTCCAGCACGGAAAACAGAGGATTGTTCTCTGTGATGGGAGATATGCCAGTTCCCGCAACTTTTCCGCGGATCCTTGGATTCTTCCCGCAGAAAAAGCGGCTTCGGCGGATCAATGTTAAACGTAGTTTTTAAAACCTCGCGTATATCACGATTAGCTAAATCTGGAGAAGCCATGAAGATTTCCTTAAAATAATCATGCTGTAAGTAGCTCAATCATCAAAAAAATAGTGTGAATTTTATGTGACAAATCGTGCGCTCGACACGGGAATAACATGGCTATTAGGCACTTGTTGTTCCGGGCAAGTGAGGTACAGCCGAACACTAACCCGGATTCCAGCTTTCGCTGGAATGACAGGGTTTTTATGCTAAACCACTGAACTCTGAACTCTGGCCACTGACCACTGCATGCCCCTGCCCCACACCACCCGCCGCACGTTTGCCATCATCTCCCACCCAGATGCGGGGAAGACGACGCTCACCGAGAAGCTGTTGCTGTTTGGGGGGGCGATTCACCTCGCGGGGGCGGTGAAGGCGAAGAAGGAAGGGCGCAGCGCACGGTCAGACTTTCTGTCGATTGAGCAGCAGCGGGGGATTTCCGTCTCGGCGTCGGTGATGACGTTCGAGTATGGCGGCCACACCATCAACCTGCTCGATACGCCCGGCCACAAGGACTTCTCCGAGGACACCTACCGCACCCTCACCGCGGTGGATTCCGCCGTGATGGTGCTTGACGCCGCCAAGGGCATCGAGGAGCAGACGCGCAAGCTGTTCGAGGTCTGCCGCCTGCGCGACATCCCCGTCATCACCTTCATCAACAAGATGGACCGCGAGGCACGCGACAATTTCGAGCTGCTCGACGACATCGCCTCCACGCTGGCGCTGGATACCGCGCCGCTGACCTGGCCCATCGGCTCCGGCGAGCGCTTCAAGGGCTGCTACGACCTGCGCCATGACAGCTTCTTCCGCTTCGACGCCAAGGACGGCGAGCGGATTGCCACCGGCGAAAAACTCTCCGGCATCGATGACCCGCGCCTCGCTGAGATCGCCAGCGAAGGAGAGATTGCCGACTTCCGCGAGCAGGTCGCCATGGTGCGCGAATTATGCCCGGCGTTCAATGGACAGTCATATTTGGAAGGCCACCTAACCCCTGTATTTTTCGGCAGCGCCATCTTCAATTTCGGCGTGCGCGAACTGCTACAGGCACTGATCGACCTCGCTCCTGCCCCGCGCCCGCAGGCCGCCGCCGAGCGCGAGGTAAAGCCGGAGGAGCCGAACTTTTCCGCTTTCGTCTTCAAGGTGCAGGCGAACATGGACAAGAACCACCGCGACCGCATCGCGTTTGCACGCATCTGCTCCGGCAAATACACGCGCGGCATGAAGGTGCGCCATGTGCGCTCGGACAAGATTCTCTCGCTCACCAACCCGGTGATGTTTCTGGCCGCTGAGCGCGAGCTGGCCGAGGAGGCCTGGCCCGGTGACATCATCGGCATCCCCGGCCACGGCACGCTGCGCATTGGCGATACGCTGACTGAGAAGGAAACGCTAACCTTCAAGGGCGTGCCGAGCTTTGCGCCGGAAGTGTTCCGCCGCGCCGTGCTGGCCGACCCGCTGAAATCCAAGCAATTGAAAAAAGGGCTGGAACAGCTCTCCGAGGAAGGTGCAAGCCAGCTCTTCAAGCCGCTGATGGGCTCGGATTGGATCATCGGGGTCGTCGGCCCGCTGCAATTTGACGTGATTGCCGACCGCATCAAAGGCGAATACGGCGTGGAAGCCCGCTTCGAGCAGGTGAATTACGCCACCGCCCGCTGGGTATCAGGGCCAAAAGCGTCACTGGAGAAATTCCGCGAGAAGCACAAGTTTGATTGCGCCGAGGACGCCCATGGCGACCTCACCTACCTCGCGCCCAATAGCTGGCACCTCGCGCGCATCCAGCAGGATTGGCCGGATCTAAGCTTTGCCGCCACGCGGGAGCAGCATTAGGCCGCCGCGTCTGACGCCTTTCATCACCTGATGGCTTCTTTATGCGGCCTTACCTAGGTTAATCTTAGCCCACCACACTTGTTTAGCCCTGCTCAGCAAGCGGAATGTCGGTTCTCTCCTAGGCCGGGTCGCGGGCAATCGACCCGGTCTTTTCATTTAGCCCGCCGTAATCGCGACGACCTTCTCCCCTTCTGCCTCCTCGGCTTCGAGTGTCAGCGTCATCTCGCTGCGGTGGACGTCGAAGACAGGCAGCGGAGCAGGGATGTCCTTATTCTTGGCAGGCTTCACGCCGTGACCCGCGAGGCGACGCATGCGTGGCAGCACCCGCTGGTTCAATGTGCCGGTCATGGATTTGTAGGCCTCAGCGACGGATTGAATGCCGCGGCCCAGCTTATCCATACCAGAGAGCGCGTTGATGACGCTCTCCATGAGGTCGGCAACGTCCTGCACAATCTTCTCCTGATTCTCCTGCCGCTGGGCTTCGGCGAGGCGTGTATGGGCCAGGGCAAAATAGCCATAAATTGTGGTCGGGCCGACCAAGGCAATGCCAGATTTTTGCAAGTACTCGCAGACGTTTTTATCGCAGTTTCTCAGCCGCTCAATCAGGGCCTCGCCGGGGAAATACATCAGGCTGATCACGGAGTCGATCTGTGCACCTTTACCCGCCCGTTTATAGCACTCCAGGATGGCGCTGCGGTAATCCTTGCTGGCCAGTGCCTTGGCATGCTCGCGCATCGATTTTTGGAACTGGGCAAACACTTCCTGCTCACGCTCGCTGCCGGTGGCTTGCTCCAGCTCCAGCATGAATTTGGAGGCTTTGGAATCCACCACGATCACCATGTTCTGCGGCAGGAAGATCACCGCATCCGGGCGCAGTGCCCCCGCTCCATCCTCACCCGCGATATGGTACTGCATCACAAAGTCGCGTTTCGGCTCAAAGCCAAGCTCCTTCAGCTGGTTCTCGAGCCCCACCTCGGCCATCTTGCCGGCACCGCCCGGATTGGTCAGCGCACGCATGACGAGGTCCATCTTGCCGGTCACTGATTCTGTTTTTTCTTTCATCGCTTCCACCCGGGTGGCAATCCCGGTCACGTTCTCCAAAAGCTTGGCGGTGATTTCCTGCGTCTGCTTCTTGGCTTCCTCGTTCTCGCGTTTGTGGCCTTCCATCAACCTATTGAACATGTCATTGGCCACCCCGATCGCCCCGGAGCGTGCCAGTTCAATCATCTGCTGCTTTTCCTGCTCCCACTCCGCGCGGCGGGCTTCCATCTGCTTGACCTTCTCACGCAGGGTGGCGTTATCACGCTCCGCGGCGGTGTAGCGTTCGCGCAGGCCCTCCAGATCATCCTTGAGCAGGTCACGCTCCTCTTCCAATGGCGCGCGGGAAGCCTGTGCCGCAGCACATTCATTAGAGGTTCGCAGCAACTCATCGCGTAGCAGCCGTAACTCTGACTGCTGGCGAGCCTGCTGACGCAGGCTCCACAAAAGCCCCCCCGCGGCAAGGGCTGTGGTTCCTGCGAGCATCAAGGTAATCGGTTCCATAACAACTCCTTCGTCTGTGCTCCCCATCATTGACGGGATCACGGTTTAGTTTGGACTTGCCGAAGACTTGTCCGCGTTTTACGGTCTGTGCACGCTATTACGGAGCATGATTCCTGTCCCCCTCGATAGGACATTATCCTATGAATGGCGCCGAATCTATGAACAACACACCCATCATACCATGAGCCTCGCTGATATCCCTTCCTTCTCCGCCATTATTCTTGCCGCTGGCAAAGGCACGCGGATGAAGTCACACCTGCCGAAGGTGCTGCATGGCGTCGCCGGCTTCCCTATGCTGTGGCATGTGCTGCAAAAGGCCCGCGCACTGGAGGCGCAGGAAACGGTGGTCGTCATCGGCCCGCAGATGGAAACGGTGGCCGATATAGCTAAAGACACCCTGCCCGGCTGCCGCATCGCGGTACAGAAAGACCAGCTAGGCACGGGGCATGCCGTGCGCTGCGCGGAGGATGTCATTACCCAGCGCGACTGCGCGCATGTTGTGCTGTACGGGGATACGCCGCTGATCCGCCCGCAGACCATCGCGCGGCTGCTCAAGCGGCTGGAGCGCGCGGACCTCGCGATTCTCGGCATGCGCTGCTACGACCCCAAAGAATATGGCCGCCTCATCGTCGATGAGAACGACCGGCTGCAGCGCATCGTGGAATATAAAGACGCCAGCTGGGAAGAGCGCGACATCAATTTATGTAATTCCGGCGTCATGGCGGTGGCCAAAGGCCGCATCTTCGAGCTGCTGAAACAGGTGAAGAATGACAACGCCAAGGGCGAGTATTACCTCACCGACCTGGTGGCCATTGCAAATGCAGAGGGGCTACATTGCGTGGTGGAGGAAGCCGATGAGCAGGAGCTGCTGGGTGTGAACTCTCGCGAGGAGCTGGCCGTGGCGGAAGCCGAGATGCAGATCCGCCTACGCCGCTGGGCGATGGCACACGGCGCCACGCTCATTGACCCGGCGAGTGTGTTCTTCGCCGCTGACACGCAGATCGGGCAGGACGTCATCATCGAGCCGCAGGTCTTCTTCGGCCCCGGCGTGGTGGTGGAGGACGAGGTGGAAATCCGCGCCTTCAGCCACCTTGCGGGGGCGAAGGTGGGGCGCGGTTCGGTCGTCGGCCCATTCGCCCGCCTGCGCCCCGGCGCGGTGCTGATGGATGACGTGCATGTGGGTAATTTCGTGGAAATCAAAAAATCTACCCTACACCCCCACGCCAAAGCCAATCATCTGAGTTACATCGGCGACGCGGTGGTGGGCAGCGGGGCCAATATCGGCGCGGGCACCATCACCTGCAATTATGACGGCTTCTCCAAGTTCCAGACGGTGATCGGCAACGGCGCCTTTATCGGCTCAAACACCGCGCTGGTGGCCCCCGTCAAAGTCGGTGATGGTGCGATTGTCGGCGCAGGCAGCACCATCGCCGAGGATGTTGCCCCCTATGCACTGGCCACCACGCGCGCGCCGTTTTATGAGAAAGTGGATGGGGCGAAGAAGTTCCGGGACAAACGCAGGAAGGCGGAAGCATAGCACCCGCCACGAGAGGCCTTGGGAAAAGCAGCCCCAAAGCCCCGCGCCTGGCGGCATGCTCTGTCGCCCGACTGACAAGCATTTACCACCTTCTCCCTTGCCAAACCGCGAATTCTTGACTATTTCCCGCAGGCATTGAGGAGCCCCATTCATGTTCATCCAGACCGAACCGACCCCGAATCCGCAGACCATGAAGTTTCTGCCCGGCGTGCCGGTGATGCCGCAGGGAACGGCGTTCTATACCGATGCCAAGCTAGCGGAGGAGTCCCCGCTCGCTTCTGCGCTATTCAAAATTGACGAGGTTTCGGCGGTATTCCTCGGTGCGGATTTCGTGACCGTGACCAAGCAAGAAACCGCTGACTGGGATGTGCTGAAAGCCGAGCTGCTTACCACCATTATGGATTTCTTCGTCAGCGGCGGCGAAGTCATCCGCGCCAAAACGCGCTCCGCTTCTGCGGGGGGCGAGGCATCGGATGAGGACTCCGCCATCGTCAAGGAAATCAAAGAGCTGATTGAAACCCGCGTACGGCCCGCCGTGGCGATGGATGGTGGCGATATCGTGTTCCATTCCTACGAAGACGGCGTGGTGAAGCTGGAGATGCACGGCTCCTGCTCCGGCTGCCCCTCCTCTACTGCCACCCTGAAAAGCGGCATCGAGAACATGCTGAAGCATTATATTCCGGAAGTGGTAGCCGTTGAGCCGGTCTAAAGCTTCGCGGCAGCTATGCCTGGCGCTCAGGCCGTCATGTCGAGAAGACGGTCTAGCATCTCGTCTTGCGTCTGTATGACCTTTGCATTGGCTTTGAAGTCATAGCTGGCGAGCTGCTGTTGCACGACTTCTTCTTCCAGATTCACGTTGGGAAATTCGACGATACCATTGGCATCAGCCGCTGAATTCTCCGGTGCGTATACGGGAATGGTGGCTGGGTCGCGGGTGCGCAGCGAGGTCTCCACCCCGCCCGTCGGCTCGATGGCGCGCTGCGTGACATCGGTGGGCTGGTAGGCACGGCCTACCGGCTGGCCGTTGACGTTGCTGGAGGTGCTCTGCAGATTCGCCACGTTATTGGCGCTGTTCCCCAGACGCGTCTGCGCGGCATTCATTCCACTGACGGCTATGCCAAATACGTTCATCATGCCTCCCGACTAAACATAGTGTAGCATAGCCAGAAGGGCTGAAGGAAACGTTAAAAATAGATCGGATTTTCGTCAAATCAGCGCGTTAGGCATCCGGATCAGGTATTCTGGCTATGATCCCCATTCAGGCAGACGACGGGCGATTGGGGTGGCAAAAGGACCCAGCATGCCACCCTATGCCCTCCATCAAAACGGTTGCCATCCTGAAGCAAAACGGCTACTTCCTAGCATTCTGTCAGGGCCGACTTAGCTCAGCTGGTAGAGCATCGCATTCGTAATGCCTTGAGCGACACGGCGTGGAGTTGGAAGTAAGTTTGGAAGAACAAAGAGTTAGGAAGTAATCA
>DBAU01000053.1 GCA_002291845.1 Alphaproteobacteria bacterium UBA1002 | reverse complement strand
GAGAGACCATGGCCACACGCGTGGGGAACGTGGTGCAGGGGGTTGTTCATCGAGTGAACAGGCTTCCCGGCCAGCCACTTAGCTGGTTTGAGCGGCTATGTAGAGACCGTGCAAATGGTTTTATCGCTCATAAAGCGGTGCCAGCCTTGAGCCAACTTGAGAATCTGGTGCTGACCAGCGGGTCATCCATTCCTGCCTCGCATGCGGCCCGATTGAGCGATAGCGTCCGTGCTTTAACGCCGCTGGTAGGTACGGCTGGGCATGGTCTTGCATCGGCTAATATTAAGCATAAGGTTGGTGAGTTACGTGCCGCGGTTCAGGAATTGAGCGAGCATGTAGCGGGGATTAAAAACCCTTCGCCCTCTCTGACGGCCACGGTCAATGCATTGCAGAGCCGCGCCGCAACGGTGGCCAAAGCCACGGGTAAGGCGGAGAGCTGGTTTACCCGCGCCACCGGCTGGCAAAATCTGGGAACCTCTATTGCCAAGATGCCGGAGGCTTTGAAGAAAGTTCCGCTCAGTCAAGGGCTGATGGCAGGGGCGTTTGTTGCCATGGGGGCTGCCGCCGCCGCCAAAACGCTCCGTCAGCGTCACGAAGATAAGATAGGCGTAGCAAACCTCGCGAGCGATTTGCAGGGACTGCCTGATACGCCCCTTTCGCGTGAAATGCGAGAGGTGATTTCACATGCCAACAAGGCCTCCGGTCGCTATGCGATGCTCAACGGTGCGATCAATGCCGCCAGTACGGGCCTTAGCTTGCGTATGCTCAAAGGCGGCGGGCTGATGGCGATGGTGCCGGTGATTGGTGTGCAGATGTTAGGCACCACAGCGTCGGAAATTGTGTTCCCACGTAATAGCTTTCCGCACGTTTATCATGCGCTAAGTGAGGCCCATGCCAAAGGGCAGAAGCTGACAACGGCGCACTATGCATCACTGCTGGGTATGGCTCTGCCGAACCATCTTAAGGACGTGAGCATGGACGGTGCGTTGATGCAAGCGGTCTGTCAGCAATATATGGATGGGAATTTTTCTCCCAAGCAGCTGTTACAGGATGTGGCCATGGGGGGACTGGATACCCGCGCTGCCGCGATCAAGCAGCAGATGAGTGCGCCTAAAGCCCCGGCGCCCGCGTCCACTGCGGTGGCTCCCGCCGCCGCCGAGCCGAAGCCGGTGGTCGGCAAATTTACACAAGCCGTGACAGGCCAGGCACCCACGGTGGTGGTAGCGAAGCCAGCACCTGCCACGGTCACTGCCATGCCTGATGCCTCTGCCGCCATTCCCACGGCGCAGGTCGGCGCGATGCTGCATGAAGGACGCCTCGGTCAGGCCGCGGCTGTTGCGGTCGGTAGTTAGGCAGGAGGCAGAACCGTCATGGACATGCCGCCCCCCACTGCTCCTTACCAGCCTCCCGCCGCTCAGTATGCTTCGGCCCCGGTGCAGTCGCCTCCTACGATTCGCGGATATACGTTAGCCGTTCCGCCGGGGTATCAGGTGGGCGCACCGCTGGTGATTCATCCTGCCAATGCCGGCGTGGTCGCGCCGCCGGTGGCGGAGAAGGGCATGGATTACAAGGGCCTTGGTCTCAAGGCTGGAGCCAGTCTTGCGTGGGGATTCAAGGCGAGCCCCTTGACCGCCGTAGCCGGTGCAGGGCTGGGCATGCTCGCCGCAAACCATGAAGCACAGGAAAAGATCATAGATCTGCTGAACGAATACCGCAACGAAGCCGCTTCGGCGCTGGGGATTCCGGCGGAGCAGGTGGATCGTGACGCGTTGCGTGAGTTTGCCGAGCGTCATAAAGACAGCCACCCCGAATTGCTCAAAGAGCTGAATCGCATTGAGAATAATCAGTCCTCCAGCCCGGTGATTTCCGTGGCGAGCGGTGGGGCGGGGATGCTGGCCGGGGCCATGATCGGCGGCCCGGTGGGCCTTGCTGCCGCCTGCGCGATTCCCTGGGCGGTGGAAAAAACCGGTGGGGCGGTGCTTGGCCGTGATGATGAACCCTCCGCGCATAGCTACCTCGCCGAGCTCAGCAAAAAATGGAAGGCGGGTGAACCGGTGAGCCAGCTGGAAGTCTTCACCGCGTTCGTGAGGATGGATCATGATTTTCAGAAACATCTGGAATTGCAGAATGACGGCATCGACGTAATGAACATGGAGCCGGAAGAGCGGATTGAATTTTTCCGCCGGGTCGAGCCAAACCTGTGGAGTAAATCGGGAATGTTGGCCAGTGCGATTAACTACAATCACATGTCGCCGCTGAGCCTGCAAGGAGTGAACGTGCGCCAGCTGGTGGGAGAAGCGCCCGTTGTGCTGACAACCTTGCCGCTGCGCCGTCGCCAGCCGAGGGGTGATCGCCGGCGTAGTGCAACGGGTGGGATTGTGAAGGATGACGCGGCCGTGAATGATAATGCGCGCGCCGAGGGGGCCGCTGGGGAGGGCGGTCAACAGCCCGCCCGCCCCGTGGTGGGGGCGTTCACCCGTCAGGTGATCGAAGCGCGGGCCGCCATTGATAACAGCCTCGCACCCGTTCAGCGGGGCGCATAACCATAAAAAAAGAGTAGAGAAACATGAGTAATCTTAAAGAGACACCAACCCCTCTATCGTCTGAGCCACTTATGGGAAAAAGGGGTTATGTGGGTCCTAAAAAGCCAGTACCTTTTTCCGCGCCGGGGCAAGGTGATAAGGAGATGACGCATACGCCGGAGCCTGTCAAAGAGATAAGCTGCGCCGGTCCGCAGGACGGGGGAGGGTGCCTGTGTGGGCGTTGTGGATCACCCACCACGCGCATTGCTGGATCTCGCCATATATTTCCTGACCCAGGGCTTCGGGGGCCGGGATATCAAGACTCACAGTTGCAGGGCCGATGACTCTAGCGGCTCACACCCGGATTTCCACCAGCGGAATATCCATCCAGCTATGCACGCCGTACGCATCCAGTGACGCGCTGAGCATATCCGTATCAAAGCGCACCGGCACATCGAACTCGTAATCCGCCGTGATCACGGTACCGTTGGCCGGGGCTGCCGTGAAATGCACGATGCCGGTGGCGCTATCCACGCTTACTCCCACTTGCACCAGCGCGCCGTTGACATAGACCCGCACCGTCCCGGCGACCGGCTTGCGGATGAGGCGGATCTCGCTTTCGCCGCCGCTGCTGTAGGTTTTGACCAGCGGGAAATCCGTGCGGTTGCCATCGCCGGTGCCGAGCGGTTGCGCGGTGCCTTGAAAATCGCTCCAGTCTTTGAATCGAAAGCCATGGGCGCGGCCTTTGCGGGCGCGAAAGAAGGCGAGTAAGGCCTCCAGCTGCGCGCGGGTTTTTACACCATGCGCTACGTTGTAGCGGGCGCGGGCCTGCTGCCAGCGGGCGTTGCGTTTTTCATGCCCGCCTTCGGTGGCCACAATGCTGGTGGAATAGCCCGGCCCGCCGCTGGAGCCATAGGAAATATCATCGGGAAAACGCACATCGCAAAACATAGGCAGGCCTTTCGAGGTCAGGGGTGAGCCGGGTTACCACGTGCTGCGCGTGGCGGACGTCTCCAGCATGCGGTCAAGCCCGGGCACATGCGGCTCGCCGCGGAAATTCACCGCATTGGCAAAGCGGTTGATGCAGGTGGAAAACAGGCGGTCGCAGCCTTCTTCAATCAGGTAGGTGTCACCGATACTGCACGGATGCGGCATGGGAAGCGCCAGCGTGATCTTGCCTGGCGTGTATTCGCGCACTTCCATACTTAGTCCGTTGTTGGCCCCGCTGGTGAAGGTGAGTTTTCCATAGGCAAAACGCCCGGCCGGTTCGCTGCGTGCCGTATCCGTCAGCTCATGGCGCGAGGGTGCGCCCGTGACGCTACCGCTGAAGCGGCGGCTGGCCATGTTGACCTTGCACCGGCTATCGCCCAGGCTGGCGCGGCAGGTGGGGCTGTAAAGCTCGCCGATGCGTTGCTGCAGGCGCTGGCTCAGGCTGCGGATTTCCGCCACAAAGCGTCCGTCGCGCACGCTGACTTCGCCCAGCCAGCCAAAGGTGAGGGGCAGGCGGCCCTGTGCCGGATCGGTATAATTCACCTCAAACACTTCCACCTCTGCATAATCATACAGACCGGCCATCAGGTCGGCTTCGCTGATGGCCTCGGCATCCAATACGCCTTCCACATCCAGATCATCCGCACTCAGGGTGGCTGAGGTGGCTACTGCCGTCGCGGTAAAGCCCGACGACGCCTGATAGAGTTGAGCATCAATCACCAGATCTGCGTCATGGTTGGTGAAGCCCAGTATGTGCCCATCGCGCCGGGTGATTTTCCAGCATGTCGCCAGCGTCGCAGTTTCGCTGGCCAGATGCGCGGCAAAGGCGGGGGGTAGTGTTTTCATGCCTCTCTCCCTTAAGGAATGTCATCTGATAAGGCCTGAAGGCTGCCCGGAAGGGAAAAATGCGCGCCACAGTCGGGATTCATGTGACCACAGAGTGCCGATGGCGAACTGGAATGCTTACGTTAGAGGGGTTTCATACAAAAGATGTGGGAGCCCATGAGGCAAAGGCGTATAGTAAAAGAATATGTGGCGACTTTTCCTAGGAATCTTGTCCAGTCTTGGCAGCGCGGTGACGGTCATTTCCTCACCGCTCTACCGCTCTCCGTATCGCAATTCGGCAGAGGCTTTACGAGGTGACTGGTTGCGAATCGGTAAGGATGTTGCCAGTGCTATGAATCAGGATGAAGAGGAATCCCATGCCGAATGATCAGGATCGTCATCGCCCGCGAGAGCAGGATCGCCGTGGGACGCGCACGCCCGCGCCGCCGCGTAAAACCATCGAGGTCCTCCCCAGCCCCGAAGTGCTGGAGAGTTATAACTACGTGGTGGAGGGCTCCGCAGAGAAAATCATTGGCATGTTTGAGCGTGAACAAAAACATCGCCATGAATGGGAAGCACGCGCTTTGCGCGTTCATATGATCAGCACTTTACTTGGGCAAGTGCTGGGTTTTCTGATCGCCATGGCCATTTTCATTTCGGCCTGCCTGATTGGCATTTATGGCGATAAAACCCTCGGGGCGACCATCTGGGTATTTGGGATGTCAATTGTCGTGATGTCCGCGCTCGTGTGGGCCTACGCCAAGACGCTGGGTCAGCGGCCTTTGTTCGGGCGTCCGGCCATGCGTACCCATTTCCGTCCCCAGAAGGAAAAATCAGAAGACGCAGCATGAGTCTTCATCAGCGCCTCTTCCGGGCCGGGCTGGCCTCCGCTGAACTGGCGCGATGGTTACCTCTCAGCATGTCATAGCGGAAGCGCGCCGCTGGATCGGTACTCGGTTTGCCCATCAGGGGCGACGCAAAGCGACGCATTTCGACCCCGGAGGCGTCGATTGTCTGGGCCTGCTGATCGGCATCGCGCAGGCGCTTGCGCTGGTCGATCGGCATGGGGTGCCGCTGGCGATGTGCGATGCGCGCGGTTACAGCCGGCAGCCGGATGGCGCGGCCCTTCACGCAGCGTTAGAGCGTCATTTATTACCCGTGGCATGTCACGCTATCCCGCCGATGGTTACGGTGGGACTGTTTATGTTTGATGGGCAACCGCAGCATCTGGCTATTCTCGTATGCGAGGCATGTGAAGACACCCCGCACATGATTCATGCCTATGCTCTGGCACGCCGTGTGGTAGAGCACCGCATGGACTTTGACTGGAAGCAACGGTTGATCGCGCGTTTTATGCTGCCGTTAGTGCATTAAGAGTGCGATGGCCAAAAAGCTAAACGCCGCCGCAGTGATCCACCGTCGCAGGCTCCAAAACCAGTTGGCCACCATGCCCATGCGCACCAGGTATCCGTCAACCACAAGGGCACTGAGGAGGCCCGCCATCACAATGCCAATCCCCCATGTCACATTGGGTTGCAAAAGTGCGCTCCATGCAATTAGTGAAGGAAAAATACTGATGCCCATCACCCAGGGGCTCCGGCGCTCATCGTCGCGCTCATTTAGCGCGACACCCCACTGAATCCCGCCAAGAAACGACAGAATACTGGCGCCATAAGCCAAGAGTGAGGGAAGAATGCGCGCATCTTCTGATGCCACGCTTGCCATTGCAAGCCCGGCAAATGGTATCAGGCCCGCTACGGATAATGCCCACGCTGTAATCTTCATGCTGTCATCCTCCACATCGTATTTGAACTCGTCTGGATGAGCATATTCTTCTGAGACACGGCAGGAAAGAATTTAGGCGACGTGATGCCCCTGAACATTTAACTGCTTCATAAAATCGCGATATTTTCGTGTGAGCATCACGCCGGAAGCTCCCATACCTGCGATATTGGGTACGTACCATTGAATAAAAAACTGCGTGGCTTCCGGTGGAATACCGAGCGTCTTGTTGAGGCCGGTGGCCGTAAGATCTGTGATGGTATTCGTGGTTTGTGGCAAACCGAATTGCATGAGGCCCACCACGCCCATATTGACCACTTTGTCGAACACGACCGGCTTTAGCATCTGCCGTGTATGCTGGAGCGAACGTGTTAGTACCCCTTTGGCGTCTGGTTTTGCAAGGCTTGGCAGTCCTTGCAGTCGATCCGCCAGTGATTGCACAGCCACTTGGCTGGCAATTCCGGTGAGGGTGACCGTACAAAAATCAACAATTGCATCGGCCATCACCTTGGCTTTTTCTTCTTTAGACTCGATGTTTTTGAGCTTCTGCCCCGTTAAGTTGAAGGCGGGGAGTTCAAATACATGCTTCTCCAGCCAATCTACTCGTGGGAGAACCACTTGTCGTGCCAGATGTTGCTTGAGCCTGTCATATCGTTCTGGTGCGACTGCTTGTACCAGTGGAATAATCGCAGCCGCGCCCACAATCATCCCCAATTCCGCCGTCACACGGCCAGCGATGACGGGTTTCCATACCGCCTCCGGATGCTGTATCCAACGCTTTGAGATGAGTTCGCTCATAGACCTTCCCATTCATATTTTACCAATCATCCCGGGGAAGGGTTATGACAATTGCATGACATTTCATCGTTAGAGTCAATCTAAGCGACTGAAAAAACTAGAATTGCCAGCCTACGACGGCAGAAAAGCGATGATTGTCAAACGCGTAGTTGGTGATGTTTGAGTCCAGGTCGCGGTATTCGTAACCAGTGGTGAGCGTCATTTTATTTTCAAAAGCTTTTCCTAGCGTCAGGCCCACGCTGGTTTCACGGTCAAAACGCGTGCGCTCACTGATGAAGAAGTCTTCCTGTTCATAGTTAAACGTACGATAGCCGAGCTGGCTACGCGCAAAAACACCGTTATCCCACTGATAGGTGAGGCCGATCTGGGGTTGGGCTTGAAAATTGCTATATTGTTCAGCACGTGCCTCCTCATAACGCAGAGTCAATGAGATATCGAGCAGTGCCTGTTCGCTGAGTGAGTAAAACGCAGCCAGTCGCCCTTGCGAGGCATGTCCACGCCGGTCTTCGTATGTGTTGACTTCCGGCGAGTTGATAAAGTCACGCCATTCCTGACGCATGGTGCCACGTAAACGTAGTTGCGGGCTCAGGGCATGCTCGAGCCCCGCCTCAAGAGAAGGCTGGCGCAAAAAGCCATGGCCACCAAGTGAGATGTTCGAATAACCTGCCGTGATATCGGCTTGCGTCAGTCCATCAGCAAAGCGATACACTGGCCCGGATTGTAGGACGACAACCTTCAGATTAAGATCATCGATGGTGTTCTGCTCTGTCTGAAAATAGGTCGCGCTGGAGCGCCATTGCCATGCACTATTGGCTGCGCTGCGATACTGGTGATTGATGGTTGCGCTGGCAAAGCCCTGCCAGTCAGATTGTTCCCGGCTGTCGGGCGTCAGGGTCAACAACGTGTCCAGAACAAGCACTTGTCCGCTGTCGGGTGCAGAATTAGCGTTAGTATCGTAATTCACGCCGGTGGTCAGCGAGCCACTCACAAAATGTTTCTGCGAGTCCTGCTTTACCCGGCTTAACAGAATATCAATGTTTTGCTTCACACGGGGTGGGATATCAGCTTTACGAAGGTCTTCTAAAAGTGTCTCTGCCGCCTCATAGCGGCCAAGCTTCATGTAGGCGATGCTCAGCTCCAGCTTGATGCGATCCAGCGTGGGCACCAGCTGAAGCATGTAGCGATACGCCTCCGCTGCGGCTTCGTAATCGCCGAGCATCATATTCAGCTGCGCATACTCAAAAAACAGATCCAGATTGTTGGGTTCACGTTGCATCGCCTGCAGCAGTACCGCTTTACGTTCATGGGTAGGCAGAGCCTGATCAATGCTATCAATGGCGGAGGAGATCGCGCCCTCAGCGTCCTTGCTTTGTGCATTAGCCGCCGTTCCCTGCAATGTCAGGGCTGCGAATGCTGCAAGCAGGCAAAGCGGTTGTCTCATTTCTGCATCGACAGAGGTTTAACCTTTGCACCCTACACGGAGGTGTTTAAAAAAGGATGAAGCGCAATTGATGGTTTTTTAATGTAAATTTTATCCTTTGCCTGGGGATCCGTATGCGCCGCCTGATGTCTTTTTTGTTTCCGCTCAGTGTACTGCTGGTGATGGTCAGTATGATTTATACTGACCCCATATGGCTTCAGCTGATCCGGCTGAAAGGCTTTGATGTCCTCCACAGCCTGTATCCCCGCACGTATGATGATGAATTGCCGGTTCGTATTGTTGATATTGATGAGGAAAGCCTTAAGCGCTTCGGCCAATGGCCATGGCCACGCAACATCATGGCTCAGATGGTGCAGCGCCTGAGCGATGCAGGCGTGGCAGGGGTGGGGCTGGACGTGGTCTTTGCCGAGCCAGATCGGAGTTCTCCTGCGTTCTTCCTTCGGCAATGGCAGCAAAATACCCCGCAATGGCGTGAGCTGATGGCGCAGGCCGTGGATTTTGATGCCCAGTTTGCTGAAGTCTTGCAGCAGGGGCCCACCGTAACAGGCTTTGTGATGCTGAATGAAGGCACCGATACCCCGCTGCTGAAAAAGGATTTTATCCTGATTGGGAATGATCCAGCAGATGTGCTGCACGATTATGCCGGCGCGGTGGTAAGTCTGCCTGCGCTGAGTGAAGCCGCCATGGGCAATGGGGCACTAAACTCGCTGCCGGATCGCGATGGTATCATCCGCCGCATTCCGCTTGTGTTTCACAAAGACGGTCAGCTTTACCCCTCGCTGATCGCCGAGATGCTGCGCGTGGCGCAGGGCGATATCAGCCCGGCGGTGAAGACTGTGGGGGCAGGGGGCGCCAGTGGCGAGCAGGATGTTGGCATGGCCAATAATATCCTCTCCGTGAAAATCGGACAGGTCGTGATTCCTACCAATAATGACGGTAGCTTTTATGTGCATTACACGCCCTATGCGGCTGAGCGCTATATTCCTGCCTGGAAGCTCCTTTCCTCGGAATTTAATCCTTCGTCACTGGAAGGTTTTTTTGTTCTCATCGGCACCAGTGCGGCCGGGCTGAAAGACATCCGCGCCACGCCGTTAAATCCGCTCTCCAGCGGGGTCGAAATCCATGCGCAAGCTCTCGAGCAGGTTCTGACGGGGAGCTTTCTCTCCCGCCCGGATTATCTGCTCGGACTGGAAAGCATGGGCCTTTTATGTTTTGGGTTATTGCTCATATTATCGATGAATTTTTTTGGCGCCGTCTGGGGAGCAGTGCTCTCCGCTGCGGTCTTTGCATCAGCGATGTTTGGTGCGGCCTATACGTTTAACCACCACCACATCATGCTGGATTCCGCGACACCAGCCATTGGGTTGATGCTGCTGTTTATGGTGGAGTCCCTACGCCGCTACATCATCACGGAGCGGGAGCGCCGTGAGATTCGTCATGCGTTTGTGCATTATATGTCACCTGCGCTGGTGGAAAAGCTGGCGCGCAATCCACAGGCGCTGAAACTCGGTGGTGAAATGCGCGAGATGACGATCCTGTTTTGTGATATCCGCGGATTCACAACCATTTCTGAGATGTACAACGCCGAGGAGCTGACCCGTTTCATCAATAAGTTCCTCACCCCGATGACGGATATTATTCTCTCGCGCGGCGGCACCATTGATAAATATATGGGTGATGCCATTATGGCGTTCTGGAACGCGCCCCTCGATGAGCCGGAGCATGCCCGCATGGCCTGCCGCGCCGCCTTGGAAATGTTGAAGGGGCTGGAAGCGCTGAACGCCCGACGGCAGGCGGAAGCAGAGGAGACTGGCACGCGGTTCCTGCCTGTGCAGATTGGCATCGGCCTGAATTCCGGCCAATGCTGCGTGGGCAATATGGGCTCCGACCAGCGCTTTGATTATTCTGTGCTGGGCGATGATGTGAATCTCGCCTCGCGGCTGGAAGGACAGAGCAAGAATTACGGTGTACTTATCGTACTGGGTCAGAATACGCAGACGCAAGTGCCGGATATGGCCACGCTGGAGCTGGACCTCATCCGCGTGAAAGGAAAAACCGAAGCCGTACGTATTTTTGCCCTGGTAGGCGATGAGTCGCTGGCGGCCAGCGAAGGGTTTCAGGCCCTGCGGGTACGCCATGCCGCCATGCTGGCGGCCTACCGCGCCCAGCGCTGGGAAGAGGCGGCGGCGCAGGCATCCGCCGCGGATGGTGATGCCCGTGCCCTTGGCCTGGCGCTCGAGGATTTCTACGGGCTGTATCAGGAGCGCCTGCAGCAATATACACAAACGCCACCCCAGCCGGGCTGGGATGGCGTCTATGAAGCAAAGACGAAGTGAGGTCGTCTAGCGAGCGCCCAGGAACACCCCGGCCCCTTCGAGGTTAACACCCGTGCCGTAATGACCCGAACGATTGACGTAGAAGTTACCGCCAATGTTCTCTGCATTGGGGCCAAAGAGCGCGGCTTGAATCGTTGAGGATGCAGATGCATTTGTATTAATTCTGGCCGAGCTCGCACCATTGGCAGTATTCGCCAAGTTGATCATTGAAAAGTTTTCAATAGCAAGTGCCGTTCCGTGCACATCGGCAAAGTTTACATCCAGAGATCCAGCAGCAATCCTACGATTTTGCAGATCCACCGTTGCGTTCACGCCACCGGTTGCATTGACAATATTTGTTCCCAGTGATCCCGCATTTGTGTTGATTTTAGCAAACGTTCCGAAAGCAGGTCCTACATAGGTTGCGGAGGCTGGGATCGCGAGGCTTGTAATTCGATTGCTGAAATCACCGCCATCGTTTGCGGAACCAATATTCGTTGTCGGCGTACCCACCACAAAGGGAATCATGTTCGCAACATCCGTGCGGGCTGCGCTCATTTCGACGTTTCCGGCCCACACCCCCCATTGCACGAAATTACAGTTGGTGCAGGTCGGGGCGTTGATGTTAGCATGTGTGGCGGCTACCGCGACCCCCTGGCTTTGCTGGCTGAGCGCCGCTGGCGTAGCCGTGTCGATGTTGCTCATGCTGTTAATATCCATCCCGCTGGTAAGCGTCGTATCGAGGACAGTTCCCTGTCTGGCGCCCCACATCGTGTCGGAGACATACGCGCTATCTTGTCCGCCCGCGACGCCAAAACGCGCGGCAATCACATCATTTGTGGCAGCGGAGCTATGATTTTCTGCAATAAAATGCGCGCTTGCGTTCCCGTCAGGGCTAAGGCCGACACGCACGTTATGCATTTGCTCATTGGCTAAGAAACTCAGTTCGTTGGATTGTCCAGCTCCGGCATCTTTTATATAGAGCCCGCCGACGAACCCTTGCCGGTGCTGAATGCCTGTGGTGCTCGTCGCTGACACATTATTCGCCGCATTCTGCACTTGTGTGCTGAGGGAGGATCCGCTCGCGCGCACCGCCATTTGTGCATCGGTCTCACCGGTGCCGTCGGCTCTTAAATTCAACATCATGCCTTCGATACCGTTAGTATTGTTTCCGTAAATATTACGATCAACCTTCAATCGACCGCTTTCCGTGTCGTAAATCGACGCAGGTGCGGCGATATTGGTGCCGGAAGTAAAGCCATCCATCGTGTATACATACCCATCAAAGTATTCACGATTCAGGTTGCCGCCATTCGCATCAATGTTCCCGAAGCTGGCAATTATGGATGAGGGATTGGTCGACGTGGTATTCCAGTTAATGTACGAGGAATAGAACGTCTTTTTTTCTAAATTGGCGGCAAGCCCAAATTGAGCATCCCCCTCCGCTGTTGCACGTCCAAATTGATTGAGCGTGATGGCATCGGCGTGAAAATTGTAATCAAAGACACCCATATGCGTATTGGCATTGGTATGATATTCGGTGAAGCTTGGTAAAAAATCGAAGAATGCAATATTGCCGGTTCCCTCTGCGAGGGTGAGGTTGCGCGTGACGTTCAGGCTGTTTTGAAGACTGGGCGCACCGGCAAGAACAGACTGACCCAATACCATCGAAAACTGCTCGTTAGACGCATTGCGAAGTTGGAAATAATCAAAGCTATCAGAGCGTGACGAAACACTCCAACCGTTCCAAGTGTCCCCGTTCCAAACCAAACCATTAATGATGTTTGAGCAGATGCCAGACGAGGTGCAATCTGCCTGAGGGAAGCGAGCATCCAGTGTTTCGTTGCGCAAAGAGAAAGCGGGATTGTAACGAATGTCGTAAAAATTCCCGTTGCTATTGGCGAGCACGCCACCTGCTTCCCGTGTTGAGGTGATGCCAGGGCTTGGGTTCCACCGTTTGAAATTATAGCGGCCACCGAATTGGTAGACGGGCTGGGTGGCGGTGGTTCCGCTGGTATTCGTACTCAGTACCTCACGCACCGAGATGGTACCGCCGGGTTGAATGGGCCCGCTTTGCGCCACGATGGACGCCGCTTTGTCCGTAGAGGTCTGTACGGCGGTGTTGGTCAGGTTTGCTGTCTGCACCGGGACAGGTGTGGTGGTTTCATTCAGCCAGGGAAGCGAAGTGTTTTGATTTGTTTGGAGGTGTTGGGTATTTGTAATTAATTTTGTTTTATCCTCTTTTATTGG
>DBAU01000068.1:733-3006 GCA_002291845.1 Alphaproteobacteria bacterium UBA1002 | reverse complement strand
CGTTGCTGACCAGTGAGGCACTATCAAGATTGACTTGCAGATAACTATACGCCGCATTGAGCTGCCACTCCTCCAGGGCCTGCCAACTTACCGCCACCTCACCACCATAGCTTTCTCCTTTGCCCTGACCAATCGGACGAAGCGGCAACGCGATGGTTGGGCCAAACGGCGATGATGTATCAAGCGTGGGCGACCCCACAACATTATTTACTAGATTATCGTAATCATTATAAAAGCCTGTGACGTCAAAGGATAAGGCATCGGTTGGGCGAGTACGGAAGCCTGCTTCATAAGCCGTTAGTTCTTCTGATTCCGCGGCGCTGTCCCCTGTGAGACGCGCAAAGCCATTTCCCGTTGGTAGTGGTGAGAGCACCAGAGAGAGATTTTCCATCGCACGGTTAGGAACACGTACCGCGCGCGAGACAGACGTCCACAACGTGGTATCCTCACGGGCCAGCCAGGAAAGTCTTGCACTTGGCTGGTACTCAAAGCCCGTGTAATTATTCTCTTCAAACTTTGAACCCACCGTCAGGTATACGTGCTCGGGCACCAACGCGTAGCGATCCTGCACAAAACCACTGATCAGCCGGTCATTACGAGAAGTCGGTGTAAATCGGCTATAGAACATGCTCTCCAGATCATCCGAAACCATCCGGTAGCCCAGGCCCCATGTCAGATCATTACGTTTATCCAGTGCCAAGGCATGCTGAAAGTCGGCATCAAAAGTATGCACACGTAGCTCGCCAAACTGGCCCACAACACGCCGGTCGTAATTGTAATAACTTTGAAGCCGGGTGTTTGAATTTTTGCTCCATTCCCGTTTCCAGTTAGCCATCGCGTAACCGCCATTCACGGCAATCTCGCTATCAACAGCCTGTGATGAGGTTGGAAAAATCCTTGGGAACACCTGTATCGTGTTTTTTCTACCTTCATACGCATCGCTGAAGAGGCTGATCTGGTCTTTTTCATTCGGCTGCATGTCCACCCGTATGCCGCCTTGTGTAATGCTCCAGTTATCACGCGCCGAGTCCCCGCTTGGTTGGTCCAGCGCATCATAATCCCGGTGCTTCGTGTGCACCCGGTATTGCACCTGATCGCCAATGGTGCCGCCATGACGCGTGCTCCCCTGCCATTCGGCATTGCCTGCCAGGCCTTGCAAATAATTACCCTGCGTGTCAGCTGCCGCCTTAGTGATGATGTTAATCACCCCATTTACGGCATTTGAGCCCCACATGGTTGCCCCGGGGCCTCGAATCACCTCAATGCGCTCAATATTATCGAGCACCATATCCTGAATATCCCAGTACACGCCTGAAAAAATCGGCGTGTACACAGTCCGACCGTCAATCAGCACCAAAAGCTTGTTAGCGAACTGGTCATTAAAGCCACGGGCAGAAACAGCCCACTCACCGGAAGCGGCGCGCGCCACCTGCACCCCTGGCACCATACGCAGCGCTTCCACCACGCTGGTCGCGCCGGAGCGGCGAATATCTTCCTGTCCCAGCACGTAAACAGCGGCTGCCGCGTCTGAGAGCTTTTCCTGCTGACGCGAAACAGAGGTAACCTCAACTTCCTTCAATGCACGCAAGGCCTGTGCTGCATCTCGGGAATTTGCCGCCTGCGCCGCCGAAGCCAATAAGCCACTGACCGCGGTTACCACCAACGCACGTCTTAAAGTAAGTGTATGGCAAACGAACAAAGCCAGCCCCACAGGATTTCAGCCTGTTGGTTATGCCGGAGAATCATTAAGATATATTTAAAATTTTAAGGGTTAGCCATTAACCCGGGAAGACTTCCGGTAAGGAGGCTTGCACCTGCTCCGCCTGATGTTCCGCGCTATCCGTATCGGCCACACCATAATCTATGCAGGAAGCCATCATGCGGATGCCTTCATACTCTTCTTTTTGTGGAACATTCACATGCTCCAGCACATGATAGCTATCTTGGGTCATTTGTCCCACCCGCCGATACATACGCGCATTGGATGCCGGAGAAAGCATAAAGCCATATCGCATACCCAGCGCATGGGCTTTGCGACGTAAATGCTGATGCACCTCAAGGGTATACTCAAAGCCCCGGTAGTCGGGAAGACGGGCCATACGAGAAATTTCGCCATAGGTCTGATAGGTCAAATCAATGCCCGGCAGCGCATGCCGAATATCTACCCCTGCGGCTTCCATAGGCAATTTCAGCCGACTGCGGGGTGTACGCAGAATCATGCGCACCCCACCAACACACTGACGACCTAAGCGCATGATGAGCGTGTGGCAGCG
>DBAU01000068.1:0-418 GCA_002291845.1 Alphaproteobacteria bacterium UBA1002 | reverse complement strand
GCATGATGAGCGTGTGGCAGCGTTTGTCGTACTCATCTTTCAGTGGGAAACGCTCAAGCGACCACGCCTGCGTGTAGATATCGCGTCGCATATGATAATACTGCTCGAGAAGCGCCGGATCATTGGTAAATTCATAGATAAGCGGTTCTGAAGAGATACGCGTAGATTCGCGCGAAAAGCGACGCTCCAGTGCCGCGACATCCATCGTAGACACCCGGCGCAGATCCGATTCCAAAGATGGATTCTCAACACCCATTCAAGCCTCGCATTTTTAGCCCTAACACGCCCTTCGCATGTGCGGAAGGGAAGTTCTCAGGGCTGGCTCTATAGCGCTTATTTATTACGGCTGCGTGACAAATTTGCGTTTTTTAGGGCACTTTTCGTGCATATATCAAATTGTCATCATCTGTGATGGGTG
>DBAU01000028.1 GCA_002291845.1 Alphaproteobacteria bacterium UBA1002 | reverse complement strand
CTACGACCTGCCAGGAAATAATCACTGGTGTTCTTATTGCGGCGCGAGGCCATCAAGCCGATGAGAACCACAATGACAAAGTACGCTGCAATCACGGTAGTATCGAGCGTAGCAAGGCTAAAGCTAACTGGGTTCATAGGGCCCTCTGGTTGGTTCAGGAATATTGTTTCAAAAATTCCGCTGCCGCTGCATCAGGCTCACTGCCCCAGCCGGAATAAAGCACCTCACCATAGAGGGTGAGCTCCATGCTCGCGGAAGCATCAAGTTTGCGCCTAAACTCTGCATGATGCTCTGGTTTTACCTGTACTACATACCAAGCTGGGCGGCTATCCGCCATGGCCGTCACGAAATAAATGAGATTGCCTACCGCGTCCCGGCGGGAGCTTGGGCGCCCCGCGACTTTATTTCCCAGCCTGGAGACGTGGCCGCTCATCCCTAGGTTCCTTGCATATCGGCAAAATAGGAGGAATAAGGCTCCATGAGCACGTGGCCTCCATCTAGGCGATTAGTAAAAATCTGTCCGGCGAGAGGCGATAAAACGCCATAAGCGGAAAGATCAACCGTTTGTGGCGCATTGCCAAAATTAAAGGCAGCCAGCACCCGGCGACCTTCGTATTCCCGGACAAACAGCAGGATCGGATCATGCGAAGGCAGAAAACGAATATCCCCTTTAAGCAGCACCGGAAGCCCCCGCCGCCAATGCAGAATATTTCGTACGTTATGCAGGCACGAATCAACGTCGCGCTCCATCACCTCTACCGCACGGGCCGCGTGCTCCGGTGGCACGGGAAGCCACGGCTCCGCAGAAGAGAAACCAGCGTTCGGGGCATCCTTCAGCCATGGCATCGGGGTGCGACACCCATCACGCCCTTTGAACTCGGGCCAGAAGCGTATGCCGTAAGGATCCTGAAGCTTTTCAAAAGGAATATCGGCCTCACTGAGGCCCAGCTCCTCGCCTTCATACAGGCAGAAGGAACCACGCAGTGAGGTAAAGAGCGAAATCAGAAAGGTAATAAATCGGTCCGCCGAAACGGTCTGATCCGCCCAACGGGTATAGACGCGACGTACATCGTGATTACTAAAAGCGAGGCAGATCCATCCGCTGCCCATGTTCGCCTCAGTAAATTCCATTTTCTCGCGTACAAAAGACGGCCCAAAATTATCCGTCAGAAACGCGAACGTATACACCATGTGCAAACGCTTATTGCGCTCGGTGTAGGTAGGGATCAGCAACGCCGAATTTGCCGCGCTCATTTCACCGACGCTGGCGCAATCTTCGTACTGATCAAGCAGCGCGCGAACCTTCTCAAGAAACACGACATTCTCAGGCTGCGTTTTATTGTAGATGTGCTTCTGAAAATTATAAGGATTGGATTCAGGAACATATTCCAAGAGCGGGCCATCATTGACCGGATTGTCACGCAATTGGCGGTCATGGAAGAAGAAGTTTACGGTATCCAGACGGAACCCTTTCACCCCGCGCTTTAACCAGAATTCCACGGTTTCCAGCGCGGCCCGCTGCACGTCCGGGTTATGGAAGTTGAGATCAGGCTGCGAGGTCAGGAAATTATGCATGTAATACTGACGGCGCTTGGCATCCCATTCCCATGCGCTGCCGCCAAAAATGGACATCCAGTTGTTCGGGGGGGTGCCATCGGGCTTGGGATCCGCCCAGATGTACCAGTCCGCCTTAGGATTATCCCGGCTGCTCCGGCTTTCAATAAACCATGGATGCTGGTCCGACGAATGGCTGAGCACCAGGTCAATCATCACGCGAATGCCCAGCGAATCGGCCTTGGCGATTAACGCGTCGAAATCAGCAAGGGTTCCAAACTCGGGAGCAATATCGCAATAATCAGAGACATCGTAGCCGAAATCCTTCATCGGCGACTTAAAAAAAGGCGATATCCAAATGGCATCCACCCCAAGCGATGCCACATAATCCAGCTTCGAGGCAATCCCTTTAAGATCACCAATGCCATCATTATTCGCGTCGCAGAAGCTGCGCGGATAGATTTGATAAATGACCCCACCTCGCCACCAATCGGCATCCAGCTTACGCATATCTGACCACAGTACATGAAACCAAGAAGGTCGATCTAGCAGCTTGGATTGTCTTATCCAATGCATTTCTGCTATAGCCGTCTCATTCGATCAGAGGATAGCACCTTATGCTTCATGAAATTCAACGCATTGTATTTACAGGCATGCCTGTCGCGGACGTCTTGATCAGCGGGCCGCAAGCGCATGATTTAATGACCAGGTACGGCATCCTTCCGGGCATTCGCAATATGCTGACTGCCCAGCAGGTCGCTGGCATCGAGGCAGAGCTCCCCCCTGAAACCGTAACCCTGGCAGGCGGCTCGATGGCGAATACAGCCTGCACGATTTCACGCCTCTGCCCAGGCCGGGATCTGCGCTTTCTCTCCATCTGCGCGGAGGACGGCTACGGCACCCTGTTCAGCGACGCTATCCGGAGTGCTGGATTGGTCCTCACCCCGAACGAAACGGCAGGAAAGGAAACATCTCGTTCATATGTCATTACGGATGTCTCCGGTGAGCGTGGCATTGCCCGCTACATGGGCGACAGCATGAATTTTCTGGATGAGTCGCGCCTTGAACGGGCCATCGCCGGCAGTGACATGCTCTTTCTGGAAGGGGAGTTACTGGCCCTCCCTCATGGATATGACCTGTGGGAGGCACTACTCGCCTCTGCTCGCCGTCATAACGTGATGGTTGGGCTTACCCTGTTTGGCGCGGAGCAGATCCGCGTGCATCACGCCAAATACCATGAGACCCTCCCGCATACATCTCTGGTGTTTGGCAACGAAGAAGAACTTGCGGCTCTTTACCCGGGCAGCTCGTTTACCGAAGGGTTTGATCAACTGCGCTCAACGGTTATGGGGCGACCGCACGGCCGTGTTGTCTGCATTAGTCATGGAGATAAACCTGCGCAGATGGCGACCCGCGACGGGACATACGTGATGGCCCCTAAGACCGTGGATGGACTGGTGAACACGCTGGGCGCGGGTGATGCCTTCATGGCTGGCACCCTCTCAGGTCTTCTGCTGGGACGCCCCGCGGAACAAGCAATGCAGCTGGGTCATCGTATTGCAGGCGCCGTTATCCAGCAAGCCGGGCCACAGCTGGAGCATCCCGCGCGATATCTATGAGCCGTTAGCAAATCATCGCGTTCAATGATGACCCCACGCGCTTGCCCTGCGGCGCATCAATGGAAACCGGCGGCTTGGCACGCTCCAAAAGCGGCAGCACCGCGTTCAAGCCATCTAGCAAACCGCCCGGGCCGCCATTTTTATCATCCATCGCGACACGTTCATCATAGAAATGAACAGGCACGGTTTGATCAAGCTTACTGATTGAGCGAAGATGCTCCACCACATCGGGAGCTGCATTTCCCGGGGCAATAAAAGCCGGCGCCAGCCCCAGCTCACGATACATCGCGGCCTGCATGGCAGGCACATCGTTCCCACTATCGCCCCAGACAATGGCAGCCTCCAGCGGATGTTCGTTTTTGACATGAGAAATAAGCCATTTAGCCGCACCCAGCTTGCTCGCCTTAGATGGCATGATATCAACATTCCATTTCCCGTGATGCGGATCTAATGAAGGAATAACGAGGCAGTCCGCCTTTTCACCCACCGCATCTTTCACACGCTGAATGATCGCATCCCTCATCTCCTCCGGCGTTTTCGTGGGATCATTCTCAACATAATAGCCAAGGCGCTGACCGGAAACTTTCTCCGCAGACTGATCGGTCACGTTGATCAAGCTGTCATTGCGCGCCTTGATCGCCGCATCAAACGCATTTTTATCAAACGGAGTTTTACCTTCCGGAGGCGTCAGCAAATAGGCCTCATACTCGTTGAAGGGCACGTACACACCGTTTTCAAGCTTTGCAATTTCCACGCCCGCGCTGGTAATCGCATAATCGGCGACATAGTCCTTTAGCAGAGGATCAGATGTGACCATCGGCAAGGGACGGCCCGTGGAGAGCACAGAAAGTCCGCCTGCGGCGCGAATCTCCTGCATTTTTTCCTGCAGGCTGGCCATCGCGGGATGAAAAGCACGATTGGCTGCGTCAATATTCGGTGTCAGGCAGCCATCGACGTCCTGAAGAACTATCACCTTGCTGGAAACCATCTCAACCCCTTCATAGGTATAACCAAACAGACAAATACGTTTAATAAATGACTTTCTATTTGCCCCTTCCAGCGGC
>DBAU01000019.1 GCA_002291845.1 Alphaproteobacteria bacterium UBA1002 | reverse complement strand
GTGGTAGCAATACAGCCTAAATGGTGCGTTATATTTGCTTAGAAATATCTTTTGAGCACAATAACCATTTGAATTGTATAAATCAAAAAAATAGATCGCATTTATTTTTTTTATGCGAAAAAATTATCCGACTCATTAAACAATTCTTTACTGGTTTTCACGTAAATTAAGTGAAGAAACGCAGAAATTGTTAAAGGTCGACCGTGGCGATAACCCATCATGATCTGAATCGTCTGATTCACGAGCCTTCACCCAAAGTGCGCTCCTATATCGCCGCTAAGGTCTCTGAACAATATAACGAAGCGCAGTTTACACCCAACGAGGCGAAAATTGCGCTTGAGATTTTCCGTTTGCTGCTGCGCGATACCGCGATTGTGGTTCGTAAATCCATCGCGGAGAATCTGAAAGCCAGCCCTCATGTTCCGCGCGACATTATTTTGGCCTTGGCCAATGATGTATCGGATATCGCCGTGCCTGTATTGGAGTCCTCAGAGTTACTGACCGATGAGGATTTGATGGACATCGTGCGTTCTACCCATGAGGTACGCAAATGGCTGGCGATCAGCCGCCGGCAGAATCTCTCCGCACGGGTTAGCCGCCATCTGGTGGCCACACGCAGTGAATTGGTAGTGGTCTCCCTGTTGGGCAATCGCACGTCGGAAATTTCCGAAAGTGATCTGGACTATCTGTTGAACGAATTCCGTCATGAACAGGATGTACTGGAAGCACTGGTATGCCGCGGTGGTTTGAATCCACGCATCGCAGAGAAACTCTATTTCCTCGTCTCGACACAGCTGAAAAAGCAGCTGACAAAAAAATACCGGTTACCCTGGCAGATTGCTTCACAGGAAGTGGATTTGGCCCGTGAAGCTGCCATCCTGCGCTTTCTGTCATTGTGGATGTCGGATGACGATGTGGCCTTGCTAGTGGAGCAGATGATGCGTAGTAAGCGCCTGAGCATTAGCTTGACGCTGCGTGCGCTGGCGCAGGGGGAGCGCCGCTTCTTTGAGGTCGCGCTGGCCGCCCGCGCACATGTGCCTTTGGAGAATGCCCGCAAGTTACTCTCTGATCGTGGCCCGCTTGGCTTCCGTACCCTCTGCCTGTCTGCAGGGCTACCCAGCCACTTCATAGATGCGCTGGATGTCATTTATCGATTTTCGATCACACAGCCCCGCGAGACAGAGGCCACTAACGAGGCGTACACGCAAAGATTGTTGGAATATATTCGGGCGGGTCAGTATGATCAAAATGTACTGCATATGAACGCCCTCATCACTTTTATCACTGCTGCGGATCATGAGCTTCGAACCCTCCATTGATTTTTCTGCTGTGCCGGATGAGTCGGTGCGTTTAACGCAGGAAGATGTTCGCCGCCTGCTTGAACATCCCACACTTGACACAAAAATCGAAGTGCTCGGTAAGGTGAGCCGGAATTACGGGCCGGAGCATCTGAATGATCATGAGATGCAAATCGCCGAGCAGATTTTCCGGCTGCTGGTGCAGGATTCTACCCTGCGCGTGCGCCGCGCCATGGCTGAAGGGCTGCAAGATAATCCGCACATTCCTCGCGATATTGCGGTGAGCCTAGCGCAGGATCTTGAGGCCGTGGCCACGCCCATGCTTACCATGTCCAGCGTGCTTCAAGATGCCGATTTGCTAGACATTATACAGAACACCGAGGAGCTATGGCGGTATCTGGCGATCGCGCGGCGTTCGCATCTCTCAGAGCGTGTTTCAGGCAGTTTGATTAATACGCATCTGCCCGACGTCATTAATGAGGTGCTGGATAACAGCACGGCGTCGATCTCTGACAATTCATTTTTTGAAATCGCGGAACAGGCGAAAACCAACGAAGGCATCGTCACACGCATGATCGCCCGTGGTTCGCTGCCGGTGGCGGCGGTGGAGCGGTTGACGCATCATGTCTCCGACGAATTGCTGCGACAGCTGAAAGATCGCTGCAAAATCGTCGATGTGGAGCAGCTCGAAGCACGCGCCCGGCAGGCAGAAGAGAGCACCACGCTGGAGCTTCTTGGGGTGCAGCCAGACCGCAGTCAAACTGTGCGGCTGGTAGAACAGCTCTATGAAAGCGGGCGCCTTACCTCATCACTCATCATCAATGCGCTGTGTCAGGGTAATTTGGAGTTTTTTGAAGTCTCGCTGGCGCGACTGGCGAATATTCCCGTGGAGAACGCACATCTTCTGGTGATGGATAAAGGCCGTTTGGGCTTCCGCGCCCTTTACAACAAATCTCAGCTACCTTCCACCATGTATAAAGCCGTTCGCCTGTTGCTCGATTCTGTGCGTGCTGTTCTGGCAGAGGGCGCCCGTCCGGGCACTCACCATTTCTCAAATTTCGTTGTGCGCCGTATGATTGAGACGGCCGAAGAAGAGCATGTGGAGAACCTCTCATATATCCTGGCGATTATTCGTCAGCGTCAGCCCATCAACGCGTAATCAGGATTCGTGAAGCGCCACCACAGACTTTGTTTGTGGGTCGATACCCAGCGCCAGTTTCCCATTCAACATATCCAGCACGGACTTTCCAAATAGATCGTAGCGCCACCCCTCAAACACAGGCAGATCGCGCTGGCCTTCCACAATGGCGGTAAGCATATCACCATCTGCGACCAGTCGTGGCGAGATCTTCTGACGCTCGCAGACATATTTTAATAGCACTTTGAGCAGTTCTTTCTGCAGATCCTGCGCGTTATTGACGGCACGGTGAGGTTCGCTGGCAGGGCAGGCTTCGCGGGGCAGGGCAGAAGCCTCAGCTATCACGGCCAGAATTGTCTCTTTCTGTTCCATTGAGAGGTGATTGCCAAGGCCGCGGGCACGCACTAATGCGGCCATATTTTTTGGTGCCGTCATGGCCAGCTCTTGCAATGTATCGTCTTTAATCAGCCGTCCACGCGGTATATCGCGAAGCTGTGCTTCGCGCTCACGCCAGGCCGCCAGTGCCCTTATGCGGGCAAGGTAATGGGGCGAGCCATGCCGCTTTTTCATGCGTTGCCAGACCTCATCCGGATCGACGATATAAGAGGAGAGATCCATCATTTTGGCCATCTCCTCATCCATCCATTGCTGGCGGTTGCCTTGCAGAAGCTCTGCCGCCAATGTGAGGTACACATCGCGCAGATGTACCACATCGGCCACTGCATATTTTAGCTGTGCCGGGGTCAGTGGACGTTGGGCCCAGTCCGTAAATTGCTGAGTTTTGTCAATGGATGTTCCGACCAGCTGGCGAACAATACTTTCATAACCCACTTGCTCGCCATAGCCGCACACCATGGCGGCGACCTGCGTATCAAATAACGGAGCGGGGATAGTGCCGCACAAGCGCACTAAAATCTCAATATCCTGTTTGCCAGCATGCAGCACTTTCACAATATGAGGCGCTTGCATCAGGGTAAAAATCGGAGATAGATCTAGCCCAGGCGCCAGCGGATCAATCGCTGCCGCATCTTCTGTCTGCGGCCCGGCCAGCTGAATCAGGCAGAGTTGTGGGTAATAGGTGCGCTCCCGCACGAATTCTGTATCCAACGTAATGTAGGGTACGTCATGGAGGCGTGCACAAAAAACACGCAGTTCATCGGTGGTAGAAATCAATCGTTCCATGTTTTGTTGCAACCATGTTTATGGGACTGAATCAAGGCTCAATCCACTAGAAGGCCTTGGATACGCATAGTGGGCAAGCAGTGTCGCCGTTCGGTCTCGATTGGTCGTAACATGATGTTAGGCCTTTCATGCGCTAACAGTCCACTGGACGGATAGCCCCACCGCTTGGTACCCTCATTTACGTTGTGGGAGAGGGCGATGGATCTTGATCGATTATTTATTTACGTTCTCGTATTTATCGGCGGATGGGCGTTCAGCAAATCCCCAATTGTGGCGGGTGGCATTACCGCGGTGTTGTGGTCGGTACTGTCGTTTTTCTCAGATACCGCCGAAGAGAATCGTGCTGCACGCAAGCGAATGGACGACTTCACCGAGTCGCGTGATCTTTTCCGCAATGGAAACGATGAAGAGTACGATTTCAACAACTAAAGGGGAGGCAGGCTGATTTTGTGGCGAATCACCATGTCCCGCGCTTCGGGTGAATCATAATCACCCCGCGCTTTGGGAATCGGGCTGACATGCTCCGTCCCTGCGATGGGTGCTTGTCCATCTCCCGCCCCTCCCACATCCCATGCCCGACCTTTTGCACTGCATCCTATTAATACAAAAACGGCGAGTGTGTAGAGGATGGCTCGCTGAAATCCTTGGCTTTTTCGCATGCTTGGATTATACCACAGCCCTTGTATTCGATAAGGATTTTTTATCATGAACTACGCGTACCGGACGCATACCTGCGGTGAACTGTCGAAAACCAGCATTGGCCAAACGGTCAAGCTGTCCGGTTGGGTGCATCGCAAACGAGATCATGGGCAGCTCTTGTTCGTTGATCTGCGCGATCATTACGGCATTACCCAGCTGGTGATTGAGAACGACCAGCCGTTTTTCGACACACTGACCCATGTGCGTCTGGAAAGCGTGATCACGGTGGAAGGCAAGGTCATTGAGCGCACGCCAGAGACGATAAATAAGGATCTTCCCACAGGTGAAATCGAGGTGAAGCTAAGCGCGGCGCATGTGGAGTCAGAAGCCGATCCCCTGCCGTTGCAAGTAAACGCCGAGCGCGACCTCAATGAGAATATTCGCCTGCGCTACCGCTTCCTCGATCTGCGCCGCGAGAGCCTGCATAAGAACATCATTCTGCGCTCGCAGATCATCGCTGCCCTGCGCCGTAAGATGACCGAACGTGGCTTCAATGAATTCCAGACGCCGATTTTGACGGCCTCCTCGCCGGAAGGGGCACGCGATTACCTGGTGCCCTCCCGCGTGCATCCGGGCAAGTTTTATGCGCTCCCGCAAGCACCGCAGCAATTCAAGCAGTTGCTGATGGTGGCCGGCTTTGACCGTTATTTCCAGATCGCACCCTGCTTCCGCGATGAGGATGCCCGTGCCGACCGCTCGCCTGGAGAATTCTATCAGCTCGATATGGAAATGAGCTTCGTGACCCAGGATGATGTATTCGCGGCGATTGAGCCGGTGCTCTATGAAGTGTTCACCGAATTCTCGACGAAGGAGGTCACCAAGCCGCCGTTCGTGCGTATTCCGTACGATGAGGCGATGCTGAAATACGGCGTCGATAAACCGGATCTGCGCAACCCCATCGAGATTTGTGATGCCACCGATGTCTGGCGTGGCTCGGGTTTTGGCATTTTCAACGGGATCATTGACAAAGGCGGCATCATCCGCGCCATTCCCGCCCCGGGCACGGCCGCGCAGCCGCGTAGCTTCTTTGACAAAATGATCGCCTTCGCTCAGGAGCAAGGGGCAAAAGGCCTCGCGTACATCGTATTTGATGAAAGCGGCGAAGCAAAAGGCCCAATTGCCAAATTCCTCGCCCCCGAGAAGCTGGCTGAGCTGCGTAACAATGCCGGGCTGAAAAATGGCGATTCTGTGTTCTTCTCCTCTGGCTCTGTCGATGAGGCCGCCGAGATTGCAGGCAAGGTACGCATTGAACTGGGCAAGCAGCTGAACCTGATCGACCCGAACGTATTTAAATTCTGTTGGATCGTTGATTTTCCCTACTTTGAATGGAACAAGGACGACAAGAAAATTGAGTTCTCGCACAATCCGTTCTCTATGCCGCAAGGCGGGCTGGAAGCGTTGCAGGCGGCAAAGGGCAACACGGAAAAACTGCTCGCCATGCGCGCGTATCAGTATGATATCGTGTGCAACGGTGTGGAGCTGTCCTCCGGCGCGATTCGTAACCACCGTCCGGAAATCATGTATGAGGCGTTCGGCATTTGTGGCTACCTCCCCTCCGAAGTGGATGAGCGTTTCGGTGGCATGATACGCGCCTTCAAACTGGGTGCGCCGCCGCACGGCGGTCTGGCACCCGGCGTGGATCGCATGGTGATGCTGATTGCCGATGAGCCGAATATCCGCGAGGTGATTGCTTTCCCCATGAACCAGCAAGCGCAGGATCTGCTGATGGGAGCGCCCGCGACGGCAACTGAAAAGCAGTTGCGTGAACTGAATATTCAGCTTTCACCAAAGGCATTGAAGGCGCTGGAGGAAGAGAGCACGAAGGGTGATTCACCTTCCACGGCTGCGGCGTGATACTGACGCTTTTGCGTGACGCGGGTGGCGCAATAGCGGTGTGATCTGATAGAGGAGTACGTGGAATGCCACAGTCTCTGGAATCGTTCTTTGAACAATCCCGCGCGTTGAGTACACGCGGGGAGACCATGCAGGCGTTCCTCGCCCTTGGGCGGGAATTAGGGTTTGATGTTGGCTGTTTTTTAGAGCTACAAACGGATTTTACACGCCATGATCTGTCCTCTATGCCGATGGTGGCAGATTTTCCCGATGAATTTGTTGAGCTTTATTTTACCAAAAATCTACTGACCGTCGATCCGGTGGTGGAGCGTGTCTATCATCGGTCCTTGCCATACCAATGGCAGCAGGTGGGTGATATCAAGAAACTTACCTCAGCGGAGCGGCACTATCTGACCTATTTAGAGGATGCGGGCATCAAGGATGGCATCGCTATTCCGCTCTTTGGGCCGCGGGCCAGTATTGGCTATGCATCCTTTGGTATTAAACATAACCGTTTGGATCTTTCCCCGGAAGATGTCCTGCTTCTACAGCACAAAGCCGCCCACCTTTATAATCTCTATCTTGATAAGGGCGATGAAACCGCTCCGCCCATGCTATCTCCCCGTGAACGTGAGGTATTGCATTGGGTGGCCATGGGCAAAAGCAACTCTGTTATCGGCGATATCCTGTCCATTTCTGATCATACAGTGGACTCGTTGCTGCGTCGCGCCTATCGCAAGCTAAATGTGACCACCCGAACGGCGGCTGTAGTAAAAGCGGTGCAATGGGGACTGATCAGCCTGCGATAGGGCCGCAAGAGAAGCAAAAAAGAATCTCCTCATCGGTGCCAGATTGCGCGGGATAGGGCTGATGTAAATCAATCATGTAACGTAATTGCGTGGCAGATAAAAAATCTTCATTCCATTACGTTCTTGTCAGTGGGCGGGAAATCACCAGGGTGCCCCATCTCTCCCGTTAGAAGTGTGCCCCCGCCCACACTCCTTCAAACGAATACACATTATAAGGCGTCGCCCTGTATTCAGGAGCGGCGCTTTTTTATACGGCATTTGTGTCTGCTAGCTCAGTTGCCCGTGGCAGTGCTTGAATTTTTTCCCTGAGCCGCAGGGGCAGGGATCATTTCGGCCTACCCGTCCCCAGGTAGAGGGATCGGCAGGATTAACAGGACCGCTGGCGGTACGTCGCATGACCGTGCTGCCCGGTTCGGACTCGGGGCTACTGGTGTTAGCGGGATCATCGCGGCCTTCGCGCATGTGCTGTGAAGGCGTGGGCATCTCTTCCAGTGCTTCTGGCGGCAGATTGACGCGAATCTGAAGATGCGCCAATCGCGAGATGGTGACTTCACGGAGTTGGGTCAGCATCCGCTCAAACAGTCCGAAGGCTTCTGACTTATATTCGTTCAGCGGGTCGCGCTGTGCATAAGCCCGCAGGTTAATACCACTGCGGAGATGATCAAGCGACAGCAGGTGGTCCTTCCAGAGCTGATCGAGGGTTTGCAGCAAGATGCGCTTCTTCGCCATTTTCATGATGTCGGGCGTGTATTCAGCGTCCTTGGCAGCAAACAGCGATTGTGTTTCACGATGAATACGCGCGAGGATTTCCTCATCCGCAATGCCTTCCTCTTTGGCCCACTCCTGTGCCGGAAGATGAAGGCCATACACACGGAACAGCTCTTTTTCCAGACCTTCGGCATCCCACTGATCGGCGTAGGATTTCTGAGGGATATGGGCTTCCACCAGCATGGCGTTGACGTCCTCACGCATCTGCTCAATGGTATCGGTGAGGTCGTCTGCTTCCATGAGCTCGATACGCTGCTCATAGATGACTTTGCGCTGGTCGTTCATGACGTCATCAAAGCGCAGTAGATTCTTGCGGATGTCATAGTTACGCGCTTCCACCTTGCCTTGCGCGCGTTCCATCGCCTTGTTCATCCAGGGATGGATGATGGCTTCGCCTTCTTTCATGCCCAGTTTCTGCAGCATGCCGTCGATGCGCTCTGAGCCGAAGATGCGCATCAGATCATCTTCCAGCGAGATGAAGAATTTCGAGGCGCCGGGGTCACCTTGACGGCCGGAGCGGCCGCGCAGCTGGTTGTCGATGCGGCGGGATTCGTGACGCTCCGTGCCAATTACGTAAAGGCCTCCGGCCGCCAGCACGACCTGCTTATCACGCTCGACCTCGGCTTTGATCTGTTCGGCCATGACGGCGCGTTTGATGTCTTCCTTCACGCTGCGCGTCTCTTCCTCGATGCGCATTTCCGCGTTGCCGCCGAGCTTGATGTCGGTGCCGCGGCCCGCCATGTTGGTGGCAATGGTGATCGCGCCGGGACGGCCTGCCTGCCCGACGATGTAGGCCTCTTTCTCGTGGTGGCGGGCGTTGAGAACCTGGTGCGGTACTTTCGCTTTCTTCAGAAGGCTGGAGAGATGCTCAGATTTCTCAATGGATACCGTGCCGACCAGTACCGGTTGCTGGCGGGCATGGCATTCCTTGATCAGCTCAATGACGGCGGCATTACGTTCCGCTGAGGTGCGGTAAATCTCATCGTCGTAATCCATCCGCGCCACGCCGACATTGGTGGGAATCTCGATGACTTCCAGCCCGTAAATATCGCTGAACTCGTTGGCCTCGGTCATCGCCGTGCCAGTCATGCCCGCCAGTTTCGGATAGAGTCGGAAGTAATTCTGGAAGGTGATCGAGGCCAGCGTCTGGTTCTCGTTTTGGATCGCTACTTTCTCTTTAGCTTCCAGCGCCTGGTGCAGCCCGTCGGAGTAGCGACGTCCTTCCATCATGCGGCCAGTAAATTCATCAATGATGACCACCTTATTATCTTTCACGATGTAATCCACATCGCGGGTAAACAGCACATGGGCTTTGAGCGCCTGATTGACGTGATGCACCAGGCTAATGCTGCCAATGTCGTACAGGCTCGCATCTTCGGCGAGCAGGCCGCGCTCGCGCAGCAGGGTCTCGGCCAGTGAGGTGCCTTCCTCCGTCAGCGCCACGCTGCGCGATTTTTCATCTTTCTCGTAATAGGGATGCTTGCCATCCGCGCTCAGGCTGGTTTCTGGTGTGGCAAGGATCTGCGGCAGCATACGGTTCACTTCCACATACAGTGCCGAATTATCTTCCGTTGGTCCGGAAATGATCAAGGGAGTGCGTGCCTCATCGATCAGGATGGAGTCCACCTCATCCACAATGGCAAAATTGAAAGGGCGTTGCACCATTTGCATGCGTGCATACTTCATGTTGTCGCGCAGGTAATCGAAGCCGTATTCGTTATTGGTGCCGTAGGTGATGTCGCAGCTATACGCTTCCTGACGTTCGAAATCGTCTTTGCCATGCGTAATGGTCCCCACCGTAAGGCCCAAGAATCCGTAAAGTTTACCCATCCACGCTGCGTCCCGCTGCGCCAGGTAATCGTTCACCGTGACCACATGCACGCCTTTGCCTTCCAGTGCGTTCAGATAGACTGGAAGGGTGGCGACCAGTGTTTTCCCTTCGCCGGTTTTCATCTCAGAGATACGGCCCTCATGCAGCACCATCCCACCAATGAGCTGCACATCGAAGTGACGCATGCCGAGGACGCGCTTGGAAGCCTCGCGCACGACGGCAAAAGCTTCCGGTAAAAGTTTGTCGAGCGGGACATCATTGCGGAGACGGGTACGGAATTCTTCGGTTTTTCCGGCCAGCTCTGCATCAGAGAGCTTTTCCATCTGCGCTTCTAGACGATTGATGGCGTCAACGCGCTGTTGGTAGCCGCGGATGATGCGGTCGTTGGCGTTACCAAAAAATTTACGGGCGATTCCCCCAAGCATGGTCTAATCCTGATCATTCATTCTAGGGTAAGCCTGCAGGCTGTGACTAGATCGGTTGGCGATTTCCCGGCTGCTCCGGGAGCATTCTGTCTTTAATGCCCTGTTGGACAAGGACGGAAAACCGCTGGCGCGCTGGGGTCTCTAAGCCGCTCAGAGATAGCGATCCATGCCCCTGCTGTCAATTCTCTCCGCTTGCCTTGCAGGTGATATCTATGTAAGACATCCAAGACAATCCAACCCTTTGTCTGAGATACCACCCCATGCGTCTTTCCTCTCTGCTCTCCACGGCTGCACTGGCAGCGTTGCTTGCCTCCACACCCTTTGTAACGACCCCGGCGTTTGCAGCGGAAACCAAGGGTGCAGAAGCGGAGGATTACATTATTCTTCGAGTTAATGGAGAGGCGGTTTCCCGCTCACGTGTGCTTAGCATCTGGAATAGCCTGTTTCCTGAAGGAAAATCCCCAGATTTTGACAGTTTTGATGATAAGGTTCGCATGAACGTGCTACGCGGGATTGTCAGTGAGCAGCTGGTGTACGGAGCTGCGAAAAAATCTGGCATCGAAAACAGTCCGGAGGTGACAGAAAAACTCGCTAAGCTGAAAGAAAAGCTGGTAATGCAGGCTTATCTTGAGCGTAAAGCTGCGGCAAAGGTAACGGCAGAGGATGTACGCAAAGCCTATGATGAGCAGGTTGCGGCGATCAAGGGTAAAGAAGAAATCAAAGCCCGCCATATTCTGGTCGATAGCAAAGAGAAAGCAGAAGAAATTGTCGAGAAGCTCGAAGATGATGAGAAGTTCGAGGACCTCGCCAAGAAAGAGTCATTGGACAAAGGTAGTGGCGCCCGAGGCGGCGATCTTGGATGGTTCCCCGAGGGCCGTATGGTGCAGGAGTTTTCCAAGGCTGCATTCGCTTTGGACAAGGGGGAAATCTCCAAGCCGGTAAAGACCAATTTCGGATGGCATGTTATTCAGGTGGAAGACCGCCGCACCATTAAGGCCCCCCCCTTTGATGAGGTGAAAGAGGCCCTGCAGAAAGACCTCAAAGCCAAGGCTTTGAATGATCATGTCAATGAGTTGTTGCAAGGCGCAAAAGTGCAGTATTTCGCACCGGATGGAACAGAAAAGCCGTTCAGCAAGGATTTGCCGGACGGTCCCGCCAAAGGGGAATAATGCGCGATGCCCCTACCGGTTTCGCCTCTTGCCCCCGCGGAGTTTCCTGACCTCTCCCCGCTTCCCGGCGTGACCATGGCCGCCGCTGAGGCTGGGGTGCGCTATAAAAACCGCTCTGATGTCTGGCTTGCCTTGCTACCCGAAGGTACGCAAGCGGCAGGTGTTCTCACCCGTTCGCTCACCGCCAGCGCTCCGGTGGAGTGGTGTCGCGCTGCACTGGTGCACGGTACTGCGCGCGCCGTCATTGTCAACTCGGGCAACTCTAACGCATTTACCGGCCGGCGGGGGGTGGAAGCGGTGCAAAGAACCGTCGAGGGCGTGGCGCAGGTCGTGGGATGCCGCCCCGAAGAGGTGTTTGTGGCCTCCACCGGGGTCATTGGTGAGCCGTTGCCCTATCAAAAAATTCTCGATGCATTGCCATCGCTGATGCAATCCCAAAGCGGTGACGATTGGATGGGTGCCGCCCGTGCGATCATGACCACGGACACCTTCCCCAAGCTGGCTGTTCGCACGGCACGCATCGGGGGTACAACCGTGACGTTGCAGGGCATCGCCAAAGGCTCAGGCATGATCGCGCCGGACATGGCGACCATGCTCGCGTTTCTTTTCACCGATGCGGCCATGGATGCTTCTATTCTGCAAACGCTATTGTCACGTGCGAACCATCGCAGTTTCAATAGCATCACGGTGGATAGCGATACCTCCACCAGCGACACAGCCTTGCTCTTTGCAACCGGCACGGCGGGCAATGTGCCGCCGGAGGATGCGGGTGATCCGTCTCTAGACGATTTCCGCCGTGCGCTTAATGAGCTGATGCTTGAGCTTGCGCTGATGATCGTGAAGGACGGGGAGGGTGCAACCAAGCTGGTGACCGTACGTGTCACCGGCGCGGAGGATGAAGCTGCAGCCCGTCGGATTGCCTTATCGATTGCAAACTCGCCTTTGGTCAAAACGGCGGTGGCGGGGGAGGACCCCAACTGGGGACGCATTGTCGCAGCAGTTGGAAAGTCTGGCGCTTGGGCCGACCGTGACCGGCTGCGTATCCATATTGGTGATGCGCTAGTGGCGGAGGAGGGCATGGTGCACCCCGCTTATCGCGAGGCCGATGCGGCAGCACATATGAAGGGACGTGAGATCTGCTTCACCGTCGATGTAGGCGTCGGCGATGCGGAAGCCACTGTCTGGACATGTGACCTAACCGAGCAATATATCAAGATCAACGCTGACTACCGGAGCTGACATGACTGCCCTTGATATCCGTCCCTGCACGGAAGCTGATTTACCAACCCTGCTGTTTTTCATCCGTGCGCTGGCAGAGTACGAGAAGCTGCTGCATGAGGTGACCGTGGATGAGGAAACCTTGCGGCGTTCATTGTTCGGTGCAGAGCCGAAGGCGTATGCTGTACTGGCGGAACAAGGCGGAGTGGCCGTGGGCTTTGCGGTCTATTTCCACAATTTCTCAACCTTCCTTGGCAAGCATGGTTTGTATGTGGAAGACCTCTTCGTGCTACCGGAATATCGTGGCCAGGGCATCGGCAAAGCGTTGCTATCCTGGCTGGCCCGTAAGGCATTGATGGATGGCTGTGGCCGCATGGAATGGTGGGCGCTTGATTGGAACGAGCCGTCGATCAGCTTCTATAAAAACCTCGGTGCCATGACCATGGATGAATGGACCGTCTTCCGCATCACCAAAGACCGCATGCGCCAATTGGCGGATATGGGCTGATGCTATTCGTCGTTGCCGCGGCGCTGATTGATGCAGACGGGCGGGTGCTGCTCGCTCAGCGGCCCGAAGGTAAGGCGCTTGCCGGCCTGTGGGAATTCCCCGGCGGCAAGGTGGCTGCGGATGAAACTCCGGAGCAGGCGCTGAAGCGCGAACTGCGCGAGGAGCTGGGTATTCTGACCTCGGCGGGGTGCTTTCAGCCCATCACCTTTGTCACCCACCCGCTGAATGACGCGCGCCAGCCGGATGTACCCTATACGCCCGGCGGCTGCGACCCGCTGAAGGCGGATCCGCTGCTGCATCCGGATGAGATACTCCTGCTGATGCTCTATGCCTGCCGCCGCTGGCATGGCACGCCGGAGAGCCGTGAGGGCCAAGCCCTGCGCTGGCTGCGCGTGCCCGAGATGCGTGATTTGCCCATGCCCCCCGCTGATGTGCCGCTGGTGGCAGCACTGCGGCAGGTGATCTGACTCTAAAAAGTTTATTGCAGCGTCACGCCTTCGACGCCGCGGCCAAGGCCAGCAGGCTGCAGCGCAGCATGGGCGGTGAGGATGGAATTGGCCGGTGCTTCCGGGGCCGCGACTGTCTGCTGGGGTTGCGGAGCGGAGATGGTGCGTATCGTTTGCGGCTGCGTGGGAGTCGAGGCGCTTGGCCCCTGTACCTGAGTCGCAGATTGCGGGACGGTGGCCACGGTTGCTTGCGGCGGGGGCGCCTGGCGCAGGCGCATATCGGCCACGGCGCGCTCCACATGCGGTAGATAGACCTGATCATAGACTTCCGTCAGGCCGGGTACGACAAATTTCAATAGCTCCGGCTGTTCACGGAAGCGCACAAAACGCAACTCTGCATAGCGCGAGTTCACCTCCGCCATGCGTTTTTCCGGCTCGCTATACCCGCTGAGGACAAGCTTGGGACTTTCTGTATTCAGGTTGCGCCAGGCCTCATCGACCAGAATCGCCAGAGTCTGAAGATCAGCGGCACCTTTCACCTTTGACCAGGGTTTTCCCTCCACCGCAAAGCCTGATTCTATTTGTTGTTCAATCGCTGCTTTGACCTCAGGCGTTTCGGCGGAGCGCCATTGATCCATGATCACTTTAAGTTGATTTAGGCGCTGACGGTCTGACTGTGTCAACGCATCGGTGCGCGCGATGTCGGTTTGCGTCAGATAATTCGGGTAGATGGTATGGGTTATTTCATGCACCAATGTGCGCATCATACTGTCTGCCCCTTGCCCTGCCGCAACCGCCACATGGTTGAAACCAATGACATCATCGGGGTGGGAGTGAGAACGGATGTTCAGACCGTGCAGGCCTTTGCCATTCAGCGTCGGCTGGAGCGAAAACGAGATCGTACCACCTTTACGGTAAAAGCCTTCTGATACCGTCGGAGGTAGTAGGCACAGTCCATTCGCAATCAGCTTTTCATGACGTTCAATTTCCGGCGTGACTTCCGTACGGCGATGGAAGAATCCCTGTAACTGACGCAATTTCTGCTCAACGCGTGGACCAATGCCCGCCATGATTTTTTCATGGATGCCGGCATTCCCCATGCCGGGTTGCGTGCGACCGGCTTTCCAGTTCTCGATCGCGTTAGCAGCAAATTTATGCTCAGGCAGGTGATTGACCAGCGCCATCACGTCGCGCGTGTAGGCTTCTTCGAGACCCAGCACTTGCCCCACCGCTGCGAGCCCGCCTTCGCTGGCCGCTTTTTTCACTGCGGCACCATCAATATTGGCAACGGGCTGCAGTTTAGCAAACAAAAGATCCGCGCTATGCGCCTGCGCGGCGACATTTCCAGCCTGTGCCATCAGACCCGGTGGCGTATGATTTTCCAAGGCTTTATCCAGTAGCAGATAAAGCCCAATCCCATTTTTCAGCGACTCGATTTCATCGGCGCGCAGGGGCTTGTCCTCCAGCATGCGCTGGATTTTAGACGCAAACGGATGGCTTTGTTTCTGTGCTAACTCTTGGGTATGGCTTTCTGGCGAGCGCGCGACATTGTGCACATAATCTTTAATGGCCTCGGCTAACTTGACGCCTTCGGCATCTCTGCTCAGCGGAAACAGCTCCGCGAGGCTTGCCACTAGATTTACCCGGCCTGCCACAGAAAACCATTGCGGTTCCCTATGGGTCATCACGCTGGCGAGCATCCGGCGCGTGTTCATGAGATTTTCTTGCTTCAAGTCCCCCGGATGCACGATCATCAGCATCTCGTCGTTCTGTCCAAAGAATGAACCGCCGACGACATGAATACGTCGATGCTTCTGAAACAACAAAGGATCAAATGATGACGTGGCAGGCACAGCGGACGCAACCGGCATCGGCGCAGCAGTGTCCGTTGCGGGTGCCTGAGACGGAGGGGTATGAGCGTGGTCTTCCATCCTTACACTCTAGCAAAAGCTGCCGTCAGGTTGTGTGACAGTGTGATGAAATTTATCACCCACCAAAACACTAAGTTATTGATTTTAATGCATCGCCAAGGTTAACTTTTCCACTGCCTCGCCGTGCAGGCTGCTGTTGGGAGGCATGGGGCGCCCAGCCCGTGAGCGTAATCAGCTCAACGGTTGCTTCAACGCGGCCTTCCTCATTGGCATAGCGTTCCTGATAGAGTTCTACGGCGCGCAACAGAGTCGCGCGGCGGCTAAAATGTCGCCGGCGCGACATAAGGGCGTTGGTTTCGCCCATGGCACGTAGCTCATGCATCAGCGCGAGCGCATGAGGATAGCTGATACGTACCAGCTCGCTATCAATGACCGGTAAAGCAAAGCCTGCACGTTGCAAAAGACCTCCAGCATCACGGACCTCAACAAAAGGCGAAACCCGTGGGCTGATGCCCCCCTCTACTTCACATTCAGCATCGGCTAAACACTGGCGAAGTTCCTGCAAGGTACGCGCCCCCGGCAGGATTGCCATGAATAACCCATCGGGCTTCAGGGCGCGGCGCGCCTGAATCAGTGCTCCGGGAAGATCATTTGTCCAATGCAGGCTCAGTACACTGAAAACGGCATCGAATGTTTCCGCTCCGAACGGAAGCCATTCGTCGTCGCAGACAACGCGTACCCCTTCTGACGGTAGAAACTCCGGAGTGATCTCTGCCTGAACCAATGTTTCGATGCCGCCCCGTCCTGCCAGTGCCCGTGCCAGCTCTCCCTGATGGCAGCCTAGATCAAGCGCTGTGGGAAAGCGACGCGAAATATCTTCCAGTCGTTCCGCCAGTCGCTCGGCGGCTTCCATTTTCATAAAATTGACCGTGCCAAACCCCACTGCGGTGCGTGCGCGCCGCTTGCGCCAGCAGACGCGGTCAAAGATAATACGTTCGTCCTGTTGCATGGGGGCAAGATAGGCGCATGATGCTAAAAAGAAAAGCACGCGAAGGATGGAATGTCTCACGCAGCATGGTACGGCTGCTGGGAGATGTGCTTTATCCACCAAAATGTGCGCTATGTTCGGCTCCGGTGGATGCGGCGCACGCCATCTGTACGGACTGTTTTACAAAGCTCCATTTTATTTCCGCACCACACTGCGATTGCTGCGGCCTGCCCTTTGAGGTGGCACCTTCCGGTCCTCTGCGTTGCGCCTCTTGTCTGGCTGATCCGCCCCCCTACACCCTTGCCCGTGCGGCGCTGGTGTATGATGAGGTTAGCCGCCCTCTCATAACCCGCTTTAAATATGGCGATCGACTGCATCTGGCGACCTTGCTGGCGCGGCTGATGCGTCAGGCTGGAGCGGAAGCCATCACCGGAGCAGAGGTGATGGTGCCGGTGCCTCTTCATTGGCGAAGGCATATGGCGCGACGCTATAATCAATCTTTAATGCTTGCCCGCGCGCTGGCCGGGATGTCTGATCTTCCGGTAGATCCAAGCTTGCTATGCCGTATCAAGCCGACCCCCCCTCAAGTGGGCTTAAGCCGCAGCCAGCGCAGACGTAACGTAGCGGCGGCATTTGCTGTACCGGAATCTTCACGTGTGCTGGTAGAGGGACGAAAAATTCTGCTAATCGATGATGTAATGACCAGCGGAGCCACTCTGGAAGCGTGTTCCCGCGTGCTGATCTCCGCTGGGGCATCGGAGGTTCGTGTGCTGACGCTGGCGCGGCGCGTACTCGTAGATTAAACTGATGCCATGACCTCACCCATGACATTACGCGCGGCGTGTATTCAGCTGACCGCCACCAACGATCTGACCGCCAATTGCGCCCATGCAGAAGCGCTGATGCGAAAGGCGATTGCGCAAGGTGCCAGATTTCTCGCGCTTCCCGAAAATGCCTTCTTTATGCGCGGATCAGATAAAGACGCGCCCGCTCCATACACCGTGGAAACCCATCCCGGCGTACGCCTCTGCCAGGGCTTGGCCCGGGAACATGGTGTGTGGATCCTGATCGGCTCGATTTTTGTCCCTGCACCCCCGCGTACGCCGGAAAGCCCCGCCAAATGGTTTAACCGGACCGTAGTGATCAATGACCAGGGTGAGCTGGTCATGCAATATGATAAAATACATCTCTTTGATGCCATGATTGGTGGCGATCAGATGTATCGTGAATCGGACCGCATCCAATATGGTGAGCACCTGGCGCTGGCGACCACACCGTGGGGGCGCATGGGGCTGACCATCTGCTATGACATGCGGTTCCCTCATCTCTACCGTGATCTGGCTAAGGCCGGTGCCACGCTATTTGCCGCACCTGCAGCCTTTACCTACGTCACAGGGGTGGCTCACTGGCATGTTTTGCTGCGTGCGCGAGCCATTGAAACCGGCAGTTTTATTCTAGCGCCCGGGCAATGCGGGTATCACCCAGGGGGACGACGTACCTACGGCCATTCCCTGATCGTTGATCCATGGGGTAACATTCTGGCCGAAGCGTCAGAAGATCATCCGCAGGTGCTGCTGGCAGATCTTGATATCACACAGGTGGCTCAGGTGCGCCGAGATCTACCCTGCTTGCAGCATGATCGCGCTTACAGGACCACGGATGATTTCTCCATTTAGTCCACCTGCCATGGCCAGCGCATGAGAAGGGCGTCCTCTCCATCGGGATAATACGCGCGACGTTTTCCGCATGGGATAAAGCCGGTTTGTGAATAAAGACGGATGGCCGCGTTATTACTGATGCGTACTTCGAGATATACTTCCCGAATGCGTGCCCTGTCCTCCGCTTGCCACGCGGAAAGCAAGCGCCGCGCCATCCCGCGATGGCGGTGCGTTGAGGCAGTCACCAGTGTGAGTAATTCAGATTCATCCAGTACGGTGCGAAACAGCAGAAACGCTAGCAACGTTCCATTCTGCTCCAGCTTCCACCCGCCCACTCCCGGCTGCTGAAGCATCTGTTCAAACGAAGCAGCATCCCATGCCTCTGCTAGCGTGCTTTGATGCAGACGAGCCAGTGCCGGTGCATCTGTGAGCGTGAGTTTCTGCGGCGTTGGGAGTGTCACGCCGGACGGCGGGCGAGGTAGAGTCTGTGCGTGCTTGTGGCATCTGCCGGCACCTCAACCGACTTGACTATCTCTAGCCCGGCGGTAACCAGCTTCTGTCGAATATATGCCTCGCTATGGCCAAAACGGCTGAGTTTTGGCAGCATGGAACATCCCTCGCCAGCATATGGTTCCGTATCGAACAGGAACACCCCGCCGGGCTGTAATGCGCGTGCGGCATACTCGCAGAGTGTGCCCAGTTCACCAAGATAACTCAATACTCCAACAGCTGTTATAAGGTGTACTGGCTCTTTTACATCCGCCAGGTAGAGCCGTACATCACTCTCATGAAGGTCAGTGTAAATGCGCGTCAGGTCTTCTCGCCGCCGTTCTCTGCTCAAGCCCAGCATACCACGAGAAAAATCAACGCCCGTAATGCGTGAGCAATAGGGTGCTAGCACGGCGCCTAACAACCCTGTGCCGCACCCAAGATCCAGTAACTGATAATTGGTGCGCTTGGGCTCCAGAACCTCGCGCAGGGCGACTTCAGTAACAGCGGGCATACGGTAGCCGCGCGCCGCTTGCATGCGATCATAGTCTGGTGCCAGACGTTCAAAGTAATCAATGGCGATGCTGGCCGGCATGGTAAGTGGACGCTTGGCTTCGGGAAGAATTGCCGGATCAATCGCCGCCAGCATAAAACGTGTTTCTTCATGCGACGGGTTGAGTTTATAGGCCTGCGCAAACGCAGCAATGGCTTTCTCCCGCTGGCCGAGGCTCAAGTAAGCGGCGCCTAGTGAGTACCAGCTTGGCTGATGTTTGGGTGCCAGCCACACAGAAAAGCGCAGGCGCATGCTGGCATCACGCGCACGCCCTTCGGATAGCAGGCTACGCCCTAGCTCATAATTAATAAGTGGCAGGTGATTTGCCCGATACAGAAATTCACGGAAAAACTGCTTGGGGAGGGCCGACAGCCCATCCCATAGTTCTGCAAGAGGCGCTCTTTGCCTATTCTTGACCAGCCCAGGACGGATGGGAGATGAAGTGCTCTCGGGAGGAGAAGAAAGCGGCGTGGTCATAGATTACTGCCGTGACTATACTTTATAAATTGGTGCCCTATATTGTAACCCATGACAGAGAAATTAAAAGTACCAGCTTCGGTTGACCCCGAGGAAATAGAACGATTTTCCCGTATTGCCGAAGAGTGGTGGGACGAGCGTGGTAAATTCCGCCCGCTGCATATGATCAATCCGGTGCGCTTGGCCTACCTTCGTGCGCAAATGACGCAGCATTTTAGTTGCGATGTCGGGCAGATGGCCCCGCTGCAGGGCCTTAGTTTGTTGGATATCGGGTGTGGTGGCGGACTGATCAGTGAGCCAATGGCACGGCTGGGCGCCCACGTCACCGGCATCGATGCCTCACAGAAAAACATCTCTGTTGCCTCCTTACATGCATCGAAGATGGGGCTTTCTGTGGATTACCGTGCCACCACCGCCGAACAATTGCGTAGTGATGGCGCCTCATTTGATATTGTTCTGGCATTGGAAATTGTCGAGCATGTCGCCGATGTGGCCTATTTTCTTGAGAATGTCGCGGCGCTGGTAAGGCCCGGCGGAATGCTGGTGATGAGCACCCTCAATCGCACGTTGAAATCGTTGGTTATGGCAAAATTTGGCGCGGAATATATTCTTCGTTGGCTTCCGGTGGGTACCCATGACTGGAATAAATTTCTACGGCCCTCTGAGCTAGTTCAGCCCCTGGAAGCGCAGGGCCTGAAATTGATTGATCTCTCCGGCATGGTGTTCTCGCCATTGAAGAATAGCTGGCGGATTGAGGCCAGTGATTTGGAGGTTAATTACCTGGCCTCGTTCCGCAAGCCTGAATAGCCGGCGACCAAAAACATTTGCTTTTGCCTCCGCTGCTGCCTAAAAGCGGAAGCCTTTGTAAGAGGCTTCGATTTCCATGGCCCTGATCGTGATGAAATTTGGCGGTACGTCGGTGGGTTCCACCGAGCGCATCTGTCATGTGGCGACACTGGTGCAACGCGAAGTGGCACGCGGTAACCGCGTGATCGTGAATGTTTCTGCTATGTCCGGTGTCACCGACTCTCTTATCAAGATGGTTAAGGACGTGGCTACGCCAGAAACCCCCGAAGCGTTTGCCGATATGGATTTTGTGGTGGCAACGGGGGAGCAGGTGACCGCCGGATTGCTTGCTTTGCGTCTGCAGCAACTTGGACAGCCCGCCCGTGCCTTTGCGGGATGGCAAATTCCGGTGATCACCACAGACGCCTTTACCAAAGCGCGGGTTGAGCACATTGAAACCGCCACGATTCTGGAGGTACTGAGTCGTGGTTTGGTGGCGGTGGTTGCCGGATTTCAGGGAATTACCGAAGATAAACGCGTGACAACTCTTGGGCGGGGTGGCTCGGATACGTCAGCGGTAGCGTTGGCGGCGGCATTTAATGCTGAACGCTGCGATATCTACACAGATGTAGATGGGGTCTACACGGCGGACCCTCGCATTGTACGGACTGCGAAGAAGCTTGATCGCGTGTCGTACGAAGAAATGCTGGAGCTGGCGAGTCAGGGCAGTAAAGTGCTTCAGACCCGTTCTGTGGAACTGGCCATGAATTATAATGTTAAACTGCAGGTGCTTTCTACCTTTGAGGATAAGCCGGGCACTCTGTTGGTACGCGAGGAGGAAATTGTGGAAAAACACCGGGTCACTGGCATTGCCTACAGCCGCGATGATGCGCGTATCACGATTTCTGAAGTCGAGGATCGCCCGGGGGTGGCGGCCGCTATCTTTGGCCCGCTGGCAGAGGCCAACATCAACGTGGATATGATCGTGCAGAACGTGACGCCGGATGGTAAGGCGACGGATATGACGTTTACGGTTTCCAAGAATGATCTGGCACGCGCGGTAAAAGTGCTGACAGAAAATCTTCGCAACATTGCTTATGGTGGATTGCATACCGATGAGAAGGTGGCCAAAGTGTCGGTCATTGGTGTGGGCATGCGTTCGCACGCGGGTGTGGCGCAGGAAATGTTCTCGACGCTGGCGGAAAAGGGCATCAACCTGATTGTCATTAGTACGTCAGAAATCAAAATCAGCGTGCTGATTGACGAGGCTTATCTAGAACTAGCTCTGCGGGCTTTGCACACCACTTACGGACTGGATGCGGTGGTAGAGCACGGCTAAGACACATCGAGCCATTTTTGTATGGCCTTTCGTTTTCTTTTTTTGGCCGTCTTGGTAGGTCATGAGGTCGCCCGCATGCAACCAATGCGTGTTATAAGGGCTTGGCACGGACGGGATTTTTGAGAGAAGTCAGCCCTTAAAAAAACATATAAAAATGGTCGGATATTAAGGTTTCATTAACGATTCTTCCATATGTTGCATTCGCGCCACAAAGGCGATGTTTATGTGCAACGAAAGAGGATCATGTGATGAAAAAAACTTTGACAACATTTGATATGGAATCGGCGCTGGCGGTGTTATCGGAGTGGCGAGAAAACGCCGAGCAGGCCGGGCGTCAGGATCTTTTACCTTTATTGCATGCCCTCCATCGTGATTTTTCAGAGCAGGCGGCCCGTGGCGAACTGAGTCCCTCAACCCTGCGTAAAACCATTTATTTTCTCGGCGTGCTGATGAAGGCGCACCCCCGTACGCGCCAGCGTTTTGCGCAATCGCTTCATTATTTGTCACCCAAAGCCCGTGCTGCGGAGCAGGTAGAGATCCATCTGCCCATACCTCGGCCCCGGATAAAGGAGAGTGTCAGCTAGCCTTTTTGCCACCGATCCCCTGATCGGCAGGAAGGTCCAGCGGAAATGCTTATCCTATGAAGCGTGACGGTGCGCTGCCAGCCGAGTTTGGAGTGATACCCGGGCCTTCAACGGGTGAGACGTCACTAATTTGAACGATGTCCCTCACTAAATCGGCCGCGGCGCGAGCCTGCTGGCCAGCTTCAGGGCTATGTGCTTGACGCTGCTCTGGCGAGCGACTCTCACGAACCACAGCGAGGGTACGTGAGCCCAGTAAGCCATCGGCGCGTAATGACGGATGCCTACGCTGAAAAGCTTGTAAAGCAGCTTCGGTTTGTGGGCCAAAATGGCCATCGACTCGTAGTTCCTGGCTGTTATTTCGCCATTGTGGGCCGAGCTGCTCGCGCAGAAATTCCTGCAATTCGCGTACTGCTGGGCCACTATTGCCGCGCCCCAGCACGCCGAAGCGCCGGATATGGTCCTCCACCGCGGGTAAGGTCCGCGGCTGGGGTGCGGGTGCCGCCGCTTGCACGGTAATGATGGGAGCCGAAAGGGTGGCTGTTGCGACAGGTGATACGGGTGGCGTAGGAGTGGCCGCGGCAACAGATGATACAGGTGGCTCTGGCAGAGGCCGCTGCGCGGTAACGGGTAAAGTGGGTACATTGGGTAGTGGGGGCGAGGGCAGGTTGGCGATAATCGATGGGGCTGAAAAGCCCTCTTCGGCAATAGCAGGGGCAGCAGGGGGCGGAGCTACCGCCACCGGAGGCAGCGCTGGAACTTCATCAGACGGAGGCGCTGGCGGTGCAGGAGGAAGCCCGGCGAGGACCGGTGGCGTCGGCACCACCGGACCCGGGACGGGTGGTGGGGCTGCATCGGCGACTAGGGGTACACCGGGAACAGACGGGGGGGCGCTTGGTAGTGGCGGTGGAAACAGATTCGCCAGTTCCTGTCGCGCGTTAGCCCGTGCGGTTGCATCATTACCTCTTCGTTCAGCCAAGGCCTGCACCAGTCTTTCTGCGCCATCAGCATGCCGTGAGGCAAACGCATATTCACGTCCTAACAACTCCTGACGCGCTTGCGCGAGGCGCGCTTCTTCCTGCGCCAGGCCCGCCAGATCTCGCTCTGATCGCGCAAGAAGCGCCGCCGCATCAGCCCGCGTCTGCGCGGGTAAGGATGCATTCGCAGCGGTCTGCCGATATTGCTCCATTTGCGCCTGATGCTCAGCCATTTCTTGTGCATTTGGGCGGTTTGTGAGAAACGCCCCCTCTGCCTGTTCTTGACGCAGACGCGCAGTGGCTAATCCAGCCGCTTCACGACGGGTTGCGGCTTCCTCGGTTGCACGGGCCAGCGCTTGCTCGCGAGCCGCTGCTCGCTCAGCCATTTGCTGTGCCTGTTGCTGCTGTTCAGCACGCCGGGCCTGCTCTGCCTGCGCGGCTTGTTGCTGCCGCTCTGCACGTTGTGCCTGAACCATGGCATCCGGATCGCCGCCTTGCCGGCGAATTTCTCCCGAAAGCCTTGCAAATTCTGTATTTAATTGTGCTCTTACAGACCAGTTGAAAAAAGACAAACCGTCGCGACGCTCAAGGTTGCTGCGTAACTGTGCTTCCAGTTCTTCCAGGGTAGCCATTGGATTTTCTCCCGTTTCTTCCCCCATTACATCATAACTCTGTTAAGTAATTGTGACGCTGCGGAGGCTAGAGACGCTCCCATTCTTATGATTCATTAAAATACAATGATTTATTTTTCCCTGAGTGTTTGTGTGCGGCTTTACTGGAAAAACCAGGGTAAGTAGGCTAATGAGCCTGCCTAGGATTATATCAGGAGGTTGCCACGTGGATGCACCGCTCATGATTGAACAGCTATGGGGTCGAGGAAAACAGTTCCTTGGCAGCCGCTATGCCATATTGGGTGGCGCCATGTCCTGGGTATCGGAGCGCCATCTGGTTTCGGCACTGTCCAACGCTGGCGGATTTGGCGTGATTGCCTGCGGGGCTATGCCGCCGGAATTGCTGGAGCAGGAAATCGCAGCCACCCAGGCGCTGACCACTCATCCCTTTGGTGTCAATCTCATTATTATGCACCCCAAGCTGGAGGAGCTGGTAGCGGTCTGTGCACGGCGCAATGTGTCTCATGTGGTGCTGGCGGGAGGCATTCCCAAAGGCGCGACAATTGAGGCATTAAAAGCGTCTGGCATTAAGGTGATCTGCTTTGCTCCATCGGCACGGATTGGCCAGAAACTAGTGCGTATGGGAGCGGATGCGCTGGTGATTGAGGGCATGGAGGCCGGGGGGCATATCGGTCCGGTAGCGACTTCCGTCCTCGCGCAGGAGATTCTGCCTGAAATTTCTGATGTTCCCGTGTTTGTTGCGGGAGGTATCGGGCGGGGTGAAGCCATTGTCAGCTATTTGCAAATGGGCGCTGCGGGGGTGCAGCTTGGTACCCGATTTGTCTGCGCGGAGGAATCCATTGCCCACCCCAATTTCAAAGAGTGCTTTATCCGCAGCGCTGCTAGGGATGCCATACCATCGGTACAGGTTGATCCGGAATTCCCGGTCATTCCGGTGCGGGCGATTGCCAACAAAGCCACCGATGACTTCATCCGCTTCCAGCAAGAAGTGATTGCCAAATATCGGCGGGGGGAGGGGGAAAAGAAGGAAGCGCAACTGGAAATTGAGCATTTCTGGGCGGGCGCATTGCGTCGCGCCGTGATGGAAGGTGATGTAGAAAATGGCTCAGTGATGGCGGGACAGAGTGTTGGGCTGGTGACGCGCATTCAGCCGATGCAGGAAATCATGGATGAACTGGTTGCTCAGGCCGAATCATTTCTGGCCAGACCATTTGCATCAAAAACCGCGTAGCTCGATACTAGGCCTCAGGCCTCAAAATTTCCACCCCGTCACCAGGACCCAGCGATCGTTGCTTGAATCCCGGTTCGGTAAGTTCGTATCCGTGTTGACACTGCCATATTGCAGCTCTGCCTGAATGCCGTGATCAAACGCCATGCCCAGCGCCACTCCCAGATTCAAGCGATCATCCTGACGCACCGGATCTGTGGCGCGTGCCGCGCCCCGACGCTCCAGATGGGTATAGGCAAGCTGCGGCCGAACATAGAGCCCGCTATCCCATTTCTTCTGGTACCCTACACTGAACACATATTGATCTCGCGCCCGCGCCAGAGATTGATCAGATGTGTCTTCCATGCGCGAACTAAATCCGGCAAAAAGACGCTGTTTTCCAGCAAGTTTATAGGTCAGGCGGCTGCCTAGCCAGTGGGCGCGGATCGTATCCACGCTGGGGTCATTGAAGGTGCGCACATCATAGCCCACACGAAGATTCAGATTCCATGCGTCAGCAAGCTTGAAACGTCCATTAATTCCCCCCCCATAATTGCTGAAGATATGATCACCGTCCTTGCTGAGGCTGGCAAAGATAGCACTTGGTTGCAGTGTTCCCTTCAGCGAATCAACAGGGAAAACAGGCCCACTATTGATACCAAAAAGGACCGTATCATTCGCGCTCAAACGATCAAAATCGGTGCTGGCCAGACGTGCGTTTGATTTCCATTCCTTTGCCCAACCTCCAATTTTCTGTGTGTAGCCCAGTTGGGCGCTGTAGGTCATGCGCTCGTCACGGATGGACTGGCGTCCTGCGGCGGGTACGCTACTGCCACTGGGGTCGGTAACAAAGTCCTCATCTTCAAAGAAGTCACCATCCCCATCTTCATCCACCGATTCATCGATCTGCTCATTGAGATCCTGATCATCAAGGTCCAGCTCGTCCAGCATGTCGTCGCCGGCGGCGTCCTCTTCTTCTTCACTTTCCTCATCGTCCATCGTCTGCGACGTATCCAGGACGGGTGCCAGGCCCGCATTACGATCCGTGCTGAACGCAGCCTGAATGCGACCGGTTATCTTGTAATTTTTGCTGGCCTTTTTATGGGGCTGGCTTTCCGCGGCGAAAGCGCCTGAGGCGCTAAGCAGGGTGATCAATGCACTAAGCAAGGTCAGGCAAGTGAGGGTGGGGCGCGGTACAAATATCATGATAAAGCTCAAAAAATGATCATGGCTTACTGCGAAAACAAAGTAGTAATAATCTCAGGGTGCTAGGGCAAAAAGATTCTACATCGCCTTTGTGCGCGGGTGATCGTATCTTTCGAAAGTGTGATAATAGTGTAATGAAACGTAAAATCAGGGTATTCTTTGGCAAATTATGACTGAAAAGTCCATCATGCCTGAGTTACGCATTGTCAAGGAAGAGCCGTCCCCGCTCGCACTGCTCCGCGATGTGCGGGACGTGATGACTGGCACCGGTACGCCGCAGGCGCGGCTGGATAAGCTGGTGCTGATCATTGCCGATCGCTTGCGCTCCGAAGTGTGCTCCATCTATCTCATGCAGCCGGGGCAGGTGCTGGAGCTTTATGCGACCGCCGGTCTGAACCGCAGTGCCATCCATGCGACGCGGCTGAATGTGGGGCAGGGCTTGGTGGGTGAGATTGCCGCGGCGGCGCTGCCGTTGAACCTTGCGGATGCCCAGGCGCATCCCAAATTCGTTTACCGCCCCGAAACGGGGGAAGAGCGCTTCCAGTCCTTTGTTGGTGTGCCGGTGCTCACCAACCACCAGGTGCTGGGGGTTCTGGTGGTACAGAGCGCGGCGGCACGGATTTATTCCGAAGATCAGCTGGAAGTGCTGCAGACCGTTGCCATGGTCATCGCCGAACTGGTGGTGGGGCAAAGCCTGGTCGATCAGGTGGCGCTGACGCGGGAAAAGCGCGTTTCCTCGCTCTCGCATTCCTTTGCCGGACAATCGCTCAGTGGAGGTCTGGCGAAAGCCCCTGCCGTGCTGCACCGTCCGCAGATCCGTATCAAAGAGCTGGTGACCGATGATCCGGCACGTGAGGAGGCGCGGTTACTTGAGGCCATCACCGCACTGCAGGAGGGGGTGCAGAAGCTGATTCAATCCTCCGATCCGCTCTCCAGCGCCCATGCGGAGATTCTGGAAACCTACCAGATGCTGGCGCAGGACCGTGGCTGGAAGAACAGCATGGTGCAGGCCATCCATACCGGCCTCACCGCCGAGGCGGCGGCGAAGAAGGTGATGGAAGACCTGCACGTCCGGCTGGAGCAGGCGCAAAATCCGTATGTGCGCGAGCGCATTTCTGATCTGGAGGATGTGACCACCCGCCTGCTGTACCACCTCACCGGCGTAAGCTACACCTCGGCCCATTCGCGCCTGCCGGAGGCGTTTGTTCTGGTCGCGCGCTCGCTGGGTCCGGCAGAGCTGCTGGAGTATGGGCAGGAGCGCATCAAAGGGCTGGTGCTGGAGGAAGGCTCTGCCGCTTCGCACATCGCGATCATTGCCAAAATGATGGATATTCCCGTGGTCGCGGGCATCCGTGACGCCACGGATATTGTGCAGCCCGGGGACCTGGTAGTGGTGGACGGCGATCATGGTGAAGCCTTCGTGCGGCCTTCCGATGATCTGGAAGCCGAAATTGCCGAACTGCTGCGCCTGCGCGCCGCGCGTGATGCTCAGTATCAGGCGTTGCGCGGCTCCCCCGCGGTCAGTCGTGATGGCCAGCGCGTGCGTATCCTGCTCAATATCGGCCTACACATGAATGCCCGTGAGCTCTCCGCCAGCGACATTGACGGTGTAGGATTGTTCCGCACCGAGCTACCCTATCTTACCGCCAGCCATTTCCCCACGGTGGAAAGTCAGCAACTGCTTTACGCGGGGATATTGCGTCAGGCTCATGGCAAGCCGGTGATCTTCCGCAGCTTCGACATCGGCGGCGATAAGCCGGTGCCTTATATTCATATCCCGCCCGAGGAAAACCCAGCGATGGGCTGGCGGGCGACGCGTATTGGTCTGGACCGCCCGATGCTGCTGCGCCGCCAGTTCCGCGCCCTGCTGCTGGCCGCCTCAGGCCAGACCTTGCATCTGATGTTTCCGATGATCGCCACGGCGGAGGAATTCCACGCCGCCCGCGCTATCCTGATGGCGGAGCGTGAACGGCTGGTGGCCGAGGGTGACATGCCCCCGCATGAACTTCGCCTGGGCATCATGCTTGAGGTGCCCTCAATGTTGTTTGAGCTGCCGCACGTGCTGCCGCATCTGGATTTTATCTCCATTGGCAGTAACGACCTGATGCAGTTTCTGTTTGCCGCCGACCGTGCCAATGATCACCTCACCCGTCAATATGGTGGCCTGCGCGCCAGCATGCTGGGGATGCTCCGTCATGTGGTGACGCAATGCGCCGCCGCCGGGGTGGAGGTGAGTTTCTGCGGTGACATGGCCACGCGCCCGCTTGATGCAATGGCACTGCTTGGGTGCGGAATCCGTTCGCTATCGGTTGCTCCCCGAGCGATTGGGCCCCTTAAAGCCATGATTTCCTCTCTCGACGTCGCGGCGTTGACGGATTATTTAGAGTTCCTATGTACGGTGGAACAAGGGAGCCTACGCGGCCACCTTGTCAGTTATGCCCGCGATCACGGGATCCATCTCTAGAGAATGATAAGAGGATGTCATGAACGTCTCAATGCCGCCCTTCAGCGACCTGCGCGATGTTGGACGCATGCTGCGAGATACACGCGAAGCCATGGGTGTTTCGCTTGAGGAGGTCTCTTCCCATCTAAAAATACGCCAGAAATATCTTGTTTCTTTAGAAAAGGGTGAGATGGGGGATATTCCGGGCGAAGTCTATCGCCGTGGATATTTGCGCGTTTATGCGGAATATCTGGGCTATGATGGCCAACATGTTCTACAGCAAATGGAAGCCGCTCCTTCGAGTCCGGCGCCTCAGTATCTGCCTCCAGAAAAGGAAGAGGTTGGCCATTCCCGTATGCTCGCATTACTGGCATCAGTGCTGGCCTTGCTTGGTTTTATGCTATGGCAGATGCGTGGGGAAAAGGATGTGACGCTGGATCTGGTACAGCCGATGCCGGCTGCAGAAAATTTCTCCTCAATGGCCGCATCCGGCGCCCCCCCCACGACGTTCCCGGAACTATGTGAAACCTCGGGAGAGCGTTTATTGCCGGAATCTGTGTGTCGTGGAGATGCACTACTGCGTGCACCCCAAACATTGGAAGAGGAAGCGGCTCTTTCTACCATTATGGAACTGCAGGACCGCTATCCGCTGCTTCCTGGCGCGATGTGATAGCCATTGCCATAACCGGACCTTCACAGTATACCGCTGGCTGAAATTCTTTGCTTTGCCACGGCTTATATAATCTATGACCGCACGACGACAGACCTATACTGCCATGGTCGGCCATGTGCCGGTGGGATCATCGGCACCGATTATGGTGCAGTCCATGACCAATACAGATACCGCCGATATTGCTGCGACCGTGACGCAGGTGAAAGAGCTGGCGGATGCGGGCTCGGAAGTGGTGCGCATTACGGTGAATAATGAGTCTTCCGCCGCTGCGGTTCCCCATATCCGGGACGCGCTGGCGCGGCAGGGATGCCATGTGCCGTTGGTCGGCGATTTTCATTATAACGGCCACCGCCTGCTCGCCGAGCACCCTGCGATGGCGGAAGCACTGGCCAAGTACCGTATCAATCCCGGGAATGTTGGCTTTGGTGCGAAGCATGAAAGCCAGTTCGCGCAGATGATTGAGCACGCTTTGCGCTATGCCAAGCCGGTACGCATCGGCGTTAACTGGGGGAGTCTGGATCAACGCATCATGGACCGGCTGATGGATGAAAACGCTCTCCTGCCGGAGCCGAAATCCGCGGAAGACGTCGGGCGCGAGGCGTTGATTGTCTCTGCTCTCGATTCGGCCAGGCAGGCGGAGGCACTGGGCATGCCGCCGGAGCGTATTCTGCTCTCTGCCAAAGTGAGCAAGGTGCAGGATTTGATTGCGGTATACCGCGAATTAGCCCGGCGTTGTCGCTATCCGCTGCATCTTGGCCTCACCGAAGCGGGCCTTGGCTCCAAGGGCATTGTGGCGTCCACCGCTGCCATGAGCGTGCTGCTTCAGGAAGGTATCGGCGACACCATCCGTGTGTCGCTGACCCCACGTCCCGGTGAATCGCGCACCGAGGAGGTGATTGTTGCGCAGCAGATTCTGCAGACGATGGGTCTGCGCTCCTTTGTGCCGCTGGTGACTGCATGTCCCGGCTGCGGGCGCACGACCAGTACCTTCTTCCAAGAGCTGGCCGAGCGCATCCAGACCTATCTGCGTGAGCAGATGCCGGTATGGAAAGCGCAGTATGCCGGGGTGGAATCCATGAATGTCGCCGTGATGGGGTGCATCGTGAACGGGCCTGGGGAGAGCCGTCATGCTAATATCGGCATCTCGCTGCCGGGAACGGGAGAATCACCCGTCGCTCCCGTGTTTGAAGATGGGGTGAAAACCGTGACCCTGCGCGGTGAGCACATCGCGGAGGAGTTTCAGGCCCGGGTAGAGGCCTATGTCGCCCGCACCTATTCCCGCAAGCAGGACGTAGCATAGTTATGAGCGAGGAATTCCTCAAAACGCTGGCAACGAGCGCGTTAAGATCACAAAAAACAGAGATAGAGCATTAAGCATGTCCCAGCCTTTGCAGCCAGTTCGCGGCACCCATGATCTGATTGGTGAATCCATGCGCCGTCACCGCGTGGTCATGGATACCGCACGCGAAATTGCGGAGCGCTACGGCTTTGCCGAGATGGCGCCGCCGATGTTTGAATTCTCCGAAGTCTTCCACCGCACCCTGGGCGAGACGTCCGACGTGGTAAGCAAGGAGACCTACACCTTCACCGACCGTGGCGGTGATTCTATCACGCTGCGCCCGGAATTCACGGCCTCTGTGGTACGCGCCTTCCTTACCGCGGGACTAACACAGCAACTGCCGTTCAAGGCGTTTTACGCCGGTCCGGCCTTCCGCTATGAACGGCCACAAAAAGGCCGCCTGCGCCAGTTCCACCAGATTGGGGTGGAAGTGCTCGGTGCCGATGCGCCCTGGTATGACGTGGAGGTAATCGTCTGTGGATTCCGTATCCTTGAGGCCCTGGGTCTGGGCGAGCACGTCACGCTGGAGATGAACTCCCTCGGCGATGCAGAAAGCCGTGCGGCGTACCGTGCCGCGCTGGTGGAATATTTTGCGGCACACCGTGCTCATTTATCCGAAGATTCACAGCGGCGGCTGGAGAGTAATCCGCTGCGTATTCTCGATTCCAAGGATCCGCAGGATCGGGCATTGGCAGAAGATGCGCCCGAGCTGTTTGAGTATTTCACCCCCGCCTCGCATGACTGGATTGCACAGGTGCAAGAAGGATTAGTCGGGTTTGGTGTTCCTTATACGTTGAATCCCCGCATTGTGCGGGGGCTGGATTATTACACGCATACGGTGTTTGAGTTTACTACTCAGGCACTGGGCGCGCAGGGTACGGTGCTCGCCGGTGGCCGCTATAATGGTTTAGTGCAGATGATGGGCGGCCCGGATATTCCCGGCATCGGTTTTGCCGCGGGTGTGGAGCGTCTGGCCATGCTACTCGAGCAGATTGCCCCCCAAAAGATGCCGCCGGCGCCCCCCCGCGTGGTGGTTTGCCCGCTGGGGAGTGATACGCTGCTTGATGCCCATATCTTGGCGGATGGGCTGCGCCGCGCCGCACTAAACGTAGAGTTTATGGCTCCTCGCAAGTTGGGTAAAGCATTTGAGAAGGCTGAAAAAATGGGTGCCCGCTATGTGATCTTGCTGGGCGAAGACGAGAAGGCAGAGGGTAGTGTCGCAGTGAAGAATCTGCAAACTGGGGAGCAGGTCTCGATGCCTCGGGAAGGGTTGGAGGATTCCCTTAAAAAGATATTTGCACAATAGTTTGCATGGATTTTCTGGGTTCGGATTCTATCGTTTGGCGCACAAAGCATCCCTTCTTTTTCATCAGCGCTGACACACATCATTTTTTACTTTGCATTCCCGCGTGAAAAGCGTATGTCAAAGAGCCCCGTTACGAAATGCGTATGCCCTTCCGTGAGAAGCGGTTGTCCCGGGGATGGCACGTGCCAGAAACGCACAAACGCGTAACCCGCAAAACGAATGCTACAAGATAAACTGGACATCATCCTCCGTCGCCATGACGAACTTAACGACCTGATTGCCCGTCCGGATGCGCTGGGGCAGGGCGAGTTCAGCAAAGTCTCGCGTGAGCTATCAGACTTAAGCCCGGTGGTGGAAACTATCCTTGCCCTGCGTGCGGCGCAGCAGGAATTAAAGGATACCGACGAGCTGCTGAATGATCCGGCAAGCGATGCGGAATTGAAAACCATGGCGCGCGAAGAAAAGATTGGGCTGGAAAAGCTGGTGCCACAGCTGGAGCGTCAAGTGCAGTTGGCGCTGCTACCCAAAGATGAGGCGGATGCCAAGAACGTGATTCTTGAGGTGCGTGCCGGCACTGGCGGTGATGAGGCGGCGCTATTTGGTATGGACTTGTTTCGTATGTATCAGCGTTTTGCCGAGCATATGGGGTGGAAGTTCGAGGTAATGTCGATGTCGGAAACCGGCCTTGGCGGCATCAAGGAAGCCAGCGCCAATATTAGCGGTCGCAATGTATTCGGGCGACTTAAATTTGAATCCGGTGTGCATCGCGTGCAGCGGGTTCCTGCTACCGAAGCCGGTGGACGCATCCATACCTCAGCGGCCACAGTGGCCGTGCTGCCGGAAGCCGAAGAAGTGGATATTCAGATCGATGAAAAAGATTTGCGGATTGATGTTTTCCGGGCCAGTGGCCCCGGGGGGCAGTCGGTGAATACCACGGATTCCGCGGTGCGCATTGTCCATCTGCCCACGGGGGTGACGGTGCAGCAGCAGGATGAAAAATCGCAGCTGAAGAACAAGCTGAAGGCGATGAAGGTTTTGCGCGCCCGTCTCTACGAGGCAGAGCGCGAGCGGCTGGCCATGGAGCGCTCGGCCAACCGCAAGGGACAGGTCGGTTCTGGTGATCGTTCTGAGCGGATTCGTACCTATAACTTCCCGCAGGGGCGCGTGACGGACCATCGTATTAACCTGACACTTTATAAAATTGACGACATTTTGAATGGGCCGGGCCTGACCGAAATGGTTGAGGCGTTGGTGGCGAATGATGAAGCAGAGCGGTTGGCAGAGCTGACCCGATAAGGTGTGAGGTACGATAGAACTTCATAGGGAAGAAAGGCGGCAGGGGGTGAATGGTATGTCCCCCCGCCGCTGTTCTCTAAGGAGGGGTCGATGCGTAAGGAGAAACGATGAAGGGTTTGAAGAAAAAAGCGGAAGTCATGACCCCGAGCGACACGTTGCTTGATTGGGCTCGACAGGTCTTGGATCAGGCAGGCGTCGCATACGCTGCTTTGGATTCGCGCCTTTTGTTGGCCCATGCGATGGGATGCGCGCCGGAAGCGTTGCTTTCCGGGGCGGATGTGGCGGCTGATCCCGAGCAACGTTTTCGTCAACTGGTACAGCGCCGTGCCGCCCGCGAGCCCGTAGGGAAAATTCTTGGCTTTCGCGATTTCTGGAAAGATCGCTTTCATGTCAGTGCGGATACTCTGGAGCCCCGTCCAGAAAGTGAGACGTTGATTGAATCGGTGCTCTCGCTCTGCCCGCAGCGTGCAGCGGTAACCTCTATTCTGGATCTTGGTACCGGGACCGGCTGTCTGCTGCTCTCCCTCCTGCGCGAATTTCCTCATGCGCTGGGTACTGGGGTTGATCTGAGTCAGGCCGCACTTTCCGTTGCCGAAGCCAATGCGCAGGCCTGTGGCTTGAAGGATCGGGTGCGTTTTATGCTGTCCGACTGGCTGTCCGCGGTGGATGGGACGTATGATATCATTGTCTCCAACCCGCCATATATTCGGGCAGATGATCGGGCGCATCTGATGCCGGAAGTCCGCGATTACGATCCTGCACTGGCCTTGTTCGCCGGAGCGGATGGGCTGGATGCGTACCGCATGCTGTTGCCCCGGATCAGTGCGTACCTTGCCCCTAAAGGATTGCTTGCGCTGGAGATCGGTGCTGGACAGTCATCCGTCGTGCAAGCGTTGGGTGAGTCTGCAGGATTACTTCATCGCGGCACCGTGAATGATTTGGCGGGCATACCCCGCTGTATTTTGTTTCAACCCATGTCACCGTTAAAGGACCTCTCTCATGCGTAAGCGTATGCCCTACAATAACATGCGTAATAATATGAACCGGGGTAACAACCGTAACAATAATATGCGCCGCCCGATGCGCGGTGGTTTCGATGATGAGGAAATCCATCCGCGTCAGCGCAAACATGCGCAGAATATGCGGGAGAAATACCTCAATCAGGCGCGAGATGCGCAGATCAATGGGGATCGCGTGCAGGCGGAATACTGGCTGCAGCATGCAGAGCATTATTCACGCATTCTTAATGCCATCAATGAGTTGTTTGCCCCCACACATCCGCAGGCAGGTGAAGAGGGCGCTGACGTGGCGAGTGAGGAGGCCATGAGTGGTGACATGGCCGCCCCCTTCTCTGAAGGCGAGGATCCCGATGCAAATATCCCAGCACCGCAGGCTCCCCGACAGCATCGTCAGCCGCGCCGTCCGTATCAGGGCCAGCAGGAAGGTGGTAGCCAGGGTGCTCAGGACGGCCAGCCGGGCCGTGGACGCGGACAGTGGCGGCAACCGCGCGAGCCTCGTCATGCTGACGTAGTCGCTCCGGAAGCCACCGCGCCGCAGGATGACCTTGCCCTGCCGCTGGCGGCGGTGCTCCCCGCTGCTCGCTTGGAGGAAGATGAATCTTAAGGAAATATTCATTGCTTCACTAGCTATTGAACAATGAAGTCATTGAATTTCGTGGGGATAAGCTTCCACTGAGAAGCGTAGTTGAAGAGAGTAGCTGGCTGGCACTCGTCACAAAAGATGAGGCAGGTAAACTTGTTCTTGATTCAAAAAGTTTGAGAAATTTGTTAATTGAGGGCCCACGAGAGATCCCCAAGGATTCTAAAGAGATTTACGCATGGAACATCAAACGCGCTGTGGCTAAAGTTGCTATTGAGTTTGCACTTCGTAACAATCTCGGCGATGGCCAGCTTATGCAGACGATCGCAGATTTTAAATGGCGAATTGATGAAGATGGAAACGGCTTCACCTTACGCAAACCAAGGGCAGAGCAAGGTGGTTCTCAGGGAATTTCTGGCACGAATGATCATGTTTTAGGCTATCCAATGGCGGGATATACCGGGCGCATGCACTCTGCTAAGCACGCAGTCAATCCTCTTCCGCCTGGTGAGCCTACGGACAGTCGTATTGGTTGGAATAGGAGGCCTGCTGCCGAAGGTGGTCTCTCCCTAGCGGACCGTATTTTAGCACATAGAGAAAAAAGACGTCGAGAAGAGGGGCGTACGTTCTCAGGCTAACGTAATCTGATGATGCCTGGTTTAATGTAAGGTAACGTTGGCGGGGGATGCGGTGCGTCCCTGCACAGATGCATCCTGCGTTTCGATCCGCGTTTGCGGGGACGGTGTTGCCCCATTGCGGGCAATCCCCACCGGGATGGATGACGCAGGATTCGTCTTTTGTTCAGTTTGGCGTGATTCTACGGCGTTTACAATGGCCTGCGCAACCTCTCTGCCGGTATGGCGACCAATATTTTTGGCGTGTATTTCTTCAAAATTCAGGCTGTTATCAACGCGAATACGGTTTTCAATACGCCCGGCAACCAGGCTGGTTACGCCGAACCCAACGCCCATACCCGCCGCGACCAGCAGCGAGGGCAAGCCGGCCATGGAAGCCACGCCGGCAAAGAATCCTCCCGTTGCGGCACCTGCGCCCGCAGCGAAGACACCTCCCGCAAAGGTGGCGGCCATCGCCCAGAACGCGAGTTGGCTGATCTTTCCCCAGAAATAGGCGCGTTCATTGTTTGTGCGGTGCTGTTGTTTGCGCAGCGCGATTTCAGGATCGCCATCGGAGGCATCCGGCAACATAGGCTCAGGGCGCGTCACTCGCGCGAGGGAAGAAAAAAACATAGCCATAGCCACATGTTACTTTGCCTGCCGCTGTCTGTGTGTGACAAAATGATGAAAATTATGGCGCGATGGGTGTACCAACCTGGCGTTGCGCACGAAATGTTCCAAACCGTGTATCTGCCTCGAGTAAATAGGGAAATCGGCTGTTCTTTGCCATGATCACCGCGCGCACCGGGCGGTCGTCCTTCATCCGTTTCAGCTCTTTTTCGGTATGCCCCTCCAGAGGGAAGCGGGTGAGTTGCAGAGTTTGTTCTCCCCGCTGCGCCTCCTCCGTGGTGGGCGCGGTGTCGGTTATCACAGCCTGGATCACGCGTTTTCCATCAAAAAGCGGGAATGGTCGAAGGCCTGCGGCCAGCCCCAGCACTGCGGTGAGCGGATCGTAGGAGGAATGCATGCCCCCACGCGAGACACGGGGCCGGTAGGCCGGATCATCCGGCGGTTGCACCGAAAGCTGGCGAACATTACCAAACGGATCATAACGTATCTGCGTTTCTGCCACGATGTCTGATACTTTACGAGACAAGTAGAGTGAAGGGACATAGCGAATGCGTCCGCCCCCTATGGGTTGCTTAATTCCGCTTACCATGGCGCTAAGATGTTGATCGGAAAATAGTTCCGCAACGCCACTGGTCTGTAATTCAAACGTCGCGCCATAGGTTTTTGCGCGTTCGTGCCAGATAACGGTGGCTTCCCCCAGTGGGACTTCCATCCAGGTCAGCGTATAACGTACGCTTTCCTTTGCTGGCCACGGATAGGGGGTAATTTCAAGTCCCTTGCCTAAGGTCAAGGATGGCAAAAATAGAGAGACTATACCGACAGCCAGAAGGCAGCGTGGTGAATGATTGAACATGCGGCCGCGGGCCCTTATCTTGAATAGCAACATCGAGTTAGCCGTACCAGAAAGGACAGTGAAAGACTATGCAGATCGAACGCTATACGGAGCAGACAAAGCAGCTGATCCAGCAAGCGCAGACCGATGCGCTGAAGCGTAATCATCAGCGATTGATGCCGGAGCATTTGTTGCGCGCTGCTCTGTCTTTAGATGCTGCTAAAGAGGTGCTGAAATCGGCAGGGGCCGATCTCGCACGTCTGCATCAAGACACTGAAGCGGCGGTCAAAGCGCAGCCTGCCGTACAGGGAAGCGGCGCCGGGCAGCTTTATCTTGATCCAGCCGTTGCCCGTTTGTTTGGGCAGGCGGAAGAGATGGCGACTCAGCACGGGGATGAGTTTATTACTGTAGAATTCCTCCTGCTTTCCATGGCGCAGTCAGATAGTAAAGCTGGGGCCCTGCTAAAGGCTGCCGGAGTAAGTGTACCGAAACTGGAGGCCGCCATCAAAGAGATGCGTGGCGGCCGTAAAGCAACCTCTGCCAACGCCGAGGATCAGTATCAGGCGCTGAAAAAATACACCCGCGATCTGACGGAAGCCGCGCGGCTGGGCAAGCTGGATCCGGTGATTGGACGGGATGAAGAAATCCGTCGCTCCATGCAGGTGCTTTCGCGCCGCACGAAAAATAACCCGGTGCTGATTGGCGAGCCGGGCGTCGGCAAGACGGCGATCGTGGAAGGCCTTGCGTTACGTATTGTCACCGGCGATGTGCCGGAGAATCTGCGTGACAAACGCTTACTTTCGCTGGATCTCGGTGCCTTGATTGCAGGGGCTAAATTCCGTGGGGAGTTTGAGGAACGGCTGAAAGCGGTATTGACGGAAATTGGTAGCGCCGAAGGTGATGTGGTGCTGTTCATTGACGAGCTGCATACGCTGGTCGGTGCCGGCGCGGCGGAGGGCGCAATGGATGCCTCTAACCTGCTGAAACCCGCACTAGCGCGGGGTGAACTGCATTGCCTGGGTGCCACCACCCTCGATGAGTATCGCCAGCATATCGAGAAAGATGCCGCATTGGCACGGCGTTTCCAGCCGGTGTTCGTGCAGGAGCCGACGGTGGCCGATACCATCTCCATCCTGCGCGGACTGAAGGAGAAATATGAGGTACACCACGGGGTGCGCATCACCGATGGCGCGATCGTCGCGGCGGCGACCCTTGCCAACCGTTATATCACCGACCGCTTTCTGCCCGACAAAGCCATCGACCTGATGGATGAGGCGGCCTCCCGCTTACGGATGGAAGTCGATTCCAAACCGGAAGAACTGGATGAGCTGGACCGCCGCATCATCCAGCTGAAGATTGAGCGCGAGGCCTTAAAGCGTGAAACCGATGACGCCTCCAGAGCCCGGCTCGAGGATTTGGAAGAAGAGCTGGCGGAACTGGAGCAGGAATCCTCGGCCTTTACCCTGACATGGCAGAATGAGAAATCGAAGCTCTCCAGCGCGCAGAAGCTCAAGGAAGAGCTGGAAAATGCCCGGGGTGAGCTGGAGCGCGCCCAGCGTGGCGGTGATTTCAACCGCGCCGGCGAGCTGGCGTATGGCGTGATTCCTGAGCTGGAGAAGAAGCTCAAGGACGCCGAGGCGCAGGACGGGGCAAAATCCTCGCTGATCAACGAAGCGGTGACCGATCAGGACATCGCCTCCATCGTGGCGCGCTGGACAGGCATTCCCGTTGAGCGGATGCTTGAGGGCGAAAAGGAGAAACTGCTGCGCGCCGAGGAAGAATTGCAGAAATCGGTAGTCGGGCAGGAGGAGGCGGTGAAGGCCATTGCCAACGCGGTGCGCCGCGCCCGCGCCGGGCTGCAGGACCCCAACCGCCCGCTCGGTTCATTCCTCTTCCTCGGGCCGACGGGCGTAGGCAAAACCGAGCTGACCAAGGCGCTCGCCCGCTTCATGTTCAACGATGAAACGGCCATGCTGCGCATCGATATGTCGGAATACATGGAGAAACACGCGGTTTCACGCCTGATCGGGGCACCCCCTGGCTATGTGGGCTATGAGCAGGGGGGGGCCATGACGGAAGCCGTGCGCCGCCGACCCTATCAGGTGATCCTGTTTGACGAGGTGGAAAAAGCGCATCCGGACGTGTTCAACATCCTGCTGCAGGTGCTGGATGATGGCCGCCTGACCGACGGGCAGGGCCGCACGGTGGATTTCAAGAATACCATTATTGTGCTGACCTCCAACCTCGGTTCGCAGCATCTGGCCGATCTGGAAGATGGCCAACCCAGCGAACTGGCGCGCGCCAAGGTGATGGATGAGGTTCGCAAAGCGTTCCGGCCGGAATTCCTTAACCGACTGGATGAAATTATCTTATTCAACCGCTTAAGCCGTGGCCTGATGCGTGGCATCGTAGACATCCAGCTGAACCGCCTTCGTGCGCGTTTGAAAGAGCGCGACATCACGCTGGCGCTCGATGACAAGGCCCTCGACTGGCTGGCCGATACCGGTTTCGATCCGATGTATGGTGCTCGCCCGCTCAAGCGCGTCATCCAGCGGTCGCTGGAGAATCGGCTGGCGACCGAGTTGCTGGAAGGCAAGGTAGGTGAGGGAGCCACGGTCAGCGTCACCGCCGATCAGGACGGGTTGTTGTTTTCAGGCCAGTATGCGCGCGCTGCTGCATAAGGCTGTGTTTCACGAAGTGAGGCTTAGCTAGCTATTTGGATCGAGCGGGTTTTTGTGCCGCCTCTGCCACCTTGGTGCTTTCCGGCTTGCTGAGACGCGCCACATCTGCATGGACTTTCTTCACCTGTGTCCGGAATGCGGCCAGTGATCGGCCGCCGAGCTTATTCCCGCCGGCAAACTGCACGCCCGCCGGGTTTACCTGCGTACCGTTCTTGATCAGTTCATAATGCAGGTGCGGCCCGGTGGAGCGACCTGTGGTGCCCACATAGGCCACCACTTCGCCCTGACGCACCTTGCGCCCCTTTGTAATCCCACGGGCAAAACGCGAAATATGCCCATAGGCGCTGGCCCAGGTGGGGTTGTGACGAATGCGCAGATAATTGCCATACGCGCCATTACGGCCCGCCATCTCCACCACCCCATCACCCGCCGCAAAAATCGGGGTTCCGGTTGGCGCGGCGAAATCAAGGCCTTTATGCATTTTTGAATAGCCAAGGATGGGGTGCTTCCGCATTCCGAAGCCTGAGGAGATACGTGCTCCATCGATCGGCGTGCGGAGCATTTTTTTGATGATGCTCTCACCAGTTTCTGTAAAGAACCGTGCGATGCCGTGCTCATCTTTGAACTTATAAATTTTATGCTCTTTACCGCCCGTTTTCAGCAGGGCGTAGATCACATCGCCGCTGCCCATGCGGGTGCCGTCTTCGGTGACTTTTGATTCATAGAGGATCTCCAGCGTATCGTTGGGCTGGATATCCCGCTGGAAGTCGATGTCATAGCTGAAATTCTTAATCAGTTCGGCGATCATGCCCGGTGGAACGCCCGCACGCTCAGCGGAGACATAAAAGCTTCCTTTAATATTACGGCGTGCCAGCGTGGGCTGTGAAAGAAGTTTTTTCTTGCGGCGCTCCATCAGATAAGAACCAGGACCCGTCTGTGTCAGGTTTACCTGCTCAATTTTAGAAAGGGTAATGGTCATGGCCCCCAGCCGTGCTGCATTGTGGTCTGCGCGAGAAGTATCCTCACGCAGCATCATGCTTACCCGGTGGCCGGGCTGGATATCACGAGGATCAAACGTTTTTTTTAGCTTGCTCAAGATTACGTGCGAATCCTCGTAGCTCAAGCCATTGCCCGTCATTAAATCTAGGAGTGTATCTCCGGAACTGACTGTGTATTCGACACGGCGTGGCCAGACAGGCTTCAAAGGCGGCGCCGGAGGTGCCTCTGCTTTTTGCGGCTCCTCGCTGGGAGGTTCCGTGTTCTCTGACGATTCTGAGCTACGGTGCTGGGCAAAAAACGCGGTATCAGAGGAGGCATCCAATGCTTTTTGAATCAGCAAGGAAGCGCCGAGCCCAAACAATGTTCCCAGCAGAAACCAGGCCACCCGCAGTCGCTGCGCGCGCTCACGCGACAGGACGCGAATGCGGGGATGTGTTGCCTGTGTGTGAAGGGCGGGTATGGTCATGATGCGGGGTGGCCAGGCCCTACGCTGCTTATGGTGAAGTCTTTTCTTCTACTACATATGGTGTCTGATGCAATCAAAACTGCCGTTCTGACTAGGCATGGCGATACGATCATGCGTGGCGGATGCAGGGGTCATAAAAAGGAATTTTAAAAAAGCGCAGGCATTTGATTTTCGGCTTGACGCGGCTGGGGCACGTCATTAGATTGCGCACTCCGCGGGCCCGGGGGGTCTGCACGTGAACATTTTTTAAAAGAGCAAGCAGCCCATGCCTACCGTCAATCAGCTCGTCCGTAAAGGGCGCAAACCGCTGGCGAAGCGCAATAAGGTGCCCGCCATGCAGGCCTGCCCGCAGAAGCGCGGCGTGTGCACCCGTGTCTACACCACGACCCCGAAAAAGCCAAACTCCGCTCTGCGTAAAGTAGCGCGTGTTCGCCTCACCAATGGGTTTGAGGTAACAAGTTACATCGGTGGGGAGGGCCACAATTTGCAGGAGCACTCGGTGGTGCTGATCCGTGGTGGCCGTGTGAAAGACTTGCCAGGGGTTCGCTACCATACCGTTCGTGGTGCGCTGGATACCCAGGGTGTGAAAGATCGTAAGCAGCGCCGCTCGCTCTATGGCGCGAAACGTCCGAAATAATTGAGGTAAAGCATGTCCCGTCGTCACAGAGCCGAAAAACGCGTAGTCATCCCGGATGCCAAATACGGTAACGTAGATATCGCGCAGTTCATGAACACCATCATGCAGCAGGGCAAAAAGTCCGTGGCTGAGCGTATTGTGTATGGTGCGCTTGACATGATTAAGGAGAAAACGGGTAAAGACCCTGTCGAGGCTTTTTACGCGGCAATGGATAATGTCATGCCAATGGTGGAAGTGCGTTCCCGCCGCGTCGGTGGTGCAACCTACCAGGTGCCGATGGAAGTGCGCCCGGAGCGCCGTCGTGCTCTTGGTCGCCGCTGGATGGTGGAAGCTGCCAAGAAGCGCGGAGAGCGCACGGCTTCAGCCAAAATTGCTGGCGAGATGATGGATGCCATGAACAATCGTGGCTCTGCCGTGAAGAAGCGTGAAGACACACACCGGATGGCGGAAGCCAACCGCGCCTTTTCGCACTACCGTTGGTAAGAGATCAGGTTACCGGTTGCTCCAGATTGGCGGCTGGTAACAGAATAAAACCAGCACCCTGAAACAGGAACAACTAGGAACCGACCCATGCCGCGTCAGACGAAACTCGAGCATTACCGCAACATCGGCATCATGGCCCACATTGATGCCGGTAAAACTACCACCACCGAGCGTATTCTTTATTACACCGGGAAGTCGCACAAAATTGGTGAAGTGCATGAAGGCGCTGCCACCATGGACTGGATGGCGCAGGAGCAAGAGCGTGGGATTACTATTACGTCGGCGGCGACCACGTGCTTCTGGCCGGGCCGCGACGGTACCCAGCACCGCATCAACATCATTGATACCCCGGGCCACGTTGACTTCACCATCGAAGTGGAGCGCTCGCTGCGCGTGCTTGATGGCGCCGTGTGCGTTCTCGACGGAAACCAGGGCGTTGAACCGCAGACGGAGACTGTGTGGCGTCAAGCAGATAAGTATGATGTGCCGCGCGTGGTGTTCGTTAACAAAATGGACAAGATCGGCGCAGATTTTTATCGCTGCGTAGATTCTATCGTCAGCCAGGTGGCGGGTAAGCCGGTGTGCCTGCAGCTGCCGATCGGCGCGGAAGATAAATTCCAGGGCGTCATTGACCTCATCAAAATGAAGGCCATTGTTTGGTCTGGCGAAGCGCTCGGTGCGAAATACGATGAGGTCGAAATCCCGGCAGATTTGAAAGACAAGGCTGACGAATATCGCGGCAAGCTGGTTGAGGCGGCTGTTGAAATGGACGATGACGCCATGACGGCATACCTCGAAGGTAACGAGCCGGACGAGACCACGCTGCGCCGCTTGATCCGCACGGCCGTTCAGCGCCGTGCATTCCATCCCGTTCTGTGCGGTTCCGCCTTCAAGAATAAAGGCGTACAAACCCTGCTCGACGCCGTGGTTGACTTCCTGCCCTCTCCGGCAGACCGCGAAGCGATTGCCGGGATTGACTTCAACACCGAAGAGCCGACCGAGCGTAAGCCGAACGACGACGAGGCCTTCTCCATGCTCGCCTTCAAAATCATGGATGACCCGTTCGTCGGTACCATCACGTTCTGCCGCGTGTACTCCGGTAAAGTTGAGTCCGGCACTGGTGTGCTGAACTCTACCCGTGATAAGAAAGAGCGCGTGGGCCGTATGCTCCTGATGCATGCCAACAACCGCGAGGACATCAAAGAAGCCTATGCGGGCGATATCGTGGCGCTGGCAGGTCTGAAGGATGTGCGCACTGGGGATACCCTTTGCGATCCTGCTAAGCCGGTGATCCTGGAGCGCATGGAGTTCCCTGAGCCGGTGATCGAGATCGCCATCGAGCCGAAATCGAAAGCCGACCAGGAGAAGCTGGGCGTAGCCCTTTCCAAGCTGGCTGCGGAGGATCCGTCCTTCCGCGTGTCGACCGATCAGGAATCTGGCCAGACCATTCTGAAAGGCATGGGCGAGCTTCACCTCGACATTAAAGTTGATATTTTGCGCCGTACTTACAAAGTCGATGCGAATGTCGGTGAGCCGCAAGTGGCGTACCGTGAGCGCATCAAGAACCGCGCTGAAGTCACCTACACCCACAAGAAACAATCGGGTGGTTCGGGTCAGTATGCTGAAGTCAAGATCATTGCCGAGCCAAACGAGCCGGGTGCCGGTTATGTGTTCGAGAGCAAGATCGTTGGCGGTGCCGTGCCGAAGGAATATATTCCAGGCGTCGAAAAAGGTCTTGAGAGCGTGCTCAACGCGGGTGTATTGGCAGGCTTCCCTGTCGTTGACCTGAAAGTCCAGCTGGTGGATGGTAAGTACCATGATGTGGATTCCTCCGCGCTGGCGTTCGAAATTGCCGCCCGTGCGGCCTTGCGTGAGGCGCTGGAGAAAGGCAAGTCTGTCCTGCTCGAGCCGATCATGCGCGTCGACGTGACCACTCCTCAGGATTTCACAGGGGATGTTATTGGGGATCTGAACTCCCGCCGTGGCATTGTACAGGGACAGGACATGCAGGGGAACGCCAATGTCGTGAAAGCGATGGTGCCGCTGCAAAAGATGTTTGGTTACATCAACACCCTTCGCGGTATGACCAAAGGACGTGCGAACTTTGTTATGCAGTTCGATCACTACGCCGAGGTCCCAACCGCGGTCGCAGAAGAAATCAAAAAGAAACTGGCCGCATAATCGGCCTTCACACGAAACGGAGATTAGGACATGTCCAAGGCGAAATTTGAGCGGAACAAGCCGCACTGCAACATTGGCACGATTGGCCACGTTGACCATGGTAAGACGTCGCTGACGGCGGCGATCAAGAAGGTGCTCGCCAAGACCGGAGGGGCGACCTTCACGGCCTATGACCAGATCGACAAGGCGCCCGAGGAGC
>DBAU01000101.1 GCA_002291845.1 Alphaproteobacteria bacterium UBA1002 | reverse complement strand
CATGCACGCCCGCGCCGGGGCCCATATCAATCAGCCAGTCGGCATGGCGCATGGTGTCTTCGTCATGCTCCACCACGATCACGGTATTGCCGAGGTCGCGCAGCCGTTGCAGCGTACCGAGCAGGCGCTCATTATCGCACTGGTGCAGTCCGATGGACGGCTCATCCAGCACGTAGAGCACACCAGAGAGGCCGGAGCCAATTTGCGAGGCAAGGCGGATGCGCTGCGATTCCCCGCCGGAGAGTGTGCCGGACTCGCGGGAAAGCGTGAGGTAGTCCAGACCCACGTTAACAAGGAAGCCCAGTCGCTCACGGATTTCTTTGAGGATTTTCTCGGCGATCTGCTGTTGTTGCGTGGTCAGCTTCTCGGTGAGTGTTTCAAACCAGCGAGTGGATTCGTCGATGGAGAGCTTGCAGACCTCGCCGATATGCTTGCCGCCCACCTTGACGCTGAGTGCTTCTGGCTTCAGGCGATACCCGTTGCAGGCGTCGCAATCAGTGGTGTGCTGAAACTTCTCCAGTTCTTCGCGCATCCAGGTGGAGTCGGTTTCGCGCCAGCGACGTTGCAGGCTGGGGATGACGCCTTCAAACGGCTTGTGGCTGTTGTAATGGCGTGGGCCATCGATGTAGCTGATTTTGACCGCCTCGTCGCCGGAGCCGTAGAGCAGCACATCCTGCACCTTTTCCGGCAGATCGCCAAACGGTACATGCAAGCTGAACTTGAAATGCCGCGCCAGCCCGTCCAGCGTCTGAATGAAATACTTGGTCTGCGCGTTAGCCCACGGTGCAATGGCCCCCTCATAGAGTGATTTGCTGGTATCCGGTACGACCAGATCCACATCAAATTCACGCTGACTTCCCAGTCCATCACAGACCGGGCAGGCGCCAAACGGACTGTTAAACGAGAAGAGGCGCGGCTCGATTTCCTCCAGCGTGAAGCCGGAAACCGGGCAGGCGAATTTGGCGGATAGCGTGATGATCTCGCCAGCCTTTGGTAACGCGTTCTTTTTTTCTTTCTTTTTCCCTGAACTCTGAACTCTGGGCTTTGCACTCTCGGGAATGGAGACAATCTCCACCAGCACCAGCCCGTCGGAGATACCAAGCGCAGTCTCCACGGAGTCCGCCACGCGGTTGCCCATATCCTCTTTAATCACCAGACGGTCAACGACAACTTCAATATCGTGCTTCTTGTTCTTGTCGAGCTTTGGCGCTTCTTCGATGGTGTGCATCGCGCCATTGATACGCAGGCGCGTGAAGCCGCGCTTTTGCAGCGCAGCGATTTCTTTGGTGTGCTCCCCTTTACGGCCACGCACAAACGGTGCCAACAAATGCAGCTTAGTCCCCATCGGCAGACCCTGAATAATGTCCACCATCTGGCTGACGGTCTGGCTCTCGATGGGAAGCCCTGTCGCAGGGGAGTAGGGGACACCGATGCGCGCATAGAGCAGGCGCAGATAATCGTAAATCTCGGTGACCGTACCCACCGTTGAGCGCGGGTTGCGCGAGGTGGTTTTCTGGTCGATCGCGATGGCAGGAGACAGCCCGTCGATGGATTCCACATCCGGCTTATCCTGAATGTTCAGAAACTGGCGTGCATAGGACGAAAGCGACTCCACATAGCGGCGCTGGCCTTCCGCATAGAGCGTGTCGAACGCCAGTGAGGACTTGCCCGATCCTGACAGCCCGGTGATGACCACGAACTGGTTTTTGGGAATATCGACCGAGACATTCTTTAGGTTGTGCTCTTTGGCGCCGCGGATCGAGATAACGTCTTTCATGCCTGCTTCCTTGTGGAGAACCGCTTATATAAGCGCTCCCTCAGCAAATGAACAGGCCCAATAGGAAGAAAAATCGCTCGTTTTAGTGACGTCCATGGCCATCATGCCGTCCTTCTGCAAAGTCGACCCAAACGACCCTTTTGCTGGTCTCATCGAGGCGCCCCTTTCTTTCTTGAATCCCTTGAAATATATCATGAAACGACTTTTGCGCATCTTCCAGTTTTTCTATTAATTTCCGCGTATCAACCACCAAAATCCCATGGCGGTTATCCATGCACTCCTCGGGCCAATGGTCGGCATCGATTCCCAGTCGTACAAATTCTGCAACGGTATCATCAACATTCAATCTAACCCTAAGAGAAGGCCATCGATCAGTATAGACGCCGAAATATGTGCGCCCATCTCTCTCAATTAACTTGGGGTAAACATTTACCGCGCTAAATACACGATTAAGCCATGCATGAGTCAGGTGTGTGTCCAGCGGTGTGATGTTGTCACTCACGTGTTTGTCCCCTTGTTGAGCGCTGCGCTGGCCCGATCCATTGTTTCTCGGTTTGATTGCATGCGATGCGTTATCCGTATTTAAAATTCAGGTCCAGTGCGCAAGATATACATATTTCATGAAGATATGATGACGCCGTCAGGGGTCTGTGATGTCCGGCGATGAAAGAACTTTGTGAATGGATTAGAAAAATCTTTTAAATTATTAACGCAGCACTATATATGGTAGTTTGAAATGACAGGAGAGAGCGATGGCTGGTAGCATCAACAAAGTGATTTTAATTGGGAATTTGGGGCGTGATCCCGAAATCCGGGCAACGCAGGATGGTCGGGAAATCGCCAATCTGGCCATTGCTACCTCCGAAAGCTGGAAAGATCGTAACACGGGTGAGCGCAAAGAGCGCACCGAGTGGCATCGCGTGGTGATCTTCAATGATGGCCTGGTCAATGTCGCCAAGAACTATCTGCACAAAGGCTCCAAAGTATACATCGAGGGACAGCTGCAAACCCGCAAATGGACGGACAAAGACGGCCAGGAAAAATACTCCACGGAAGTGGTACTGCAGGGCTATGGCGGCTCGCTCACGATGCTCGATGGTGCGAAGCGCGAAGGCGGTAGCTTTGATGATTCTGCCTCCAGCGGTGGCTACAGCAGTGCCCCGGCTCGCAGTGGCGGCCAGCGTCAATCCAGCCCTGTGCCTGAGTTGGACGACGAAATTCCATTCTAAAGAAAAAGAGGGTTTTTGGCACTCGCTTTGCCTAGGCCAGTCCGACCAACGAACGGGCGAAGTCTTCCGCATCAAAATCCTTGAGGTCTTCGATGCCTTCGCCGATGCCGATGGCATGGATGGGCAGCTTGAAACGGTCTGCCAGCGCCACCACCACGCCACCTTTGGCCGTGCCATCAAGCTTGGTAACCACCAGCCCGTTTACCTGCGCAAGGTCGCGGAAGGTTTCCACTTGGGCCAGCGCATTTTGGCCGGTGGTGCCATCCAGCACTTGGAGCACAGTGTGCGGCGCAGTTTCATCCAGTTTTTTCAGCACGCGGACAATCTTCTGCAGCTCATCCATGAGGTTCTTTTTATTATGCAGCCGTCCGGCGGTATCAATCAGCAGGACGTCGCGGCCTTCCGTCTTTGCTTGCTCCAGCGCGCGGTAGGCAACGCTGGCGGGGTCGGCGTTTTCCTCGCCCGTGAGCACGGGGACATCAGACCGTGCACCCCAGACTTTCAGCTGCTCCACCGCGGCGGCGCGAAATGTATCAGCGGCTGCCATCATAACAGAATAGCCATTTTGGGTAAGCGCACTGGCCATCTTCCCCATGGTTGTGGTTTTGCCATTACCATTGACACCAACCACCAGTACCACATGCGGTTTGGCCTCCGGCGCAATCATCATAGGCTGCGCCACTGGGCGCAGAATTTCTGCAATCTGTGAGGCAAGAGCCTCTTTCACTTCCTGCGCACTGATCTCTTTATCAAAGCGATTTTTGCCAAATTCGGCCACGATACGTCGGGCGGTCGTACTGCCCATATCGGCCATAATCAGTAACTCTTCCAGCTCTTCCAGCATGGCATCATCCAGCTTACGCTTGGTGAAGATGCCGCTAATGCCCTCCGACAAGCCGCTGGACGTGCGTGACAGTCCCGCCTTCAGACGGGCAAGCCAGCCTTGTTTTTCTTCTTTCTTATCAGAATCAGATGCAGTCATGCTTGGCCATATAACCGCAGTCCCCACGATGAGCAATCGGAAAACCCAAGGCCAGCCGGGCGGTAGGGGCTTTTCTATCAAAAAACAATGGAACGATTGAAGGGAAGGTATTAAGCCGCGGCGAGCAGGCGCTGCTCAGCAATACCCGTCAGCCGCACGTGCATCATCGCGCCCGGTTGTGCGCCATGCGCCAGTGTCACCGGCGCAAAATGTTCGGTGCGTCCCGTGCCATCCTGCTCCACCAATACTTGTGCGGTTTTTCCGACCTGTGCTGCGAGAAATCCAGCCACCTGCCGTTCACCCAGCGCGCGCAGGCGGGCGGCGCGTTCTTTCCGGATGTCTTTCGGTACTTGCGGCATACGGGCGGCGGGGGTGCCTGTGCGGGCGGAGTAAGGGAAGACATGCAGCCAGGTGAGATTGGCCTCCTCAACAAAACGTAATGTATTGGCAAACATATCGTCTGTCTCGGTGGGGAAGCCGGCAATAATATCGGCGCCGAATACAACATCCGGCCGCAAACAGCGCACGCGGGCACAGAAATCAAGAGCATCCTGCCGCAGATGGCGGCGCTTCATGCGTTTGAGCACCATATCATCGCCCGCCTGCAGGCTGACGTGCAGATGCGGCATCAGGCGCGGCTCCTCAGCAATCAGGCGGTAGAGATCTTCGTCTACTTCCACGGCATCGATGGAAGAGAGGCGCAGGCGTGGTAGCTCGGGGACGGCGGCGAGCAGGCGGCGCATCATCTGGCCGAGCGTCGGCGTGCCCGGCAGGTCGCTCCCGTAATCGCTGATATCAACGCCGGTGAGCACGACCTCCTTATAGCCTTGCGCGACGAGGAGCCGCACCTGCGCCACAATCTCACCCATCGGCACCGAGCGGCTATTGCCTCGGCCATAAGGGATGATGCAGAACGTACAGCGATGGTTGCAGCCGTTTTGCACCTGCACAAAGGCCCGTGTATGCCCATCGAATGCCGCCACCAGATGTCCGGCAGTCTCCTTTGCCGACATAATATCATTGACGCGGATTTTTTCTGCCAAATCGCCCGCCGCTTCAAAAGCGGATGATACTGCCCTCGGCGTGGATGAAGTCTCCATCGCCTGCCATTCCGCCGATACCATCTTCTCCTGATTGCCCATCACCGCATCCACTTCCGGCATGGCCGCAAATCCCTGTGGATCAATCTGTGCGGCGCATCCGGTCACGATGATTTTTGCATCAGGATGCTCGCGACGGGCGCGACGAATAGCCTGGCGGGCTTGTCGCTCAGCCTCAGCCGTGACCGCACAGGTATTGAAAATAATCGTATTTTCCATCCCTGCTGTCTGTGCGTGCTGCTTCATCACCTCACTTTCGTAGGTGTTCAAGCGACAGCCAAACGTGCGGACATCGATGCTCACAGTTGTCCTATACCCACTGTCCATCCGTTAGTTCACCGCGGAAGCTCTCGGTGACAGGGCCCGTCATCCATACAGGATAATCCGGGTCCTCTTCGCTACCCTCCCAGGCAATCCGTAACTCGCCGCCGGGGAGTAACACGGTCGCCTCTGGGGCACTTAAGCCTCGACGCCGCGCTGCAACCAGCGTGGCGCATGCCCCGGTGCCACAAGCGAGCGTTTCCCCGGCGCCGCGCTCCCAGGTGCGCAGCGTGATGTGATCGGGGGCGTCCAGCCGTGCGACGTTGATATTGGCCCGTTCGGGGAATAAGCCATGATGCTCCAGCTCCGGCCCCACGCGTTTGAGTGCAATGGCCCCCACGTCACGCACGAAAAACACCGCGTGCGGATTGCCCATATTGACCGCAACACCGTCGGCTAATCCTTCCGCGATGACGGGCAAGTGCAGCGTATCGGCTTCGCGCGAGAGCGGCATGTCGGTCCAGGTGAGTTTTGGTACACCCATATTGACGCGTACCATGCCTTTGCCAGCCAGGTAGCATTCCAGCAGCCCGGCCGCCGTTTCGATCAGCGCAGCGTCCTTGTGCTTCTCGCGCATAATGAGCCAGGCGACGCATCGCGTCGCATTGCCGCAGGCGGACACTTCACTGCCGTCGGCGTTATAGATTTGCATGTAGACATCGGCGCGGCGCGTCGGGCGCAGCACAATCAGCTGATCGCAGCCAATGCCGGTGCGTCGCTCGGCGAGCGCCCGCACGGCTGCTTCACGCTGCTCCGGCTCGATGATCTGCATGGGCATTTTGCGCTCGTCGATCATGACGAAGTCATTGCCGAGGCCGTGCATCTTGATAAATGGGATCATGGTTCCGCTGAATCCTTGTTCAGCCGCGATCTCTAGCGGATTTCGGCAGTCTGGGCAAGGGGTGAGGCGGGCTTAGCCGGGTAAGCCATGAGCGGGGACATTGCCTGTCCTGCCCAGTGCCCGTTTGATGTGGGACCCGCGAGACTGTTGGCCGGGAGGCACGGCTTGCTGGAATTGATCGGCGATATCCTCCGCCACATAGGGCGGTAACAAGATGCCTTTTTCCTGACAGAACGTGCTCAGCGCGTCGCGCACCTCATGCGGCAGACCAGAGTGCTGTTGCAAGGCTTCCGGCACATGCAGAATGATGGCGGTGGGGGCGTCCGGGGTAATAGAGATGCGCACCGCGCTGTATTCCTTTGCCAGACGACCGGGAAGATAGGCCGAGAGTTCCGTACCCCAAGCCTCAATGTCGCGGCGCAGTACGCCGGGGCGGAAGGAGAGGCGGTATTCCCGCCCTTCACGGTTCCGAGTCTCCAGCCTGAAATCCCAAATAGCCGGCAGGCCGTCAAACAATTGTGAGGAGACCGCTTGCACATGCTGCCGCGCTTTTTTGTCCGCCATGATAAAGCCAGTGGCCATTCCGGGCGCTTCAAGCAGGGCATGTTGCCAGCGGTGACCCATATCGGCATCGGTGCCTTTTACGCGGATCAGCTCATCACGCGAGTGGTACTCATGTTCGCGCCCTGCCGCGAAATGGCTGGCGATGAGGTCCCGGTCGCTGAGGATGTTAACCCGGCGGATGCCTGCGTCCTTTTCATCCTGCGTCAGCGGTTCTTCTCCCGCGGCAATAGAGAGCAGGCCGATGCTGCTGAGAATGCGCGAGGTCACCTGACGGGGCGGAATAGCGTCAATGGCTAGCTCCGGTTGCTTCAGCAATGGCCGTGCGTCCAGCATGCCATGGCGCAGCGCGCCTTCCAGCTCGTCCTTTAGCAGGCGCACCGCATCGCTGACCATGTTGCCGCCTTTGCTATACCCCGCAAGCAGGGCGCGTGATACCACGCGTGAGGCATCCTCACGCAGAACCAGCGGCGGCTCCGCAAGGCGCATATCCTCCGGAAGGCTCGGGCGGCGGCCTTCGGCATCCCCGGTCATGAGCTTGGCTTCCGTACAAGGGGCGTCAAAGTGAACACGCTCCGGCTCGGTTACCATCATGGCCAGCAAAAACTTTGCTAACCGGCGCGCGGCGGGGGAGGCGTGCTCACGCTCTACCTGACGGGTCGGGAGTAGTTTAGCGGTAAAGTGGCGCGGGTTGAGCAGTTCCCCCGGATCTTTTAGCGATGCCTGGAGCCATTCGCTCCACAAGCTGGGAAGTGCGGATAAGCGCCCGGGGTCTTTCCCGTGTTGAAGGGTGCGCGTGCGCCCGCCAAGTTCTTGCAGCCGGTCGAGAAGGTCGGCGCCGTTTTCCTGTGGCGTGGCCTGAGTAAAGACGGAAGAGAGAATAAGGGTTTTGCCTTTGAAGTTTTGCTCATCATCCGGATGGGCCACATACTGTAGAGGCCGGCCATGGGCATCTTCCACCATTTTACGCAGGCCACGCATGATGCCTGCGATGTGCGTATGGTCGCTGGTCAGCGCATGGTTGGTGGTCAGCAGCAGGGTAGGCCATTCGGCTTCTTTGCCGGGGGCGAAGCACCGGCGAATCAGCGCGACCGGTTCCATCAGGTTTAGGCTGTCTGGGGCGTCGCCTTCGTTGCCTTCGTTATAGGTCACAAACTGGTGATTGAAGAGTCGTTGCGTCGTTTCTTCCGCGGTTTGGTGCGGGGATAAGGAGCGAAAATACTGCCCGCGCAGCCGCATCATGCGCCCCACGATCGGGGAATGCAGCAGCTGCGCAAACTGTGGCAAAATATCGTATTGCTTGGTGTCGAGCAGGCCGAGGCTGTCGATGATCCCTTTACTGCGTTCATACGAATGGGTGCCGCTATTCGACGGATAGCGCTCATGGTCTACCACCAGACCGCGCTGTGTCTCAATTCTGGCCGTGGGGTATGTCATGGCATCGGGCATAAGCTATTTGTGACGGGTTACTATGACATTTTGATGACGTGAGCATGGGAATTCGCTTGTGCGGCGCACCAATTTCCATGGGTTTACGTCCTTGCTGTGCGCTGGATTTGGGGTTGCAGCGGCGGCGTAGAGATAGTAAGCAGGCCTCGTTATTCCATTTGTTCAGGAGTCCGTCCATGACCGCCCAGCCGAAGCGCGCCGCTGATTTTACCGATTATAAAGTGGCTGATATGTCCCTCGCCGAGTGGGGCCGCAAGGAAATCTCCCTGGCAGAAACGGAAATGCCCGGCCTGATGGCGGTGCGCGCGGAATACGCCGCCTCGCAGCCCTTGAAAGGCGCCCGTATCGCCGGCTGCCTGCACATGACCATCCAAACCGCAGTGTTGATTGAAACGCTGACCGCCCTTGGTGCGGAAGTGCGCTGGTCGAGCTGCAACATCTTCTCCACGCAGGATCAGGCGGCGGCGGCGATTGCCGCGGAAGGCATTCCCGTCTTTGCGTGGAAAGGTGAAACGGAAGAGGAATATGAATGGTGCATTCGTCAGACCATCGCCCCGGAGCATGGCTGGCGTCCGAACATGCTGCTCGATGACGGTGCAGATATGACCCTGATGGTGCATAACGAATATCCGGAGTTGCTGAAGGATATCAAAGGTGTATCAGAGGAAACGACCACCGGTGTGTTGCGCCTGCATGAGCTGGTCAAAGCCGGTAAGCTTGGCGTGCCCGCGATCAACGTCAATGATTCGGTGACCAAGTCGAAATTTGACAACCTGTATGGTTGCCGCGAAAGCCTGCCGGATGGCCTGAAGCGCGCCACGGACATCATGTTTGCGGGTAAAATTGCCGTCGTCGCTGGTTTTGGTGATGTGGGCAAAGGCTGCGCGGCCTCGCTGAAAGGCCAGGGCGCGCGCGTGATCGTCACTGAGATCGACCCCATTTGCGCGCTGCAGGCCGCCATGGAAGGCTATCAGGTTACCACCATGGAAGAGGCCGCGCCGATCGCGGATATCTTCGTCACGGCGACGGGTAATCATGACATCATCACCATCGACCACATGCGCGCCATGAAGGACCGTGCGATTGTGTGCAACATCGGCCATTTCGATAATGAGATTCAGGTCGAAGCGCTGCGCAACATGGTATGGACCGAAATCAAGCCGCAGGTGGATGAAATCCGCTTCCCGGACGGTAAGCGCATCATCCTTCTGGCCAAGGGGCGTCTGGTGAACCTCGGTTGCGCCACCGGCCACCCGAGCTTCGTGATGAGCACGTCGTTCACCAACCAGGTGCTGGCCCAGATTGAGCTGTGGCAACATGCTTCGAAGTACGACAAAAAAGTGTATGTACTGCCGAAGCATCTGGACGAGAAAGTGGCGCGCTTGCACCTAGATAAATTGGGTGTGAAGTTGAGCAAGCTTTCCAAGTCACAAGCCGATTACATTGGTGTGTCGCCGGACGGCCCGTTCAAGAGTGAGAGTTACCGCTACTAGACAGCGGGATGATTTCATGGCCAAGGTGAGGAGGCCCGGCGTCTCCTCGCTTGCTACCTGGTGAAAGCCACACTAGTTTGTACGTGCGGTGGTCATAGGGAGATTCGGACATCTCAACGTTTACGGATATCATCATTTTGCTCGCAGCCACAGGCGCGCTCCTGCTCGCCTATTGGGTGATTCGCCGTTATTCTTCAGGGTTGCCGCTAAGTTTTGTTCAGCGTATTGGACGGATGTTTAATCAGCCGGGAGTAGCATTTCTTGCCTACCATCCTGATCGCAAACAGATTATGGGATCCACGAATCTTGAGGCGTGTTTCGGATTAAAGGCTCCTCCCGCCTCGCTCACCCCACTGCTGGAGGTGCTGACCGAAGAATGCGCGGGGATTTTTATGCATCTGGTGCACACTGCAGGGGAGGCGCAGCCGGGGGCGGGGGTGTTGTTGCGCACTCAGGATCAGCGGGTGATCGAATGCACGCCGCTGCCTGAGGGTAAAGTACCGTTGATGTTTTTGTTTCGTGATATTTCTTCGCAATATCGTCAGGCGCAGATGACCGAAACAGAGAACGAGTCACTGAAAGTACAAACCCGTCGTGCCTCCATGTTGCTCAATACAACCAATGAACTTATCTGGCAGCGTGATAAGACGTTAGTGGTTGTGTTTTGCAATCTCGCGTATCAGCGTGTGGTGGGAGATTCTGCGCCCACAGAAGAAGGCAAAATTCCTGAGTTGCACTCTGCCGCACGTAAAATGGCAGAAAAGGCAAAGGAAACTAATCAGCCGCAACGTGAGCGTCGCCATATTGTGGTGGATGGTGCACGCAAGCTTTACCAAATTGCTGAGATTCCCATGCCAGACGGCAGCGTGGTTGGGTTTGCCCGCGACATTACCGAGCTGGAAGAGACCCAGCAGGAAATCGAGCGCCATATGTCGGCGCAGTCTGTGTTCCTCGAAAGCTCCACCAGCGCCATGGCAATTTATGGCCGTGACATGCGCCTGAAATCCTACAATAACGCTTACATGGCGTTGTGGAAGCTAGAGGAATCCTTCCTCGATAGTCAGCCGACGTTTGGTGAGGTGCTCGAAGTCCTGCGTGAAAAGCGCCGTTTGCCGGAGCAGGCCAATTTCAAAGCGTTTAAGGATCAGCGTGTGCGGCTCTTCACCGACCTGCTGGAGCCGAACGAGGAGTTTTTCTATCTTCCGGATGGCAAAACCCTGCGTGTGGTGGCCATTCCCCATGGGGAAGGTGGACTGATGTTTGCCTATGAGGATGTGACCGACCGTCTGGCGCTGGAGCGCTCCTATAATACGCTGATTGCCGTACAGTCAGAGACACTGGATAACCTGCATGAAGGCGTGGTGGTGTTTGGTGAGAATGGACGACTACGCCTGTTTAATCCGGTTTTTGCACATCTTTGGCAGCTTGAAGAATCGCAGCTGGAGAGTGAGATTCACATCTCCGAAGTGCTTGAGCTAACCCGTCATCTGTTCCGCACCGAAGATTGGGCGAGCTACAAGCAAGGCTTCATTGGTCGTGTGCAGTCCCGTTCGCTCTACGCCACCCGGCTGGAGCGTACGGATGGCTCTGTACTGAATATGAGCGTGGTGCCCCTGCCCGACGGTGGGACGCTGCTGACCTTTACTGACATCACGGACTCCACGTTGGTTGAGCGCTCTTTGCGTGAGAAAAACGAAGCCCTGCAAGCAGCAGACCGCCTGAAGACCGAGTTCCTCGCCAATGTTTCTTATGAGCTGCGCTCACCCTTGACTTCGATCAGCGGATTTTCTGAAATGCTGCGGCAGGATTATTTTGGCGAGCTGACCGAACGCCAGCGTGAGTATGTTGAGGGGATTCATGAATCCTCACAGCATTTGATGCACTTGATTAATGATATTCTTGATCTGGCCTCTATTGAAGCGGGCTACATGACACTGGATATCCGCGAGGTCGAGGTGGAATCGATGCTGCGCTCGGTGTTAGCGTTGCTTAATGAGCGCATGAAACGCTTCTCCATCCAAGCCATACTGGCGTGCCCACAGGGCATCGGGGGGATGCTTGCCGATGAAACACGCATCCGGCAGGTGATGTTCCATCTACTTTCCAACGCGGTAAAATACTCACCAGAGAACGGCAAGGTGACCATTGGTGCGGCTCGTGAAGACGCTCGCATCCGTCTCTGGGTGTCTGATGAGGGTCCAGGGATCGAAGAAGGGGAGCAGGCTGCGGTCTTTGATAAGTTTTACCGCGGCTCCACACGGCGGGGTAGTGGCAGTTCCGGCACTGGCCTTGGTCTTTCCATGGTGAAGAGTTTTATTGAGCTGCATGGTGGTTATGTTGAGCTGGATTCCGCGCCGGGGCGTGGCACCACCGTGACCTGTATTTTGCCACAGCGCAGCGCCGGAGAATCCGGCCTATTGAACGAAAAGGATCCGCATGATGACGTCTCCCTCAGCGCGTGAATATATCCTCACGCTATCCTGCCGTGATGTGCGCGGCATTGTGGCTGCGGTATCCGGTTTCATCGCCGGTATCGATGGATTCATCATCGAATCCACACAATTTGGCGATCCCAGTACGGATGCCTTCTTCCTCCGTATGCATTTTGCTGCGGGGGAGAAGACGCCCGAGCAATCCGGCATTGAGGCACGTTTTGCCCGTGAAGTGGCAACACCGTTTTCCATGCGCTGGGCCTTGCATGACCGCGCCCGCAAGCCGCGCGTGATTATCATGGTCTCCAAGTTCGACCACTGCCTGCATGACTTGCTGTATCGCTACCGTTCCGGCTGGTTCGATGTCGAGATTCCCGCCGTCATTTCCAACCATGATGATCTGCGCGCACTGGTGGAATCTTATGGTATTCCCTATCACTGGTTCCCCATGGAAGGCGATAAGGCGGCCCAGGAAGTTAAGGTGATGGGGGTGATTGAGGCGCTGCATGCCGACCTTGTCGTGCTGGCGCGGTATATGCAGATTCTCTCCCCAGAGCTTTCCTCAAAGTTACGGGGCAGGGCAATCAATATCCACCATTCTTTCCTGCCCAGCTTCAAGGGGGCCAAACCCTACCATCAGGCCCATGCGCGCGGCGTGAAGCTCATTGGTGCCACGGCGCATTACGTGACGGATGACCTGGATGAGGGACCGATCATCGAGCAGGAAGTCGAGCGTGTCGATCATACATTGTCACCCGAAGCGCTGGTGGCGGTAGGTAATGATATCGAGCGCGTGGTGCTGGCGCGGGCGGTGAAATACCACTGCGAGCATCGCGTGCTGCTTAATGGCAATAAAACCGTGGTTTTTAACTAGTATCCGGTCATTGCTTGCCCCGTCATAAAACTGTCATCCGCTGGCGCTATGGTGCGCCACTTGGATGCATATGTCCCACGAAGAACGCGAATCTCAGCCTACCCTTCATCACCGCCTGGCGGCGGAGGATATGCTGTGGGATTATTTTGGTACGTTTGAAATAGAATCGCCTGAACGCGCAGTGCCATGCTCTGCGCTTTATCCCAAAAATCGTTTAAGTTACCTGGTGGATGTCATTGGCTTTTGCGCAAGCGGGCGTAACAATGATCGTGAATGCTGGCTGCCGGGTGAGTCTCTGGCCCGTCTGTTCCGCTATCATGGCGTGCCCGCTGAATTCGTACCGGATGCCACCGAGCCGGTTTCACCGCGCACGGCCCATCTGGGGCGCTTACGGGTGGATGCCAAGGCGTTGTGGGATGCCTATCAAAATCCGTCGTGGCATCGTTTTGAGTTTCGTACCTTTCAGTGTAATATCAAAAGCCTGTGGGATCAGAAATGTGCGATCCGTGATAAAGGCGATCCGGATAAGATTGTGTATTTCGGAACGGTTTCCGCAAAAGCTCCGACCGTAGCACATGGCCCGCGCCGTTCCGGCGCATGAGGCTGTATTTTTTTCATCAGCCCGCTATAGTCCACCAAAGTACGGAGGATACGCATGCGTTGGACGGAGCGCCAGAAAGCCGATTATGTACGCACCGTTGAGGTGGTCAGCGTGATTGAAGAGCTTTTGGGAGAGCTGTTTGGCCTGATTCAGCTGGAGACCGGCAGCCACACGACGCGCGATGGTGTCACCCGCGTCGATTACGTGCTGAAAATCGCTGACTATGAGGAAGCGCGCAAGCTCTCCCGTGCACTTCAGCAGCGCCATGTCTCCGCTGGGGTGCGCCCGGAAGGCAAAGGATTTGTGCTCCGCGTCAGCAAGAATGATCTGATGGAAGCATTTGTACGCCCCGCCCAGTTCAGCCTTTCCGGTGTGTCGGTGCAGGCCTTGCTGGAGCAGCGCGTGGCAGAGCTGCGTCGCCGCGGTCCGGATGAAGGCTTTCTGCCTGCCGCTATCTCCCAGTTTGATGTGCCCGCGGTTTAAGCTGCCATGGTGTTAAACCCCATTTCTCACACCCTGCTTTTTATTGTCCAGCTGGCATATTACCTGCTGTTTGGATGGGTCATCATGAGCGTGCTGATCAATTTCGGCATCCTCAACCGGTATCAGCCGGTGGTATATCGTATCTTTGAATTTCTTGAGCGCCTCGTCGAGCCGCCTTTGCGGAAGGTGCGCCGCTACGTTCCGCTGGTGGCCGGGTTTGATCTCTCACCCCTGGTGCTGTTCGTGGGGCTTGAGTTCCTGCGCCAGACCATTTTGTATCTGTCCTTCTGATGTTTTACCGTCATCACGTTTTTTGCTGCACCAATAAGCGCCCGGAGGGGCATGAGCGCGGCTGCTGCATTGATCGCGGGGCGGGGCCTATCCGCGACTACATGAAGAAGCGCTGCAAAGAGCTGGGCATTTCTGACGTCCGCGTGAATGCTGCCGGGTGTTTGGACCGCTGCGAGCTTGGCCCGGTGCTGGTGGTCTACCCGGAAGGAATCTGGTATCGCCCAACCACCACGGATGAGGTGGACGAAATTATCCGTGAGCATTTGCAGGGCGGCAACATCGTGCAGCATTTGGCGCTACCGGATGCTGCCTCAACGCTCGCCTGAGGCTTCTTTTAGTTTATAGAGCGCTTCCAGTGCCTCGCGCGGTGTCAGCGCGTCAGGGTCGATGGCGCTGAGCGCAGTACGCAACGCATCCGGCGCGTTCTCCATGGCCGGTGGCGGCGCGCTGTCACGCGCAAAGGCAAACAGTGGCAGGCTCTGCGCGGTGAGGGCGGCGGCGGGGCTGCGGTCCTGATCCTCCAGCGCCTGCAGAATGGATTGCGCGCGCGCAATGACTGGCGAAGGAAGCCCCGCCAGCCGCGCCACATGAATACCATAAGAGCGATCCGCCGTGCCGGGCGCGACTTCATGCAGAAAGATCACTTCACCTTTCCACTCGCGCACTTTCATCGTGTGGCAGGCAAGGCCGGGCAGCGTTTCCGCCAGATGCGTCAGCTCATGGTAATGCGTGGCGAACAATCCCCGGCAGCGGGTGACATGGTGCAGATGCTCCACCACCGCCCATGCCAGTGACATACCGTCATAGGTGGCCGTGCCGCGGCCGATCTCATCCAGAATGACCAGCGAACGGTCAGTTGCCTGATGCAGGATGGTGGCCGTCTCTACCATCTCCACCATAAAGGTTGACTGCCCGCGCGCCAGGTCATCCGCTGCGCCGACACGGGAGAACAGCCGGTCCACAATGCCGATGGTCGCCGACTCGGCTGGCACGAAGCTGCCCATCTGCGCCAGGATGGTAATCAGCGCATTCTGGCGCAGAAATGTCGACTTCCCCGCCATATTTGGTCCGGTGAGCAGCCAGAGGCGGGATAATCCTTCGCTTCGAGGCGAAGAGGATGGCCCACTCGAATGAGCCGGAAGAGGGGGAACGGTGTCCGGCGTGGTCAGGCTTCCCAGATCACAATCATTGCCAATGAACGGCGTACCGCTTTTGCGCATGGTCTGCTCGACCACTGGATGGCGACCTTTGATGATGTGAAACGCGGTGCTTTCCTCTATCACGGGGCGGCAGTAGCGTTGCTCCTTGGCCAGGCTGGCGAGGCCGTGGAACACATCGAGCGCCGCCACCGCGCGGGCGGCGCAGAGAATCGGCTCCGCTTCCGCACGCACGGCATCCAGCAGCTGGTCAAAAATCTCCAGCTCAATCTTTAGGGCGCGGTCGGCGGCTTCGGTGATGCGGCGCTCAATCTCGCCCAACTCGACGGTGGAATAGCGTAGGGCATCCTTCATGGTCTGGCGGTGAATGAAATGTTCGGGCACTTGCTTCTCATGCCGCCGCGTGATCTCGATGTAATAACCAAGCACATGGTTATGCTTGATCTTCAGTGAGCCGATGCCGCTCTCTTGTGCGTAGCGTCCCTGCATCTCGGCAATGACACGTCGGGATTCATCGCGGAGGGTGCGGAACTCGTCGAGGCTGGCATGATAGCCGGAGGCGATGAACCCTCCATCGCGCGCCAGCAGCGGTGCATCCTCGCGCAGTGCGCGGGTCAGCAGATTGACCAGCGCCATATGATCACCCATCTGCTGGCGGATGTCCTCCAGCGCGGCGGGCAGGGCGGCGGACTCCAGCTCCAGCTGGCCGCGCAACCCGTAGCAGACGCGCAGGCCATTTGCCACTTGCAGCAAATCACGCGGGCCGCCGCGTTGCATAAGCAAGCGGTTCAGCGCACGCTCAAGGTCTGGCATATGGCGGAGGGTGGCGGCAACATTCTCCAGCAAAGAAGGGGCGAGCATGAGCGATTGCACGGCATCGTGCCGCTGCCGGATACTGCCTGCGGAGGTCAGAGGCGCACACAGCCAGCGCGCCAGCAGGCGTGCCCCGGCCGCCGTGCGGGTGCGGTCAATGGCAGCAAGCAGGCTCCCCTGCCGCGTGCCTGCCAGTGTGGTCACCAGCTCCAGATTGCGCCGGGTGGCGGCGTCGATGGCCATGCCGGTGCTTGCGGCCTGCCGTTTAGGCGGATCGAGACGTGGCAGGCTGTCTTTCTGCGTGAGCAACACATAATCCAGCAATGCGCCACAGGCGGAAAGCTCCACGGGTGTAAACTCACCCCACGGCTCGGTGGTTTGCACGCCATAGAACTCGCGCAGGCGCTCAGCGCCGCGTTTTGCATGCAGGCTCGTGTCGGCGATGGGGGTGACGCGCTCCCCTAATTCGCGCAGCACCGCTTGCCATGACGGCTCCTGCAAAGCGGCTTGTGCCATCAGCACTTCGCTCGGCTGCAGGCGCGCCAGATCGGCTAATGCGCGCTCCGGAGCGGTATCGGTGACGGCAAATTCGCCGGTGGTGATCTCCAGCCAGGCCAGCGCCGCCGCTGTTGCGGATCCGGCCAGGCAGGCGAGGTAATTGGAGCGGGTGGGGGCCAGCAGGCCTTCCTCGGTGATGGTGCCAGGCGTGACGATGCGCACTACGTCGCGCCTCACCACCGATTTACTGCCGCGCTTTTTGGCCTCGGCGGGGTCTTCCAGCTGTTCGCAGATGGCGACCTTTACTCCGGCGGCGATCAAGCGCTGCAGGTAGGCTTCCGACGAATGTACGGGCACACCGCACATGGGGATGTCTTCCTCGCCAATCTTGCCGCGCTTGGTCAGCGCGATGTCGAGGATTCCTGCTGCCTGCACGGCATCCTCAAAGAACAGCTCGTAAAAATCGCCCATGCGGTAGAAAAGCAGATACTCCCGATGCCGCTCCTTCAGCGCCAAATACTGCGCCATGCCGGGCGAAAGGGAGGGGGCGGAAGCCGTCTGTGCAGGCGCGGAGGTCATGCGTTAGGTGTAACGGCTTCGTATCGAAAAGCAACGGCTTTGCGGAGATAAATTTAACATAACATTAATACTTTTGTGCCCCGGTCAACAGTATCATCCTCGCTTAATAACAACCACCGATTGTCCAATGCTGCCTGCAGATATTCAACAATTAAACACGCTTCATCTGGTTGCCGATCGCCAACAGGATGTGATTCATCTGCACCCACGTTGCCTGTCTTTGTTTCGTGATACGCAAGGTGCGCCAACCGCGCTCGCTGAAGCGCTAGCCTCAGCAGGGGTGGATCTAGAAATTGCGGGTACCCCCGAAAAACGCACAGTTGCCATCGTCGGCTTTGCGTCCCTACAGTGTTTGGCCCAGATGGGCGTATTGTTTGAGGGGGACCACCAATACCGGCCCAATCGCAATGACGCGCTACCGCTCCGGGAAGCGCTTTCAATTCTTAACAGAACGCCAATGAAAGGCCCCGCGGGGCTGGAAGGCCGCCGTCCGGGCTATGTGGTAAGCTTTGATACGGGTATTAGCCCGCAGCTGAAAAAAGCGGACGGTCACGTGCCACCGTTGCGTTACACCTTGCAGTGTCAGGGCTTGGAGCCCATCGTCGGCAGTGATGGGATCGCCCATCTGCTAGGGCAGCATCAGCTAGAACGCGCCGCGGAGCTGGGGTTGAACTTCCCTCAATCTTCACATTTTTTACCCCAAACGCGCAGCCTTTGATGGCGTGGATGTCTGGGCGGGCATCCGGCAAAAAATCTTGGGATTTCTTCTTGCAATTCGCCGGTTGGCAGGTATTTTGAGCCGCCCCGGGAAGTGCGCGAAATCAATATGTTGCGCTGCACAATGCCGGGTGAAACCCATCAGCGAGTGAGCGGAGCGCCCCTACAATGGCCGTTGAGAACGAACCGATTTCCGATGAGGAAGCCCTTGATTTCCATATGCGTGGGCAGCCCGGCAAGCTGGCAGTGCAGGCCACCAAGCCGCTGATTACCCAGCGCGATCTCTCGCTCGGCTATTCCCCCGGCGTGGCGGTTCCCTGCCAGAAGATTCACGAGAATCCGGACGCGGCCTATGACTACACAGCCAAGGGTAATTTCGTTGCGGTGATCTCCAACGGTACGGCCGTGCTTGGCCTTGGTAATCTCGGTGCGCTGGCGTCAAAGCCGGTGATGGAAGGCAAGGCCATCCTCTTTAAGCGGTTTGCGGACATCGACGGCATCGATCTTGAGGTGGATACCACCGATGTGGATGAATTTGTCAATGCCATCAAGATTTTGGGCCCGAGCTGGGGCGGCATCAACCTTGAAGACATCGCCGCGCCAGACTGCTTCATCATTGAGCAGCGCCTGCGCGAGGCCATGGATATTCCTGTGTTCCACGACGATCAGCATGGCACCGCGATCATTGCCGCAGCCGGTCTTATCAACGCAGCGCACATTACCGGCCGCCGTTTTGAGGATTTGAAGGTTGTCGTCAATGGCGCGGGCGCGGCAGGCATCGCTTGCCTTGAGCTGATTAAGCGCATGGGCGTGCCCCATCAGAATGTGCTGCTGTGCGATCGTGACGGTGTCGTTTACGAAGGCCGCGAGCATGGCATGAACCAGTGGAAATCGGCGCATGCGGTGAAGACCGATGCGCGGAGCCTCACCGATGCGCTGAAGGGCGCGGATGTGTTCCTCGGCCTGTCCGTCGCGGGTGCCGTGACGCCGGAGATGGTCAAAGGCATGGCGAAGAATCCGGTGATTTTCGCGATGGCCAACCCGGTACCAGAGATTCTGCCGGAAGAAGCCAAGAAAGCCCGCCCGGATGCGATTGTCGCCACCGGCCGTTCGGACTATCCGAACCAGGTGAATAACGTGATGGGCTTCCCGTATATCTTCCGTGGTGCGCTCGATGTGCGTGCCCGTGAGATCAACGAGGAGATGAAGATCGCCGCGGCCGAGGCGCTCGCGCAGCTGGCGCGCGAGGAAGTGCCGGATGAGGTGCTCTCTGCCTATGCGGGGCGCCTGATGGAGTTTGGCCCGGAATACATCATCCCGACCCCGTTCGACCCGCGCCTGATCTCCACTATCCCGGTTGCCGTTGCCAAGGCGGCGATGCAGACCGGTGTGGCCCGCAAGCCGATCATGGACCTTGAGGGCTACCGCCGTTCGCTGACCGCACGCCTCAACCCGACCGCCAACACGATGAGCCGCATTCTGGATCGTGTCAAAGCGCATCCCAAGCGCGTCATCTTCGCGGAAGGCGAAGAGGAGAAAATCATCCGCGCCGCCGCGCATTGGCGCGATTACGGTTACGGCACGCCGATTTTGGTGGGCCGCAAGGACCGTATTCTCAATGCCATGGAGCGTATGCAGATCACTAACCGTGAGGGTATTGAAATCACCAATGCCGCGCTCACTGAGCATGTCGATCTCTATGTGGACATGCTGTACGAAAAGCTGCAGCGCAAAGGCTTTCTCTACCGCGACGTCGCACGTATGGTGAAGAACGACCGCAACACCTTCGCCTCGCTCATGCTGCAGGCAGGGCATGGAGATGCGCTTATCACCGGTATCACCCGCGGCTATCACCGCACGCTGGAAACCGTCTCGCGCACCATTGAGCCGAAAGATGGTCGCTTCCCGTTTGCTGTGTCCATTATCGTGGCAAAGAACCGCACGATCTTCATGTCGGATACCATGGTCAACGAGCTGCCCGAGCCGGAGCAGCTGGCCGATATCGCCGAATGCACGGCGGAAGTAGCCCGTCACTTCGGTCATGATCCGCGTGTGGCGTTCCTTTCTTTCTCCAGCTTTGGCAATCCGCAGCGCGAGAAATCCAAGCGCATTGTGGATGCCGTGAAAGTCATGGATCAGCGCGCAGTCAACTTTGAGTATGACGGTGAAATGGGCGCGGACGTCGCACTCAATGCCGAGCTAATGAGCCTCTATCCGTTCTGTCGCCTGTCCGGTCCCGCCAACGTGCTGGTCATGCCGGCGCTGCACACCGCGAACGTGGCCTCCGGCCTGATGACGGAGCTGGGCGAAGGTTCGGCCATTGGCCCGATTCTTGTCAACATGTCGCGTCCGGTGCAGATACTGCAAATGAACGCCTCTGTATCCGACATCATCAACATGGCGGCTATCGCGGTCATGGAGGTGGCGGGCGACGAGTCCACCGACGGTGAGAAACACCCGCGCTCGGCAAAAGCGGCATAAAATTTCATGGCATGGGTTGGGCGCGCTCCGTGAATCTGGGGGCGCACTACAATATTGCGTTTTCGCGGAAGAAGCCGTAAGCACAGGCTGGTATTTCTTTTCCGGGAGTGTCTCATGAAATTACCTCTTTGCGTTGGCATGGCGGGTGCCTTGTTTGTGGCCTCGGTATGGATGGCGGATTCCCTGCAAGCCTCTTCTGACGCGCCGCGCCCGGAGGCGGCACAGCAAAGCGCAACGCAGGAGCCGCCGGTGCCTGTCGTTCCACGCGCAGACATTCTGCGCGTGAAGGATCGCGACATCGTGCTTGGCGATGCCAAGGCTCCGGTGACGATTTTTGAATATTCCTCACTTTCCTGCCCCCATTGCGCAGATTTTCATGCAAAAGTTCTGCCGACGCTGAAGCGTGACTACATTGATACCGGCAAAGCAAAATTAGTGATGCGGCAATTCCCAACAAACCGTCCGGCACTGGAGGGCGCTTTACTTGTCACCTGCCTGCCGCCGGAACGTGGCATCAAGTTTGAAGAGGTGCTATTCGAGATGCAGGAGCGCTGGGCATTTGCCTTTGATAGCCGCGACTCGCTGCAGAAGATTGCCGCGGTTGGCGGGGTAGGCGAGCAAAAGTTCAAGGCTTGTCTGGACAATAAAGATGCAGAGCAGCAGCTAATTTCCGATCTGATGCTGGCGCGTGATAATCTCAAGATTGAGGCCACCCCGACCTTCTTTATTGGTGCGGAAACCATCAGTGGCACCCGTGAGCCAGAAGTGTTTGCGAGAGCCATAGAAAAAGCTCTGAGAGCCGCAGAGAAAGCTGCCGCCCAATGAATGAAGGTGCGCGGCGTCCAGAAGATGTACAGGCGGATGTTGCTCGCTTAAAGCGTACGGTGGAGCAGCGTGAGCGCGGCAGCCGTCCGGAGAATGCTAAATCCGCCGCCATGCGTATCTCGCTCGACCTCATGGTGTGCATTGGTGTAGGCATCTTTTTGGGCTATTGGGCAGACCAGTGGCTCGGCTCCGGTCCGTGGGGTATCCTGCTTGGGCTGGGCTTCGGCATGGCAGCGGGCGTACGCAGTGCCATCCGCTCCGCGGAAGCGATGGAAAAACAGGAGCAAAATCACGCGGGAAATGACTGATTTCATGCGTGCAAGAAAGGCTGGACAAGCCCCCCTGAATCCCCTAAACATCTCGCCGAACTTTCGACGGTAGTTACGACATGGCCGAAACCCACAGTCCGATGCATCAGTTTGAGGTGCACCCGCTGTTTGAGCTTCCAAAGCTCGCGGGTTATTCCATCGATTTTACCAATGCGTCCCTGTTTATGGTGGCCGCGGTTGCCGTGACTTATCTCTTCGTGATGATGGGTATGCGTCAGCGTGCCATGGTGCCTGGTCACTGGCAGGCGCTGGTGGAAATGGGCTATGATTTTGTGCACAACACGCTGCGTGATACGGCGGGTGAGGGCTACAAGCCGTTCCTGCCTTTCATGTTCACGCTGTTTTTCTTCATTCTGATGGCCAACCTGCTGGGGTTGGTGCCGTATTCCTTTACCGTGACCAGCCATGTGATTGTCACCTTTGCGCTGGCGCTTCTGGTGTTTGTCGGCGTTACCGCTGTTGGCTTTGCCCGCCACGGCCTGCACTACCTGCACATGTTCTTGCCAGCGGGTGTGCCGCTGCCGCTGGTACCTCTGATGATTCCCATCGAGGTGATTTCTTACCTTGCCCGCCCAATTACCCTGTCGATCCGTCTTGCCGCCAACATGACTGCAGGCCACCTATTGCTGAAGGTAGTTGCCGGTTTTGTAGTGACGCTTGGTGCCTTCGGTGTGCCGCTGATGCTGGTACTCGTCGGGCTGATCGGCTTTGAAGTGTTCGTCGCATTCCTGCAGGCCTATATTTTCACGATTTTGACCTGCGTGTATTTGCACGACGCGCTTCACATGCACTAATCTACGTTTGATTTAACCTGAAAGGACTAAAACCATGGACGCAGAATCCGCTAAACTGATCGCCGCCGGCCTGATGGGCTTCGGTATCCTCGGCTCCGCCATCGGCGTGGGCATGATCTTTAACGCCTTCCTGCAAGGTGTGGCCCGCAACCCGTCCGCAGCGCCGAAGCTGTTCACCAACGCCCTGATCGGTGCGGCGCTGGCAGAAGGTCTGGGCGTTATGGCGTTCGCCGTAGCTGCTGCCAATCTGTTCTAAGCAGGCACGACCGCACGCAATTCGCACAGGTAAGGACCCGGCATGTCCAGTTCGTATGACGCGCAAGTTTTGCACGCCGAAACACGGCAGGTAGAGCATCACGCAGAGGTTTCTCCGCAGCTGAATCCGGAGAGCTTTTCATCGCAGCTGTTCTGGCTGACGTTGTCATTCGCGCTGCTGTACGTGCTGGTGTCCCGCCGTGCGCTACCCGCTATTCAGTCGGTACTGGAAACCCGGCGCCAGCGTCTGGCGGCGGATCTGGAAGCGGCGGAAGCCCTTTCCCGAGAAGCCCAGGCCGCGCAAGATGCGTATGAGCGTGAGCAGGCGGAAGCCCGTCTGCGTGCCAATGCGCTGGTTGTGGAGGCGCAAGCCAGCCATGATCAGCTGGCGCGTCAGGAACATGCGGCCCTGGACAAAACGCTGGCCAAGAAACTCTCCGATGCGGACAAGGCGCTGCGTGAGCAGTGCACACGTATCGAGAAGGACCTGGCTCCGATTGCTGAGGAAGCGGCTGCGATGATAGTGGAAAAGCTGCTCGGCAAAGCACCGGATGCAGCAATGGTAAAAAAAGCCGTGAAGGCGGCATCGTCCTAAACATGGGATTGCCCCGTGCTGGTTGGTGACCCACATTGACGTTAAGGTAAGCATGATGTTCGACGCTACATTTTTTGTTGGTTTGGCTTTCGTCCTGTTTTTGGTTGTGGCGTGGCGTCCAGTAGGTCGTGCCATGACCAAGGCATTGGATGGCCGTGCCGCGCGCATTGAAGCCGAGCTAGCCGAGGCAGTGCGTCTGCGTGAAGAGGCGCAAGCCACGCTCGCGGCTTACCAGAAGAAGCAGCGTGAAGCCCATCAGGAAGCCGAAGCATTGATCGCTTCCGCGCGCACCACCGCCAAGCGTCTGGAAGAAGAGGCCCGCGCTCAGCTGCAACGCGCGGTGGATGCGCGTATTTCCCAAGCAAATGACAAAATTGCCCGTGAAGAGCAGGAGGCGGTTTCGGCGATTCAACGCAAAGTTGTCGAGATTGCGGTTGAGGCAGCGCGCGAAATGCTGTCTGACGAGTTGAACGACGAAGCCAATGAGAAGCTAATAGCCCTCGCCATCAAAGACAGCAACCGTACCCTGCACTAGGAAACGGTCTCACACGCGGGACGAGGCAGTCCAATGCGGTGTGTCTTTTTTCAGATGCTTGCTTTCTGCATTGCTTGGAGCGTCTGCTCTCAGGTGATGGCAAACCCTTGGCTGCAAAAGCCGGGAGAAGGAATTGCCATTCTCACGGCGTTACAATACGACACTGACCGTTATTTTACGCGCTCGGGTGATTCGATTGCACAACCCCGTTTTACAAAGCGTGAACTGAACCCGTATGTGGAGTATGGCTGGCGTGAGGATTGGACGCTTGGTGGGTCGATATTTTTGCACGATCTGAGTCAGGAGGACGCCAGCGGGACGCAGCGCACAAACTGGGGTCTTGGCAATAGCGAGCTGTTTGCCCGCCGCCGCGTTTGGGAAGAGGGACGGGTCGCGCTCTCTGCGGATACGCTGGTGGCGCTTCCTTCCGCCTATGAACGTGAAGAGGACCCGCGCGCCGGGCGGAATGATTACGATGTCGCCTTTGCGTTGAATGGCGGCTATGGCTTCCGCCTGTTTGAGCGTGAGCATTTCTCCATGCTTCGAGCGGCGTATCGCTATCGGCATGGCCTGTTACGTGATCAGGTGCAGCTGGAGGCCCGTACCGGGGTGACGCTGCATGAGGATTGGATGCTCTTACCTGAGATGAGCCTTACACTTCCAGCACGGGGTATCAGCGGTGTCGCTACCTCGGTGGCGGGGCAGAATGATTACCGACTGTTACGTGGACAGATTTCCGTTGTTTATCAGCTGGCGGAAGCGACGCGTTTGCAAACGGGACTGTTCCGCCATCTGGATGGTGCGGATACCGGCGGAGGGGGAGGCGTTATGGTATCGATATGGCGCAGCTTTTAGACAGTGTTGAAGCACGCCCTGAGTCTGCTCGGCTGGGCGAGGTGCTGATCCGACGCGGGGCGGTGACCGAAGCTGACCTGCTGCAGGCGCTTGAACGCCAGCGTCGCGAGGGAGGGCGTTTGGGTGAGTTACTGGTTATGCAAGGCGCTTGCAGCTGGCCATCGCTCGCCGCGGCACTGGGCGAACAACTGGGGATAGGGACGCTCGATTTACAGCAGATGCCGGTCGATGATGCATTGCTTAGCGAGGCGGCGCTGGAGAGCTATCGTTTATTTGGTTGGGTGCCTTGGCGTAAAGAGGGCGACACGCTGGTGATTGCCGCTCTCGATCTTACGCCGCTACTGATAGGTGAAATTCGCCTTCATGTTGGCCATGAGGTCGCATTAGCTTTTTTGCTTACCTCTCCACGTGATTTACAGCAAACGCTGGCGCGTCGTTTTGCGCAAACGCTGGATCATACAGCTCGCATGGAATTACGTCAGCGCTATCCTGTTTGGTCCGCGTGGCCGCGCCGTGGTGATGCCTGGATTCTCAACGGTTTATTAGTGCTTGTTGCGCTGGTGGTGCTCTCGCCGCTTTCTATGTCCCTCTTGATCCCTGTTTTAATGGGTTCCAATTTGCTATTTCTGCTCTCCTTACTTTTCAAGTGGCGCATGACACGAGAAGGACGCCGTGCTGCATGGCCACAAGGCACGGCTACTCGTTTGCCGGATGAGGGATTGCCCATCTACACGGTGTTGGTACCACTCTACCGTGAAGCGTCCAGTGTGCCCGGAATCCTGGATGCACTGGCGGCTCTGGATTATCCAAGTCACAAGCTGGATGTAAAGCTGGTGGTGGAGAGTGATGATACGCAAATGCTGGATGCTATTTATGCGGCGCGCCCCCCTGCTTATGTTGAATTGCTGCGTGTTCCGGTGTCGCAGCCACGTACCAAGCCGAAGGCGTGCAATTACGCGCTACAATTTGCGCGCGGTGAATATGTCACCATTTATGACGCGGAAGATCGTCCAGCACCGGATCAGTTACGTAAAGCCGTTGCCTTGTTTTTATCAAGCCCGCCTGATGTCGTCTGCCTGCAGGCGCGCTTGAATTATTACAACCGGGATGAAAATTGGCTAACCCGTCTCTTTGCCCTGGAATATGCTCTGCTGTTTGAGCGGATGATCCCTGCTCTGTATCATCGCGACATTCCCATCCCGTTGGGCGGAACCAGCAACCATCTTGCGTTGAAGCGCTTGCGAAAAATCGGTGCGTGGGATCCTTTCAATGTTACAGAGGATGCGGATCTGGGGCTGCGTTTGGCTGCTGCCGGATTGAAAACATGCCCTCTGGATTCATTGACCTTGGAGGAGGCGCCATTGCACATCAGTGCATGGCTTGGTCAGCGGTCGCGGTGGATAAAGGGATATCTGATTACCTGGATTGTCCATATGCGCACCCCGGGGCGCATCCGTTCGCACTGCGGTCTGCGAGGCTTCCTCGGTTTGCAGTTGCTGATTGGTGGTGCGTCTTTGATTTACCTCATTACCCCGTTACTATGGACGGTCTGCCTCATCTGGTGGGCCATTCCCAGCTGGCAGAAGGCAACCCCTGAGGGACTTCTGACATTTTGTCTCGCCACATTGGGCTTAGGGATGTTTGCTCAATGGCAAATGGCGTGGAAAATTGCAGGAGATCTAGGCTGGCGCCACATGCGTTTGACCACGCTGATATTTCCATTCTATTGGTTTTTACATTCGGTGGCCAGCTTTAAGGCCTTGTGGCAGCTTGTTTTTTCGCCATTTTATTGGGAAAAAACGGAGCATGGTTTAACTCAGGTGCAAGGGCGGCAGATTCCACCCAAAAAAACCTGATTCAACTTGACTTACTGTGGGGTAATCTCTAAAAGATCGCACTCTGATAAATACTGGCAGGTGTTTCATGAAAGTTCTCAGCTCGCTCAAGTCGGCTAAAACCCGCGATAAAAATTGCCGCGTCGTCCGCCGTAAGGGCCGCGTTTATGTCATTAACAAGGTAAACCCACGTTTCAAGGCACGTCAGGGTTAAGCCGTTGGCTTTTTAATAAGAAAGAGGGCCCCTTGGGCCCTTTTTTTATGCTTTCTGCACCGCTTTTTTCTTTTGCGGGCATTTATTTGTACGATAGGCACCATGAATAAGCCATATGGGCTGATGCTTCAGTGTTTTTCCGCTGCGCTCATACTTGTGGGGGTGCCGGATGTAAGCCTTGCTGAGGCACTGCATAGCTTTGAGCATGCGGTCTCCATGCTGAATGCTTCTAATGCAGACTCAGCCATGGTGAAGGCGTTCATTTACATCACAGCGCTGGTTGGCGCCGCACTGCTTTGTTTGCCGATCAGCCCGCTTGTCATGATGGTGATCGGGGCATCTTTTTCACCGTTTGTTGCGGTGGCTATTGCGTGTGTTGGCCGTAGCCTCGGTGATGGGCTTTCATTCCTTCTCTTTCGTTATTTTTTACAGGCCCGGGTCGCACTATGGCTGCCCGAGCGCGTGCGTTTTTTGCCTCATCGTATTTCGCAGGAGGGGGTGTACGCGTTGATGCTGTTGCGGCTGCTTCCCATCGTGCCTGCGGGGTTCACAAATGCTTTAATGGCGATTTCCTCCCTCCCTTTGGGGCGCTTCCTCGCAGCCAGTACTGCCGGGGTGCTCCCATGGATTGTGTTATTTGTGTGGACAGGCCAGCGTGTGGGAGCCATTACGGCACCGGCCGATATTCTGCACCCGGAGTTTATAATGCTGATCGCAGGATTGGTACTCCTCACGTTGGCCGCACGTCATTACCGGCGTCGCTGGATAGGCTGATTGCAATTCGATTCGGCCACTTCCACATCTGGCGGTCGTTGCAAGCGGTACCACGACCGGCGCAACGTTAGAATATCAGGCGAATCCTGAGGTTGACTGGTCCCCTTTTCATGGTGATGCCATACCCCAAAAAGCCAAAAGCTATTCTGGCTTTTTAACATGCCGACATCATAGCATCGCATCTGTTGAGGCCAATTAGCGCCAGACAGGCCGCCCAAGATCCAGGTCGTCTTGATCGGTAAGGCCTCCTGCTGCGGCTCCCACCGCGCCGCCAATGACAGCTCCGGTGACGGGATCTCCTCCGATGACCGCAGAACCCAGAGCACCACTTCCTGCGCCGATGGCGCCTCCGCTAAGGGTGCGATCGGTTCTCGTTTCACCGCATGCCGTCAAAGCCAGGGATGGTATTGCAATGAGAATGTATGCGAAACGACGCGCCATAAAATGCTCCTTGTTTTTAGGGTAAGGGATAAATTTTGCGTTATACCCTACAATGATACACAGATTTTTCCTGCGATCCTACGAGGAAAGAGCCTCGTCAATAACGGGCGGGTCTTTTTTGGGTATTGCACGGTGTGGCTTAATCTATCATGGCAGGGCCCAGATCAATGTTTACGCTTGGCAACTCGCCGCCAGAACCGCTATAGAACATAAGAACCTAAGGTTACAAAAAATCATGTCCATTTCCAAATACGTGGCCCCGGCAGTTTTAACGCTTACTTTGCTTGTATCCGCGTCGGTTTTTCCTTTGCCGGCATATGCGCAGCAGGACACCATTACCTCTGATCAACAGAGTGCCCTCTCACAGGTTCCGTTGGTCGTCATACGTTACAATCAACCGAAGGTGTTCTACCAACGCCAGCTCTACAATGCGGTTTCACGTGCGGTAGCAATCAAACCAGATGTGGTGTTTCAGGTTGTCTCCTTTGTGCCGGTGACGAATGACTCAGAGCGTGATGAGGCGGCAGCTTTGCGTGCGAAGCAGCAAACCGCAACGTTGTTGAAGGATATGGCGTCTATGGGTATTCCTCCAGAGCGTATTCGTGTGACGCGTGAGACGGCAAAAGATACGCGCTTGCATGAAGTCTATATTTACGTGGACTGATTTTTATTTTCCGTTTCATCGAACAATATGCGGTAGCTCGCCCCTTCCAGATCCTCGAACTGGCGCGTGCGTAGGGACCAGAAAAATCCCAGTAGCCCCATACCGCCGAGCAGCAGGGCTATGGGAATCAAAAAAAGCAGCACGTTCATAGGGCATCTCCTGAGCGACGGGTGAGGCGGAAGGCATTGGCAATCACCACCAGTGACGAGCTGGACATGGCAATCGCCGCAATCAGCGGCGTGACGTAGCCCAATACGGCAATCGGCACGGCAATCACGTTATACAGCAAGGCCATCACGAGGTTCTGCTTCACCAGCCGTGTCGCGTGGCGGGCGGTATGCAGCGTGAAGAGCACCGGGGCGAGCTGATGGCCCTGAAACACAATATCCGCCGCGTTCTGTGCGATATCGATCGCCGAGGAGGGCGACATCGAGACGCTGGCGGCAGTGAGGGCGGGCGTATCGTTCAGCCCGTCGCCCACCATAAGCACGCGGTGGCCTGTGGCTTCGAGTTGCTGAATGAATTCGCATTTATCCACCGGCGTCAGGCCGGACTGAAATTGGCGAAGGCCGAGTGCTTTGGCCATGGATTCCACCACAAACGGGCGATCGCCGGAGAGCAGGTGCAGCGACAGGCCTTGCTGGCCTAGCGCGGCGATGACAGCCTTTGCGTCCTCGCGCAATTGATCGGCGAAGGTGAATAGCACGGGCGGCTCCAGCCCATCCACCAGCCAGATTTCCAGCAGCCCCTGCTGGCCGGTCTCCGGCACCTGGCAGAAGGCGCGGTTGCCCAGCCGGACCGGGCCGCCCTGATACTGGCTCTGAAGCCCCTGGCCGGGATGCTCGCTCACCTCCAGCGGAATCAGCGGCCCCTGATAGGCGGCAAGCAGGGCGCGTGATAAGGGATGCTTGCTATGCACCGCTAGCGAAGCCGCCAGGCGCAGCTGAGCGTCCGTATGATACGCAGAGGTGAGGCGCGGGCGGCCTTCCGTTAGCGTGCCGGTTTTGTCGAATATAATCGTATCAATGCTGGCCAGGCGCTCCAGCGCATCGCCTGATTTGAGCAGCACGCCGCGCTTCATCAGCCGCCCGCTGGCGAGCACCTGCACCACCGGCACGGCCAGCCCTAGCGCGCAGGGGCAGGTGATGATCAGCACGGTGGATGCCACCAGCAGCGCCACCTGCCATGGCGCCTGCATGAGAAACAGCCAGCCGAGGAAGGTCAGTGCCGCCAGTGCGTGCACGCTCGGGGTGTAAAGGCGGGCGGCGTGATCGGCCAGACGTACATATTCGGCCTGTCCTTGCTCGGCATGCTCCATCAGCCTCACGATCTGGCTAAGCAGCGTTTGGTCATTGCCGTGCACGACCTCTATCTCCAGCGGTGCCTCCATATTGATGGTGCCGGAAAAGACGCGGGTGCCCACGCTTGCCACCTGCGGCATGGTTTCGCCGGTAATCAGGCTGGTATCCAGCGCTGACTGGCCTTTCACGATATAGCCATCAGCCGGGATTTTCTCTCCTGCCGCGACCAGCACGCGCATCCCGCGGGCGAGGGCCTCCAGCGGGATGACCTTGCGCGCACCGTCTTCGAGAATGGTCGCACTGCCTTGCAGCATCGAGAGCAGTTGCGCGGCGGCGGATTTCGCCCTGCCGCGCGCGCGGGCGTCCAGATAGCGGCCGATGAGCAGGAAGAAGGTAAACATCACCGCTGAGTCGAAATAGACATACTCGCCGCGATGCACGGTCTCCCACAAGCTCATGCCGGTGGCGAGCACGATCGCCAGCGAGATCGGCACATCCATGTTGGTGCGCCCGTGCCGCAGCACTTTCCAAGCCGAGCCGAGGAAAGGCCGCGCCGCAAACATCAGCGCGGGGATGGCAATCAGCGCGGAGAGCCAGTGCAGCAGGTCGCGGGTGGCCATGCCCATTGACTCCGCCGTGGAGGACCACAGCGCCACCGAAATCAGCATCAGGTTGCCCGAGGCAAAGCCGGAAACCGCAAGGCAGCGCAGCAGATGCTGCTGATCGCGCTCGCTATCCTCCTGTGCACTGCCCGCCAGCGGATGCAGGCGATAGCCAAGCGAGGTGACGCGGGCGGCGAAGCGGTCACCCTCTGCCGGCTCGCCGCGCCAGACCAGGCGCAGGCGCTGCGTCGTATAATTCACCCGCGCTTCAAGCAGCCCGGCTTCTTCACGGAGCGAGGATTCAATGTTCCAGATGCACGAGGCGCAGTGAATGCCTTCCACCGCCAGTTGCAATTCCCAACTGCCATCTTCCCGCGGTTTGACGAATGCAGACCATTCTTGAGGTGCAGCCTCTGACAGGCTGCGCTGCAGGTGATAGGCCGTGGCGCATCCGGCGCAGCAGAAATCTAGCTGGCCGGGAGCTAGATTGGTACCGCAATGCTGGCATACGGCCAGCGCTTCCGTGGGGCTATGCGCGGCGGTCTTCATGGTTGCACCATCAGCCGCCGGTGATACTGGAAGGGCTGGTTGTTCCACACTGCCTGGATGCTGATGTTCCACTGTCCCGGCATGGGGGCATCCCATGGCGCGGCATAGGAACCGTCGCCGCGTGGCAGCAGCGATAGCTGCGTGTCATGGCCCGCTTCCACCGGACGGCGTAGACGCGCATTCACCACCGCGCGGCGCAGGGGCGCACCGTCACGGTCGTGCAAGTGAAAGACAAGCTGGCCCTCCGTCTGCGTCAGCTCTGCGCGCCATCCAAGCGCGTCCTGACGATCCGCCTGGGCGATCACCGCGTTATACTCCTTGCCCTCGCGGTAGGCCTGGCTGGCCACCACGCCGGGATTGGTGCTGGTGGCGAGATACACAAACACCCCATCCACGCAGGAGAGCACCACAAAGAATGCCACGAAGTACCAGGGAATCCAGCGGTCACGCGAGGAGAGGGCAGGGGCGGCCATGGCTATTTCTCCGAGAGAAAGACGGAGTCCAGCGTATCGGTGGCGCCGCTGGCCGTCTCGGTGAGGGTGAAGGTGAAGTTCTGCCGCCCCTGTTGCGGTTTGGGTGCGGTCACGAACAACCGGAACTGGCCCACGCTATCGGCAAATACCGGCAGGTGGTCCGGGCTGAGTGCACCGACGCCTTCCAGTCGCAGGCTGGCACCGGGCAGCCCATCAAGGCGTAGGGCGTAGGCGCGGTCTTCGTGGGTTTTGTTGAGGATTTTGATCTGGTAGCCATTGCGCAGCGTGCCATCGGACAGCAGCACAAAGAGCGGGTTGCGGTCGTGCAGGGCATGCAGCTCCAGCGTGCTGCGATGAAGCAGGCTATACACCATCACCGCACAGACCAGGCTGAGGATGCCGATGTACCAGAACGTCCGCGGGCGCAGGATATGCGGGTTCTCCGGACGGCCCTCCGCGCGCGCCAGGATGTTATGCTGGGTGTCGTAGCGGATCAGGCCGCGCGGCTCATGCAGCTTGTCCATCACGGTGTTGCAGGCATCAATGCACAAGCCACAGGCGATGCATTCATATTGCAGGCCGTCGCGGATATCGATCCCCATCGGGCAGACCTGCACACATAGCGTGCAATCTACGCAACTCGTGGGCACATCACTTTTCTTGTATTTGCCGCGTGGCTCGCCACGGTTTTCATCATAGCCGATAATCAGCGTGTCCTTATCGAACATCGCGGACTGAAAGCGCGAATAGGGGCACATGTAAATGCACACCTGCTCGCGCGCCAGCCCGGCCATCACATAGGTGGAAAGCGTCAGCGCCAGAATCCATGCCAGCACATCGGTGGGGACATCGAGATGCAGAATGTTCTCAACCAGGGTCGGGGCATCGTTGAAATAGAGTACCCATGCCCCGCCGGTGAACAGGCCGATCACCAGCCAGATGGCATGGGTGAGGGCTTTCTTACGGATCTTTTGTAGTGTCCAGGGGCCGTCATCGAGCTTTTTGCGGGCGGCGCGGTCGCCCTGCACGATGCGCTCCACCCAGACGAAAAGGTCCGTCCAGATCGTCTGGAAGCAGAGATAGCCGCACCACACGCGCCCAAGCAGCGAGGTGAGGAAAAACAGTCCGACGGCGGCCAGAATCAGGATGCCGACGAGGTAATAAACCTCCTGCGGCCAGATCTCGATGCCGAAGAAATAGAGGCGGTGGCCGGCCATGTCGATCAATACGGCCTGATCCGGGGCATGGGGGCCGCGGTCCCAGCGCAGAAACGGCGTGAGGTAATACACGGCGAAGGCCAGCGCCATCACCGCCCATTTCACCTTGCGAAACGTGCCCCAGACGCGCTTGGGATAAATCTTTTCCTGGCGCTGGAAATAGCGGAAGGGAGTGTCCATGCAGCGCAGAATGCCCCTTTTTGCCATGCCTGTGCATGACTTTGGTCAAGACGGGCGGCGTTTCTCAGTCCCTGAGAAATGCCGCCTTTAGTTACTCCCCGCCGCCGAGCGAATGGACATACACTGCCAGCTCGCGCAGGGTGTCGTCATCGAGGCGGGTGGACCAGTCCGGCATTTTGCCGTGGCGCGGATGGGTGATCTGGTTGGCAATCGCCTGCACGCCCGAGCCGTAGAGCCAGATCGCATCGGTCAGGTTCGGTGCGCCCACCTCCCGGCTGCCGTGCCCGTCCGGCTGATGGCAGGCCGCGCAGTTTTCCTGAAACAGCTGGGCGCCTTCCGGCGTGGCCTTGCCTGCCTTGGCATCGCTCAGGCTTTGCACATAGTTCGCTACCTGGAGGATTTGCTCGCGGTTTAGCATGGCGGAGAATTCCGGCATCTGCGAATCGCGGGCCTCGCCATGGCCGGAGCGCACACCATGCTTCAGGGTGGTATAGATCGCTTCCAGCGAGCCGCCCCAGACCCATTCGTCATCATTCAGGTTGGGATAGCCGGGTGCGCCTTCGCCGCCGGAGCCGTGGCAGGTGGCGCAATTATCCTTAAACATCGCGGCACCGGCAGCAATGGCATAATTATAAAGCTCCGGGTCCTTCACGATCTCCTGCAGGCTCGCATCATGCAGCTGGGCGACATAACGCTCACGCAGCGCGGTGATTTCCTTCTGGTCTTCCTTCAGCTGGCGGTGCTGCGTCCAATTCAGGCGGCCTTGGGTGTTTCCGGTGAGGGTTGGCCAGGCGGGATAGACCACCCAGTACCCTACCGCCCAGACCACGGTGAGAATATACACCCATAGCCACCAGCGCGGCGCAGGGTTGTTGAGCTCCTTCAGCCCGTCCCATTCATGGCCGGTGGTTTCCACCCCGGTGATGTCATCGCGTTCAGGGGGGAGGTGAGAATCAGTCATGGTCAGGCTCCGCGAGCGGTATGAATTTATGGGGTTCGTGGCGGTCCCGGCCACCGGGCAGGTAAAGCCAGAAGGCGGTGCCAACAAACATCACGAAAAAGAAGATCAGGCCGAGCATGCCGGCATGGGTGGCAAGCCAGCTCATGGGGTAACCTCCGCAGACAATTCGGGGTCATACTCTTTCAAATCCGCCATGGTCCCGAGGACCTGCAGATAGGCCACCAGCGCGTCCATCTCCGAGAGGAAGTTGGGCTGCCCGTCAAAATCCCGCGCCACGACCTTCTCGCCGTAGCGGGCGCGCAGTCCGGCGGCACTCTCCGTCAGGGTCTGCGCCACGGCATCGCGCTTGGCTTCGCGGATCATTTCATCCGTGTAGGGCACGCCGGTGACGCGCAGCGCTTTCATGTGATCGCCGATGTCGTGCAGCTCGGCGCTGTGCTCCATCAGATGCGGGTAAGGCGGCATGATGGATTCCGGCACCACATCCTGCGGATGCACCAAATGCTGGGTGTGCCATTCGTCCGAGTATTTGCCGCCCACGCGGGCCAGGTCCGGCCCGGTGCGTTTGGAGCCCCACTGGAACGGGTGGTCATACATACTCTCCGCCACCAGCGAGTAATGGCCGTAGCGCTCCACCTCATCACGCAGCGGGCGGATTTGCTGGCTGTGGCAGTTGTAGCAGCCTTCGCGGATGTAGACGTTGAAGCCCGCCAGCTCGAGCGGCGTGTAGGGCCGCACGCCCTTGACCGGCTCAATCACCACTTCCTTGCGGAAGAGGGGGATGATCTCCACCAGCCCGCCAATCAGCACCACCACGATGGTCAGTGCCAGCATCAGGATCGAGTTTTTCTCAATCTTATGGTGAAAGTTGCTCATGCGAATGCCTCCCGGGCGCCGGAGAGTGAGGTATCGCGCACCTCGGCCCCTGTGATGGTTTTGTACACGTTATAGACCATGACCAGCGCGCCCCCGAGGAAGAGCAGCCCGCCCAGCGCGCGGATGATGTAGTAGGGCTTCATGGCCATCACGGTTTCCACGAAGGAATATTCCAGCAGGCCGAGGTCATTATAGGAGCGCCACATCAGCCCCTGCATGATGCCCGCCACCCACATGGAGGTGATGTAGAGCACGATCGCTACCGTCCCTACCCACAGATGCACGTTGATCAGCCGGGTGGAATACATCGCCGGGCGTCCCCACAGCCGCGGCACCAGGAAGTAGATGGTGCCGAAGGTGATGAAGGCGACCCAGCCGAGCGCGCCGGAATGCACGTGGCCGATGGTCCAGTCAGTGTAGTGGCTGAGTGAGTTGACCGCCTTAATCGACATCAGCGGGCCTTCAAAGGTCGACATGCCGTAAAAGGACAGCGAGACGATCAGGAAGCGCAGGATGGGGTCATCGCGCAGTTTGCCCCAGGCACCTTTGAGCGTCATGATGCCGTTGATCATGCCGCCCCAGCTTGGCATCCACAGCATGATGGAAAATGTCATGCCGAGCGTCTGCGCCCAGTCGGGCAGCGCGGTGTAATGCAGATGGTGCGGCCCGGCCCAGATATAGATGAAGATCAGCGACCAGAAATGCAGGATGGACAGCCGGTAGGAATAGACCGGGCGGCCTGCCTGCTTCGGCACGAAATAATACATCATGCCGAGGAAGCCTGCGGTGAGGAAAAAGCCCACCGCATTATGGCCGTACCACCACTGGATCATGGCGCCTTGCATCCCGGACCACAGCGGGTAGGACTTGGTGCTGGTCAGGCTGACCGGGATTTCGACGTTATTGCCCAGATGCAGCACCGCCACGGTGATGATGAAGGCCAGGTAAAACCAGTTGGCCACATAGATATGCGGCTCTTTGCGTTTGATCAGCGTGCCGAGAAACACCAGCAGGTATGCCACCCACACGAAGGTGAGCCACAGATCGGCGTACCATTCCGGCTCCGCATATTCCTTGCCCTGTGTAACGCCGAATACATAGCCAAGGCCTGCCATCAGGATGAAGGCCTGATAGCCCCAGAAGGTGAAGCTGGCGAGCGTGTCATTCCACAGCCGCACCGCGCAGGTGCGCTGCACGACGTAATAGCTGGTGGCGAACAGTGCGCTGCCGCCGAACGCAAAAATCACCGCCGAGGTATGCAGCGGGCGCAAACGTCCGAACGTGAGGTAAGGCGGGATGTTCAGCTCCGGAAAGGCCATCTGCAGGGCGATGAGCACACCCACCGCAAACCCGGCTACTCCCCAGAAGATGGTGGCAAGGGTGAATTTGCGCACAATGTCGTCATTGTACTGCGGTGGCTGGTGGGGTATGGCGGCGGGAGCAGGGGCGTTCACGTCGGGGTTCTCCTTAGATAAGCGAATGTCCGGCAAGGATGATGAGCATCAGCCCGCTGAGACCCATCAGGCCACGGCGCAGCGGGGGAATCAGGGCGGGGCGCCAGCGTTGCAAGGCCTGGGCTCCACTGCTGACCAGGCCTAAGGCGGGCAGGGTGCCGAGCGCAAACAGCGCCATGCCGAATGCACCGCTCAGTGGCGAGGCGGTGGTCGCCACCGTCATCAGCGCCGCATACACCATGCCGCAGGGCAAAAAGCCGAGCATCACGCCCAGCACATAGCCGCGAAATCCCTCCGGCGCGGCGAAGAAGGGCCGGGCCAGGCGGGATAAAGATTGCCCGGCATGATGTCCGTAGGTAGGCGTAAAGCGCCGGGCGATGAGCATTTTTTTGGGTAGAATACCTTTTGTGAATTGCCACAAGAACATCACTCCGGCCAGCGAGAGCAAGCCTGCCATCAGTACCTCCTGCCAGGGCGTGCCGATAATCTGACGGGAGAGCAGGCCCGCCGAGGCGCCGAGCGCCGCATAGGTGGTCATGCGGCCAAGATGATAGGGTACCAGCGCCATACCGGTGAGGCGGCGCAGGCTGAGCGCTTTTCCGTAGCCCCGCCCGGCGGGTTGCAGTGTCTGCGCCAGCACAAACGGCCCGCACATCCCCATGCAATGCGTTAACCCGCTGAGCAATCCGGCGAGAAACAGCCCGGCAAACAATGGCTGGTGGGGCGAAAGGGTCGATTGGCAGTGCGAAAGCAGTGTTTCCATGGACTTTCTCGAGCGTAGGACCTATGTATCTCACTTGTGCGATGCATGAATTGACATGCGTCAAGCCAAGGCAAATGCTTGTTTGCGATAGTGCCCTTCACATGACAGATCACGCCATGACCCCCCCGGAGCTGGCAGAGCCTTCCCCTGTTCGCCTGAAAACCGACCCGGCCCTTCGCGTGTGGCACGCGCTTGGCTCCCTGCGATTGTTCAGCGCGCTGACGCTCTACGCCATGCTGCTGGTTGCCGGCGGAACGATTGCCCAGCGGTGGGTGGGCCTGCTTGCCGCGCAGGAAACATACTTTGAGCGCTGGCTGTTCTGGCTGGGGCCGCTGCCCTTGCCCGCCATGCGCGCCATCCTGGCGGTCATGGCGGTAAATCTGCTGGTGCGTATGCTGCGGATGCCGTTGACGCGTGCCAAGGCGGGGTTATGGCTGGCGCATCTGGGGGCGCTGCTGCTGATCCTTGGCGGGGTGATGGCTGGAATGGGGCGCGAGGAGGGCTATATGCTGATCCCCGAGGGCCAGGCCTCCTCCGCGATTTATGAATATGATGAAGAGCGCGGCGATGATTTTAAAAAAAGCTTTTCTTCCCCGGTGCGCGCGCTGCCGTTTGTCTTGCGCCTGAAGGATGTGGTGAAAGCCGCCCATCCAGGCACGGATGAAGCACGCGATTATCGCTCTGAGCTGGTGATTGAGGAAGGGGGGCTACATCTTCCGGAGACAGTCGAGCTGAACATGCCGCTACGCTACCGGGGATACACGTTTTACCAATCCTCCTACCTCACCAGCGAGCAAGGGGAGGCAACCATTCTGGCGGTGAAAAAAACCGGTGCATGGTTTTATCCGTATGCGGCGACAGCATTGCTAGGGCTGGGCTTGCTCTGGCATTGGCAAGCACGGAGGCGCATGTCATGATTCGGGCAATATGGTGGCACGTTATTGTTATCGTGATGTTGTTTGTTGCACCGGCAGTGGCGGATGCCCCATTGCCAGTAGGGCATCTGGGCATTATCCCTATCCAGCAAGATGGGCGGCTGAAGCCACTGGAACAGTTCGCACGTGTGACTTTACGCCACCTCAGTGGCTCTGAAAAGCTAGATGAAATCGATGCATTGCCATGGCTGGTAGAGCTACTGTTTACACCAGAGATTGCATCGGAACGGCCTTTATTTCTTGTGGAACAGGAAGCGTTGCGGGCTTCTCTGGCGCTGCCAAAGCGTCTCAAGCATCGCTATAGTGCAGCGGAACTCTTTGCCCCAATTGGGGAGAAGCGACCGCTCATTATGCCCATCGTAATGACTCCGGCAAAAGAGCGCAGTGCGGAGCAGCAGGCGCTGATGGATCTTTACCAGCGCTTTATGCTGTTTACTGATTTACAGCAGAGCTTCTCGGTGTTGCTGCCGCTGAATGCGCCGCGCCCCGCCGCCTATGATCTGCCCACGCCGCTGACCTATCTGGATCTGCAGCGCCACCGTGAAACCTTGCTGGCGGATGCACAGGTGCTGGCCAAAAAAAGCAAAGGTGTCTTGGAGGCACTGACACCCCCAGAGCGTGATGTGGTCGCGTTGGCATTCCTCACCGAGCGGTTGGAGCAGCAGGCCCAGCAAAGCCGTAGCCTGCGCGTGATGCCGGGTGGGTGGGCTGCTGCCGGAGAAGAATGGTTTGCGCCATGGGCGCTTCTTCGCTCGGGGTATGGCTCGCCGCAAAGCGCGGCATACCTGAAAAGCTGGCAGCAAGCCATCCTTGCTTACCGCGAGGGCGATGCCGTGGCCTGGGCCAAGGCTTCTATGTTCCTTGCCCAGCAAGCCACACAGAAAACCACCCCGGTTGCCTCATTGCGCCTATGGCTGGAATATTTCTACGTCTGCCTCTCGCCGCTGAGTATCGTCTTCGGTCTGGGTATTGCAGGCGTGATCGGGCTTGGGCTGGTCGGGCGCCTGCCGCGCCTGCGCCTTGCACATGTGCGTAGGTTCCTCATGGTGCCACTGGCGCTACTGGGTTTGACCTTGCTGGCACGGATCGCCATTTTGGGGCGTCCGCCAGTCGGCACGCTCTATGAGTCGCTGATTTTCGTCGCGTGGGTCGTGCTCGCGTCTAGTGTGCTCCCTGCGGCGCATCGCGTTCGCATGGCAGCGGGCACAGCCATCATGACGCTGCTGGTAGGCCTGTCGCCTTTCTTCGCGGGCGATGAGACCATGGGGATGCTGACCGCCGTGCTCAATACGGATTTCTGGCTGACCGTGCATGTGCTGTGTATCACATCTGGTTATGGCGCATGTCTTTTGGCGTCGGGTATGGCTCACGCAGAGCTATGGCGTCTGGGACGTGATGGGCAGAGCGAGCAGCGCTCGCACGGCTTGACGCTCTATGTTCTGGCCGCCCTTGGTCTTACCGCCACTGGTACGTTGCTGGGGGGCGTGTGGGCAGATCAATCTTGGGGCCGCTTCTGGGGGTGGGACCCGAAGGAAAACGGAGCCTTATTGATTGTGCTTTGGATCGTCTGGCTGCTGCATGCACGTCAGGCGGGTCAGCTGGGATTGGTGGGCTATGTTGCCTCGGTGGCTGCGCTTTCTGTGGTGGTGGCGCTGGCATGGTTTGGTGTGAATATGTTGGGTATTGGTCTGCATTCTTATGGATTTACCGAAGCAACCGCTGTTGGTCTTTCCACATTTTGTATAATGGAAGCCGCGGTGATTGGTGTGCTATGCCAGCGCGCACGTCGGAAGGTCGTGCTATGCGCCTGAGCGGATGGTTTCTGCTGGCCGGCCTCGTGCTGGCGGGGGGGGGGGGGATATTTCTTCAGCTGCCCGATGCGCCAGTGCATAATGAAGACCGTGTTCCGAATGTCCCCCTGCTGCTTCTGGAGGGGGAGACCCGTATGCTGCATAGCTATGGTGGCCGCCCCGTCATGCTGCATTTCTGGGCGACGTGGTGCACGCCTTGCGTGGCGGAGTTTCCCCGCCTGCTGCAATGGGCGAAAGCGCATCCTGAATGGACAGTGCTTTTGGTTTCCGCCGATGAGAAGCGTGAGGCGATTCAACCATTCTTGCATCAGATGGAGAAAAAAAGCGGTATCATCCTACAGGAGGTACCGCATGTTGAAGTGGTATGGGATCAAGGTAAGGTGATTTCTCAGGAAACTTTTCATTCAGTTAGTTATCCCGAGACAATCATTATTTCTCCCGATCTGACCATGCAAGATAAGATCGTGGGTGCGATAGATTTCAACGCGCTTGTGCGCTGATAGTGACTGGTGTCTGCCATGCTTCCTCAAGCCGCATGGGTAAATCCACGATCAGTGATTCAATCACGTCCGTCCAGTCGCCGAGGATTTTCTGACGGTAAAGCCGCGCGGTAGGATACCACAACGTGCGATCCCCATAATCGCCCCATCGCCAATCAGCACGTTCACTGAGCAGCAAACAGAAAGGCCGCTGCATCGCGCCTGCAAGATGCACAATAGAAGTGCAGGTGCTCACCAGCAAGTCGACCGCATTCAGTGCGGCCGCGGTGTCACCATAATCTCTTATGTCGCGGACTCCATCCAGTAGCTTCCCTTGCTCGATCCATGGCGTGGCCTCATCCGCACGCGCACCGACTTGCAATGATACAAACGAATAATCTGGGTGGGCCTCAATTAACGGTGCATACATGTCAAGCGTTCCTGAACGATGGTGATCATGCAGGAACGTTAGTGAGCCACCCCAAACCAGTCCAATGGTTGGTTTTTCACTAAATCGGGGCCGGGATGTAGGAGCAAACAAATAGGGCGTCAAATCAGGCACTGTTTCTGGAACAGTGTCAAAGAAATACGGACAGCTCATAAGCGAGACGTAATAGTCATACGGGGGAATCTCCTCGTAGCGTGTGTGCACCTGACGTATCCACGGCATGGTGGCCATCACGGGGCTAAGAAAATCAGGTGCCAATAGATCCACGGTTGCCCCTGCGTCACGTAAATGTTTGCAGTATCGTGCAAATTGTAAAAGATCTCCCGCGCCTTGCTCTACCATCGCCATCACGGTTTTACCGTGCAGGGAGCTTTTGCCATCCCAGTGAGGACGAGTCAGAGGCGTTGTTGTTTTACGATACTGACTTCCCGGATCACTGGTCTCCCAACGCCGCTCATAGAGCGGAAATGCTTTTTTCCACTCCCCTGTTTGCAGCAGAAGCAGGCTGTAGGAATACTCAAGATCGGCCAGCGGGCCAAAACGGGCAAGCGCGTCTTTGAAGACACGTTCCCCTTGCTCAGGCGCACCGCTCTCATAATAAGCCCAGCCCAGCTCAATCGCACAGCCCATATTATTGGGATCCAATGCCAGCGATGCTTCGAAGTATCGGATGGCTTCGGCAAGCCGTATGCATCGGTTATGGCAGCGTGCCATTGTACGGCGCAGCTCGGCATGCTCGGCTAATAACGGCTCGAGGATCTGATAATACTGCAACGCCTCTTCCCATTCCTGGCAACGGTAATGGCTGTTTCCCATGCCAGCCAGAGCCTCGTGGGCGTGTGGGTGCTCAGACAGGACGCTCTGAAAAATAGCGCGGGCACGCGCGTGGTCTCCAACCTCCAGCCAGGCTTTTCCGCGTCCCAATTCCAGCATGGGATGGCTATGCAGTGCGGCTGCACACTCGAAATACGCGGCAGACTCACGATAACGCTGATCGTTGAGCAGACGAAACGCGATTTCAGAGAGCGCCTCGGCGTTGCCGGGGTCATCCATCAGGATATGCCAGGGGCTTGTCTGGTTCATCGATGGATCCACTTCCTGCCGTTTGAAATCATCATCTGATTAACCATCCTAACACCCGACTTACCATAATGGGTGGATGCAGAGCAAAAAAGATTGCCGCATAAATATGTAAATGTGCATGGGCTGTAGAGTCCTTGAGCGTGATGATTATGCGACGTTTTTTGTCCTTGCTGTGGACTCGTTCTACACGGCCCACGATGCATGACGGGAACGGCCTAAAGAGCCGAGGGGGGAACGTGATGGCGGCACGCCTGTGCAATGACAGATTCTTCATCCGTCGGGAGCGTCCATACCGCCACACGGCTCTCGACATGGCTGATGCAGGGGGCATGGCTTCGGTTAGCGGCTTCATCGAGCTGTACGCCCAGCCATGCCAGATTTTGACAGATTAATTGCCGAGTAAGGGCGGAGTGTTCGCCGATGCCGCCCGTGAACACCAGCGCGTCCAGCCCGCCAAGCGCCGGGAGTAATCCACTCAGCTGGCGTGCGGCGCTGGCGCAAAACAGGTCGATGGCTTCGCGGGCGGCGGCGTTCTGGTCGTATTGCGCTTCCAGTATATGCATCTCAGGACTTATCCCTGAGACACCTTTTAGTCCGGCCTCGTGATAGAGTAGCGTTTCTACCTCCTCCAACGTCAGGCCTTCCTGCCGCAGGAGGTGCAGCACCACCCCGGGATCCAGCGCCCCACAGCGTGTGCCCATCATTAAACCGTCCAGTGTGCTAAAGCCCATGGTGCTGGCGAGGCTGCGCCGCTGCTGCATTGCGCATAGGCTGGCTCCACCGCCGAGATGCGCCACTATCACGCGTCCATGGGCCAGCGCGCCCAGATGCTGCGGCAACAGGTCCGCCATCGACTGATAGGATAGGCCGTGGAATCCGTAGCGCTTCAGGCCACGCTCTGCCCAGGCGGCAGGCAGAGGCAGACGCCGTGCCAGGGGTGGCTGGTGATGGTGAAAGGCCGTATCGAAACAGGCGATCTGCGGTAGCTCTGGGAAACGCTGGCGCAGACGGCGCATTGCTTCCAGCGGATAGGGCTGATGTAGTGGGGCGAGGGGAATCAGCGCTTCCAGCGCGTGCAGAACGTGTTCGTCCACGCGCACCGGATCACAGAAATCCTCTCCGCCATGCACCACGCGATGGCCGACCGCATGCAGCGGTGTATCAAGCGCTTCAATCCATGCTAGCGCCTCCTGTGTACTGGCAACACGATGACGCATCAGCGGCGTGCCGTCGGCCGCATCAAACAGCGCGAGCTTGGTATTGGTGGAGCCTGCATTCAGCGTCAGGATTGCCGGGGTCATATCGTATGCGGGGCGCGGGCATAAATCAGTGCCAGCGCCGCAGAGTCGATGCGATCGCTGGCTTCGGCGGCACGGCTGGTGAGGATGATCGGCACGCGTGCGCCAAGCACCAGCCCGGCCCCTTGCGCGCCAGAAAAATAGCGCAGCTGCTTGTACAGCATGTTGCCCGACTCGATGTCCGGTACGATCAGAATATCAGCTTGTCCTGCCACGGCGGAATGGATGCCTTTCAGCCGCACCGCTTCGGGCGACACCGCATTGTCAAAGGCCAGCGGCCCATCAACGATGCCGCCCGTGATCTGTCCCCGCTCGGCCATTTTGCACAGTGCGGTGGCATCCAGGGTGGAGGGGATATTTTCGTTCACGGTTTCCACCGCGGAGAGAATGGCCACGCGCGGCGTGCCGGGCAGCAACGTGCGGTAGAGATCAATCGCGTTTTGCACAATGTCGCGTTTATCCATCAAGTGCGGTTGAATGTTCAGTGCCGCATCGGTGAGCAGCAGGGGCTTGGGATAGCTCGGGACATCCACCAGAAATACATGGCTCATGCGCCGCCCGGTACGCAGCCCTCCCTCACGCGCGACCACGGCTTCCATCAGTTCCTCGGTGGCCAGCTTACCCTTCATCAGGGCTTCGGCGCGCCCCTCATGCACCAACTGAATCGCCCGAGCCGCTGCGGCATGGCTGTGCTCCGTGGGAATCAGCGTATGGCCCTGAAGATCAAGCTGATGTTCTTCTGCGATCTGACGGATTTTATGCTCCGGCCCGACCAATAGCGGTTCGATAATCCCGGCCTCTGCCGCGGCTAGGGCGCCTTCCAGGGAGGGCAAATCGACCGGATGCACCACGGCGGTTTTCAGGGCGGGCAATCCCTGCCGCCGCTCCTGTAGCAGATGGCGGCAGCGCTGTGGCGCAGCGATCAGCGCCAGCTCCGGCAGGTTTACGAGTTCGCGGCGGATTTTCTCCGCGGGCGCGAGCACGACCGCTTCGCCATCAATCACGGTCTCGCCGCGCGCGTTTTCGCATAACGTCCGAAAGGTTACATGGTGTTTGGCGTCGTCCTTGCTGAGGACAGTGACGGAGGCGGTCACGGTTTCATCGAGGCAGACAGGGTGTAAAAAGCGGAGGGTTTGGTGCAGGTAAATGGTGCCGGGGCCAGGCAGTTGCGTACCCAGCAGCGCTGAAAAGAGTGAGCCTGTCCACATGCCGTGCCCGACAATCCCATGAAAAAATGCTGTTTTCGCATAGGCCTCATCCAGATGTGCCGGGTTCATATCCCCGGTAATACGGGCAAACATCTGAATCGTCTGCCTGTCGAGCGTGCGCGTGAGTCGCGCACTGTCCCCGATCGCGATCTCGGCAAAGGTGCGATTTTCAAGATAATGCGTCATCAGGGCCTCTCAGCTTGGATGGTCATAATGCTACGCGTGATTTCTGCGCAGGGGAAGCCAAAGCATTATTTTTTGCGCTCACTGGGCCACGGCAAGGGCGACAACATCTGCAACTTCACGCATGTTCCGGTCTTTGCGCAGGATACAGCCAAACGAGAGAATGCCAACAATGCGCTGATCGTCATCCTTCACCAGCACGCGGCTAACCTGGTGACGGTTCATCAAATTGGCCGCTTGCTCCAGCGTATCGTCGCGGTGGCAGGTATAAGCGGCATCGGTCATGTGATCGCCAGCCCGCTCGCTCGCGGGATCAAGGCTTTCCGCCAGTGCACGCACCACGATGTCGCGGTCGGTGAGGACGCCGAGGACCTCTTCTGGCGTGCCGACGGGAAGAATGCCGCAATTGCGGTTGCGCATCAGCCGGGCGGCCTCCTGCAAGCTGCTGAAAGGGCTAACAAACACCGGAAAGGGGGTCATCAGCTGATAAACGCGCGTCTGTTGCATGGAAAATCTCCCTGATAAGGTGGGCAGAGTGTGCCATTCAAGGAGTCTGGATGCCTTGATAACCATCAAG
>DBAU01000054.1 GCA_002291845.1 Alphaproteobacteria bacterium UBA1002 | reverse complement strand
GGAGGGGCGCCTAGAGCGCGCTGGCGGAGTCGCCGCACTGATGGCCGCCACGCTGGGGGTCGTAGCAGAGCTATGGATACCACCAGACTCCAGTGAAGAGGCGCGGCGATCCGCGGAGAGATTCGCCATCTGGTTTGCCGCCATGACCTGCTGCATTTGTTGTTGCAGAGGGGATATTGACGCCCGGGGACGGGCGCTCATCGTGGATGACATGGATGTTTGTGCAAGCCCCTGCATCGGTGCCGCCGACAAACTGGCACTCTGGCTGTAATCCTGAGGATAAAGGGATTTTTGATACGACTCTGAGGTTGCGTGATTCTGCTCTTGCAGATGCAGAAGGATTTTTTCAAAGCCAAGCTGGATGGATCCCAAAAGCTGCCCTACCGTAAGCTGGCCGGTCATACGCCAACTGGCCGGCATGGCTTCAATATCCCTGGCAATTTGCAGGGCGTTATCTGAGCTGCCGGACTCTTCTGCATATTTTAGCGCTTGCAATTTAGCCTGACAGGATAGCTTCCCCAACGCATCAAATGCCAGCTGCATTTCGGGGTCATAGAAAAGATTGGGGTGTGTCAGAGCCGCCCGCCCCGCCTGAGCATAAAACAGATCACTCAGCCGCTGTGTCTCACGCAGCAGTCGATACACTTCTGAGGTATCCACGCGATCGAGAAGCGCCTCCACCGGTGTTTCGGCAAATTTCAACTTCAGTTTATCCAGAATCTCACGCGCCAGTGCGATCGCCCTATCCTTCACGGGCTGGCTCAACTCATCTACCGTGGCCAATGGCACGGTGGCACCGGCAAGGGCACCCCCCAGATCTTCAAAACTGTGGCTAATAACATCCCAGCGCTCCTTATCAGGCATCGCCGACTGTGCATCGGGACGTCCCCCGCCATTCGTACTGACATCACTGTCAGAGGAAACGGTATCCAGCGGTGCATTAAGGTTGCGCGGATCAAAGGGCGTTTCTTCCAGTGGAGGGAGGCGCCAGAGCATGTTTGAGCGGTTACGCAGGAGATTGACGGGTCCCATCACCGGCAACGCCACTTTACGCAGGGTTTCTCCGCGGCGAAGTTTTTCATAGATTTCTGCAGCGCCATCGCCTTTGATATTTGCCCGCGATGGCGTCACCGAAGGCCCTAATGTGGGCGTCCACTGCTTGCCGCGATGCAACATCTTGCCCACGTGCATGGCCACCTGATTGAGCGCATGCGCCGCATTCTGATCGCGTAGATCGTTATCTACATCCCCATCTGGAAAGAAATGATTCAGTAGAAAATTGCGCAGCACCGCGAGGTTCATGCGCAGATCAGAATATTGATCAAATTTGCGGTGTTCAGGATCAAACGCCGCCGGAATTTGAGCAAAGTGCGCAACAATTTGATCAAACTCGTAGCGCTTGGTGTTAAAATCCAGACCTGCGCCTATGACGGCCAGTTCGTGACGAATCCAGGTATTCTCGCGGGGGCGCACAAACTTACCTACCCCAGCAGGGCTGAAGACCTGCTGAAGTGCGGCCATACCGGAAATGTATGAATTGGCCACACCGTTTGTCTCTCCAGGCAACGGATAGCGCTCGGGGGCCAGTAACTCTAAAATGGTTTCCGGATCCTTGGAATACGGCGCAAAAATTCCTGAATAATTGCCACTGCGATCGTCCCGGTAGGCCTCCCGGTCGCCGAATAGTCTGTTAGGGGGAGTTCCGTCGGGAGCCATGGAAATTATACCTTGTAAGGGTGGTACTATGTCTGCGCAGGTGCGGCGCCATTGTTTCCAGCCGCAGCATTACCAAGCGCATACACACAAAGATCTTCAAAGGAGACATTGTTTTCCTGCGCGATCTTGAACAGTTTTTCAAAGCTATCCATTACATCTTGCGGAATGGTTCCCCCACGCTCACTGGAAAGCCACGCGGCCTGATTTTGCAGCGGATGCTTTTTGGGGTGTGGCTCACCAATATACACGTGAAAGGGATGCTTCTGGCCGCCAAAATCACAGGGAACGGTAAAACGCTTCATGAGCACTGCCTCTTTGTGCTGAATTATATGAAAATTATGTTACCGCATTATGACAGCCCGCGCTACGTCTTCAGTTCAAACATCCCCCGATGCTCCGTCAAGGGACGAAAACGATCACTGAAGGAAATAACCGTCTCGGCTGCACCAAGGAATAATAGCCCATGAGGCTCCAGCACATCGGCCAAGCGGGTGAGGACTTTACACTTCGTTTCTTCGTCAAAATATATCAGTACGTTACGACAGAAGATGGCATCAAAGCGACCCATGCCAACGGCGGGCATCAGCAGGTTGTGAGAACGAAAGCTAATGCCTGCTCGCACCTCATCTTTGATGCGCCACTGGTTGTTATCTTTCTGTGAAAAATACTTCAGTAAGAGGGTGATGGGCATCCCACGCTGCACTTCAAACTGCGTGTAGACCCCTTCTTGTGCCCGCGCCAATACTTGAGTATCCAAATCGGTGGCCAGAATCTCCGAGGTCATACCTGCCATATGCGCACGCTGCTCGAGGAGGGTCATTGCAATGGAATACGGCTCTTGACCATTGGAGCAGGCTGCGCTCCAGATACGCATCCGTCCACCAGGCTTACGCTCCCGCACGCGGGGGATCACCACATCACGCAGCTGGTCAAACGGCTTGGTGTCACGGAAAAACATCGACTCATTGGTCGTCATCGCTTCCGTAATTTCACGCAAAAGCCCTTCATCAAACGTGGAGCGGCGAAGGAGTGCAATCAGCGCATCCAGATCGGCGCATCCTCGCTGACGAGCAATCGGTTGCAGCCGCGTCTCAAGCAAATATTCCTTATCAGGCGTGAGTGCTAAGCCAGAGCGCTGTTTCAGAAGATCGGCAATAAATTGGAAATCAGTGGGAAGCATTAGCGACCTCCCCCAAAGACCAGCTGCAGATACTGGCTGAAATTTGGCAGAGAAAGCAAACCTTTGCAATAGCCCTGCTCGGCGACCGCCTTGGGCATACCCCAAACAGTGCTAGTGGCTTTGTCCTGCGCCACCACGGTCCCGCCTGCTTGCGAAACCAGCCTTGCACCCTCAGCACCATCCTGCCCCATCCCGGTCAGCACCAGCAGAAGGAGACGACTACCATACACATCTACCAGCGAGGCGATCATTGGATCCGCCGCGGGACGACAGTAGTTAATCGGCGGATCTTGCGATAAATGCACGCGCACACCCTCGGCATCCTTACGCAATCGCATATGGTAATCACCGGGTGCAATATAGAGTGAGCCAGGTAACGCCAACTGCCCATCCTCAGCTTCCTTGCAATCAAACCCGCTGGCTTGTTGGATATGCTTGGCCAGAATAGATGTGAAGGTGGGCGGCATGTGCTGGGTAATGAAGACCGGCACGGGAAGCGACTGGCGCAACTCGCCAAAAACTTGAAGCAGCGCCTGAGGCCCCCCGGTGGATGATGCGACGGCAAGTGCCTGCGGGCGTTGCGAGGGGACGAGCTGCGCCGGTAAAGACGCGACACCCTCGGCTAATTCTCCTGCCACATTCACAGGACGCGGCGACGCGGAACGAGCCGCGGAGGAAGGGCGTGTAGCCGCGGGCTCTGCCCCCGCCGTTGCCGGGGCAACAACAGACGTTGCCGCCGGAGCGGGGCGGCCAGTTAGAGCGCGAATTTTTTCAACAATCTCGTCATAGTATCGGTCAGCTTGCTGACGGTCCTGCCGTGTTGAAGGCTTTGCAACATAGTCATTTGCTCCCATGGCCAGCGCACGGATCGCGGCATCTGCATTTCGCTCCGTCAGACTGGATGAGATGATGATCTTACTTTGCGGAGCCAGCCGCCGTAATTCTGGTAACGCGGCGAATCCATCCATTCTTGGCATTTCAAGATCCAGCACGACCACATCAATGGGCTGTTTGCGGATTTCTTCCACTGCCATTTGGCCATCAACAGCCGTCAATGCTATCGTAAAATCACTATGCTCGGCCAGACGACGGGTAAGCATGCCGCGTACAATCGCTGAGTCATCCACAATCATGATACGCAAAGGCGGTGGTTGAGGCGCAGACATCATAGAGAACTCAAAGGATACCAAGCTGCGCCAGCTTGCCCTTCAGGATCTCTTCATCGAATGGTTTCATGACATATTCATTCGCGCCCGCCACAATGGCTTCCTGAATATTCTGAATTTCTGTTTCCGTAGTGCAGAAAATCACCGTTGGCTTATCACCCCCTTCTACGGAGCCGCGAAGTTGCTTGATAAATGCCAACCCATCCATCACTGGCATATGCCAATCGAGAAGAATAATGGACGGTTGCTGCTGCGTAAAAACCTCCAGTGCCTGCTGGCCATGCTCTGCCTCACACACGGTATAACCGAGCGATTCCATCATGCGGCGCGTGACTTTGCGCACGATTTTTGAATCGTCAACAACCATACAGATTTTCATCTAGAGCAACTCTTCCTAGTCAGGTAAAGACTTAAGCAGTTTATGATTTAAATGTTAAGATTGACTGAATATCCAGCAAGATGAGCAGCTCATTCTCAAGCCGGTGAACCCCTGCAGCAATCTCTTTCCACAAGGGCTCAAGATTGGCGGGAGCCTTTTCAATTTGAGCAAGCGGCAGGTTGAGAACATCCCCCACGCTATCGACCATAAGGCTGCATAATTCCTCATGGTGCTCAACCACGGCGTGCATTACGCTTTTGGGATCTTCGACCGGTGGAAGTCCAAGCCGGGCCCGCAGATCAATGACGGTCACGATACGGCCGCGTAAATTTAAGGAGCCGGCGATCTCTCGAGGGGCCAGCGGGATTGAAGCAATCATCTGGGCACGCAGAACATCCTGCACCATCATCACAGAGGCACCAAACAACTGACCCGCAACCCGCATAGTGACAAAGCTTTGCGCTGCGCCACCTGCTGTCATCAGGGGGGACAGACTATTGGCACCGCTAGTGGTCTGTAAGGCCGTAGACATCAGGCAATCTCCTGCATTTGCGTAGACAAGCACTCAGCGATGGCCTTCATGAGTTTTTCGCGCTCCGTCTTAAGCACAAACTCATTCATCTGGCTTTCCTGCTTAAAGCGCTCAATTTCACTGTTCATCGTGGCGGAGAAACCAATGACCGGTAATTTGGCAAGCTTTGGCGTGGCACGAATCATGCGGGTAAGCGTGAAACCATCCATTTCGGGCATTTCAATGTCCGTTACCACAACATCAAATTTCTGACGCTCCAGTAGATTCAGCGCTTCTTTGGCACTGGGCACCGCGGTGACTTGATAGCCAACCTCGCTAAGGAATGGCACGGTTAGGCTGCGGAAGAACATGCTGTCTTCAACGAAAAGAAGCTTCACCTGTGAGGCCGTGCTCCCAAGCAATGCCTCAATATTAAAATCTGTTCGCGTATCAAGCACCTGGGAAAGCAAATATCCGACATCCACAACATCGGTGGATTTTCCAAGCATCACCAGACTCCCCAGATAGAGCTTGTTCTTAGCTGCTTTCTTGACTGTCGGCTCGCAGAGCGTGATGTCCAGAATCTCGTCCACCAGTAGGCCAACCGTTTTATTATCATAATTAAAGACGATTACCTCACAGCTGCCTTCTGAAGGCACGGGCTCATCCTGTAACGTTGTCAGCGTCATCAGTCCGCCACGGTACTGAACAACGGGCTGACCGTCGGAATATTCGATGGTGGAAGCATCAATCTCTTCAAGCCGCGACACCAGCTCTAGGGGCACGGCTTTTGGCGTACCATTGCGCGTTCTAAACAGAAGGAAATTAACCATTTTCTCTGAGCCAAGCCGGGCCGCAAGATCGTCTGCCATCGCACTGCGTGTATTCTGGAAATCCGCGCCGATATTGCGAATAATCCCATTGGGATCAAGAATCATAATGACGCTGCCATCGCCCAGCACCGTATTCCCGGAATAGACAGGGATATGCTTTATGAGCGAGGAAACCGGCTTCACGACAATTTCTTCCGTGTCGTAAATGGTATCCACAATCAGACCAAAATCTGTGGTTCCAATCTTCAACACCACGACATATTTTTCATCAATCTGGCCACTTGCTGAATGGTCATCCATTCCAAGAACATGGCTTAGTGAAAGCAAGGGCAAGAGCTTATCACGCAATCTAAGAACCGGGGAGTTATTAATAATCTCCATGCGCGTCTCGCTATCCCCCCCGGTGCGCACCAGCTCAAGCACATTGATTTGTGGCACAGCAAAACGCTGACCCGAGGCCTCAACAATCAATACCGAGACAATAGCCAGAGTGAGGGGGATTTTAATGTGGAACGTAGAACCGAACCCCATTTTGGATTCCAGTTCGACTGTTCCACCAATCTTTTCGATATTGGCGCGCACCACATCCATGCCGACACCGCGACCAGACACGCTGGTTACTTTCTCAGCCGTCGAGAAACCTGCACGGAAGATAAATTGCATGATCTGTTTATCGCTCATTTGCGCGATATCAGACTCCGTCGCCAAACCATTCTGGATGGCTTTCTCTTTAATTCGGTCAATATTGATACCGCGACCATCGTCCGATATTTCGATGATGATGTGCCCCCCCTCATGATAGGCAGAGAGCGTGACCTGACCCGTCGGGGATTTTCCCGCTGCACGACGCTGTTCAGGTGATTCCAAGCCATGATCGCATGAATTACGTACCATGTGCGTCAGCGGATCTTTGATCATCTCCAGCAGCTGACGATCCAGCTCCGTCTCGGCGCCAACCATTTTGAGATCAATTTTCTTACCGAGCTCGAGGGAGAGATCACGGATGAGGCGGGGGAATTTTGCCCATGCATTACCAATCGGCTGCATGCGCGTCTTCAT
>DBAU01000047.1 GCA_002291845.1 Alphaproteobacteria bacterium UBA1002 | reverse complement strand
TGGCCAAGTGCTTTCAGCAGCACGGCACGTTCAAGCGCGACCTTCATATGACTCACTTCGACTTGTTTAACGGCTAAAGCTTCCATGACGCGACTATAGCAGCACCGACTGACGACGCAATCCCTAAGTACCCGTCGCGGCACTGGTTATTTCACCCGGAAACTTCTTCAAAATGTCATAAATGTCTCCGGCCATTGACTTTATAATAAAAGGCAATGATGGGGGCCGTGATGGTTGACTTAATCGATCTTGTGAATCTGGTGCGCATCAACAATCTGGAGGATGCCCGCGTTGCATCCGCGCAGCGCGCTGATCTGCGAGAAAGAGCGGAATTTCTGCGCGATCATTACGGCGTCACCGTGCCGAATTTTTATCAGTTCAATCAGGAAAATCCTCCCCGTCAGCCGGATGGCCTTTTCAAGCGATTGATTAAAAACGCCGTGATCGGCACCGTCGTGGGCGGAGCTCTGGGCGCGCTGGCCATTGGTGCAGTGGCCTTGTTTTCGGGCGGCGCCCTGACCTTCACCATGCTGGGCTTATCGGGCCTCTCTGCCGTCGGACTGGCCGCAGCAGGGGGCGCTGCGGTTATGGGCTTTGCTTCAATTTTTGAGGATCAAACCCCAGTGATTCAGCAAGAGCAAAGCAAGCGTTATGAGCAATTTCTAAATGCCGTGGAAACGGAGTTGCATAACCAGGGCGTTCAACAGGCCCGAGGCCCGGGGGTTGCAAGCGCGTTAACGCAGCCCTCGACACGCTTCCGTGACATGGTAAATGCCTCACGCGAGACCAGCACCCAAATACAAAGATCCTAGCGATCCGTCCGTTACGCCTGCAACATTTTGGTAAGACGGACCAACGAGTCCGCGAGATCGCTATCCTGCTGCGCCAGTTCGCCAATACGCTTCACCGCATGCATCACCGTGGTGTGATCCTTGCCGCCAAATTTACGGCCAATCTCCGGCAGGCTTTTGGTCGTTAGTTGCTTGGCGAGGTACATCGCCACCTGACGCGGACGAGCCACCGCCACCGAACGGCGGGCGGAATGCATATCCGCCACCTTGATGTTAAAATAATCCGCCACTTTTTTCTGAATGTCCTCCACGGTCACCCGTCGATCATTAGAACGCAGCAGATCAGCCAACACTTCCTGCGTGGTCTCCAGCGTCACAGGGCGACCCACCAGCGTGGCATGGGCAACCACCCGATTGAGCGCCCCTTCCAGCTCACGAATATTGGAGGTCACGCGCTGCGCAAGGAACTCCAGCACCTCATGCTGCACCTGACAATCGCGGATTTTTTCTGCCTTCGTCTCAAGAATGCCTAAGCGCAGCTCGTAATTGGTGTTGTGAATATCCGCAACAAGCCCCCAGCCAAGACGCGACTTGATGCGATCCTCAAGCCCATCGAGATCCGAGGGCGAACGATCACCAGAGATAATAACCTGCTTGTTCTGGTCGATGAGTGCATTGAACGTATGGAAAAATTCTTCCTGTGTGGAATCCTTTCCCGCGATGAACTGCACATCGTCTATCATCAATACATCAACAGAGCGAAACTGCTCTTTGAAGGCAATCGTATCGTTAAAACGTAGGGCACGAATAAACTGATACATGAACTTCTCGGCGGAAAGATAGACTACTTTCCGCTCGGGATTCACCTGCCGGATTTGCCACGCAATGGCGTGCATCAGGTGTGTTTTTCCGAGTCCCACGCCACCATAAAAGAAGAGCGGATTGCAACCTGGCACCACGGTGGGCGATTCGGCCACACGCCGTGCAGCGTGATAAGCCAGCTCATTGGGCTTACCCACCACAAAATTATCAAAAGTAAAGCGCGGATCAAGCGACGCACCAATCGCCAGCATAGCATCAGAGGCTTCCGTCGTATATTTCACCAGATGAGGCGCCGTCGCCTGGCGATTTTCGGGCTCTGGTACGGGATTGTTCGCCGGCGTGGGTTCCGCCGTAGCACGTACCAACATCTCAACATCCAGCACGCGCGCCTGTGATTCACGCCATAACGTCTTGATGCTGTCCATGTAGTACGTCACGATCCATTCACGCATGAAGCGGGTGGGAACGCTAAGGGTTGCGCGACCGTGGTCGAACGATTCAAAACGCACATGTTGCAGCCAGTTTTTGTAAACCGACTCTCCATGCAACGCGAGAAGGCGGGGCTTCAGCGCATCCCACTCCGCGGGACCAATGGCACTCGCTGTAGTAATCGAGGAGGATTCGGCTCTCATGCCTGACGCCATGGAAGTCCCTCTGCTTTCCAGCCATTAACCTTTCCACGCTGACCTTGCGCGTTGGCATCACCTTCAAAGCCACCGGCGATGTTAAAGCAGTAGCGATATCCCTGCGCTGTGAGCGCTATCGCTGCTTCGCGTGAGCGACCGCCCGTTTTGCACAGGAAAAACACCGGTGTTTCGGCTTCCGCAAGCTGTGTGGTAAGATCTGTAATAAATTGTGGGTTATGGGAAAAATCCGGATAAAGTCGCCAGGAAAGCAGCATTGGACGCTTACCCAGAGAGGCCAAATCAGGCGTGCCGGAAAAAGCCCACTCTGGTTCACTGCGAACATCAACGAGGATAGCGCTAGCATCCGCCCGGAGCGCGTCATAAGCCTCTGATGGCAAAACATCGCCCGCAAACGAAGCGGGAATAGCGGAGCGTGACATCACTTTTTCGACAAGCTCAGCAACTGTGCTCATGCCATACACCTCAAATTCCGGACCTAATCCATTAGCAAATGGATGCAAGACCCCATTACGCCCCAAGGCGTTACGCGTTGAACAGAAAATAATAAAAGCTAGGCGAGCGCCTTAATACGCTGGGCCAAACGACTGACTTTGCGAGACGCCGTTTCCTTCCTCACGACACCCTTGCTTACGCCACGCATAATTTCCGGCTCAGCAGCACGGAAGGCCTCTGTTGCCTCCTGCTTATTCCCTGACAGGATTGCCGACTCGACCTTCTTGATGAAGGTACGGATGCGGCTACGACGGGCACCGTTTACTTCTGTACGGCGGGTCGTCTGGCGAATTCGTTTTTGCGCGGACTTATGGTGTGCCATTGTTCACATCACTTTTTTATGTGTTACTCAGATGAAGCAGTGGAGTGTGACAGGATTACTATCCACGCCGAAGCTTGCCGTGAGGGGTGAAGCTACCTACCTCACGTCGTCGAGTCAAGCGCTTTTGTCAGAAATTCACCGCCGCACTTACGTCCTGTATTTATTGTACTTTTTTGCTGTTTGACCTGTGGATAACCCGGAATTCTTAGCGTTTTTTTGTACGACTATTTTTTACTTTTATGGATTGACAGGAAGGGCAGAAAAAACTAGCTCGCCCGCACTGCACCATTTTTTCGATGCGCGTTTGGCACATTTCACATGGTTTTCCAGCTTTTCCATACACGGCAAAATGGTGTTGAAAATACCCTGGCGAGCCTTCTGAGGTAGCATAATCGCGCAAGGTAGAGCCGCCAGAGGCAATGGCTTCACGCAGGACATCACGTGTGTGTTGCACCAGCGTGGCAGCATGATCCACGCAGTGACATGCGGGTGTGGCAGGATGGATGCAGGCGCGGAATAACACTTCACTGGCATAGATATTGCCCACACCGACGACCAACGATGCGTCCATCAACGCGGGTTTGATAGGCCCCTTACGGCGCATGAGCTGGCTTGCCAGATATTCCGGGGTAAAATCATCGAGCAAAGGTTCGGGGCCAAGCGCGGCAAGCAGGGGATGCTGCGCCACCTCTTGCTGCGGCACCAGAAGAATCAGACCAAAGCGCCGGGGATCGTGATAAATTAGTTCGTTACCGGCGTCCAGTACCAGTCGAAGATGGGTATGTTTGTGCGGCGCAACATTAGAAAGCGGGCGCACTAAAAAAGTACCCGTCATGCCTAAATGAGCTAGTATCAGATCTGGGCCGTCCGTTTCCATTATCAAATATTTGCTGCGCCGCAACACGCGAGTAAATCGCCGCCCCGTGAGACGATCCACCATCCCTGGGGAGAATGGCACACGCAGATCAGGACGAAAGAGTTCCACCTGCAGAATTTTCTGGCCGGGCAAAACCATCTGCAAGCCGCGCCGAACGGTTTCCACCTCGGGCAGTTCTGGCATTGTATCTCCTTGTCATTTGAACGCTGGGGGGCTTCTCATGCCTCTATATACCGAGGCCAGATGATTCACAATGATAGACGGCACTCGAAAAAGGAGCTACATCAGCTGCAAATAAATGCCACTTTTCTTATGAACAACCGCGCCGTCGATTTCGGATTTCAGCGTGTGGCTGAAGACGCCAAACAGTCTCTGGTGAATGAGGTGTTTGCGCGCGTTGCTACGCGCTATGATCTGATGAATGACCTGATGAGTGCCGGCATTCATCGTGCTTGGAAAGACCGGCTGGTTGATACGCTGCGGCCCTCCCCTTCCCAGCGCCTACTCGATCTGGCAGGCGGCACGGGCGATATCAGTTTTCGCTATCTCGCCCGTGGAGGGGGCCATGTCACGATCACGGATATCAATCCGGCCATGCTGGCGGAAGGCCAGCGTCGCGCAATAGATCTTGGACTGCGCAGCGGTCTTGATTGGCGCGTGGAAAACGCAGAGGCACTCTCCT
>DBAU01000034.1 GCA_002291845.1 Alphaproteobacteria bacterium UBA1002 | reverse complement strand
CTTTGCCCTGGCAGACCCCGATGACGACGCCCTCCCCCACCCCGCTGAGTAGCGCCCGCCGGCTGGTCATCAAGACCGGCTCTTCGTTGGTGATTGATGCCGCCACGGGCCAGGCCCGCACGCACTGGATGGCGTCGCTTGCTGCCGATCTGGCCGCCCTGCGCGCCGCCGGGCAGCAGGTGATTCTGGTCTCTTCCGGTGCGGTGGCGCTGGGGCGGCAGGCGCTCGGGCTATCTGGCAAGCCGCGACTAGAGGAGAAGCAAGCTGCGGCGGCCTGCGGCCAGCCCTTGCTGATGCAGGCCTGGAGCCAGGCGTTCGAAGCGCACGGCATCAAGGTCGCCCAGCTTCTGCTCACCCTGGATGATAGCGAGCACCGTCGGCGCTATCTGAATGCGCGCGCCACGCTTGAGACATTACTGGCGCATGGCATTGTTCCCATCATCAACGAGAATGATACGGTGGCTACCGCTGAGCTGCGCGTCGGGGATAATGATCGCCTCGCTGCCCGGGTCGCCCAGATGAGCGGGGCAGACGTGCTGGTGCTGCTCTCCGACGTGGACGGGCTTTACACCGCCAATCCGGCCGTTGATCCGAACGCCCAACACATCCCATGGGTAGAGCAGATTACCGATACCGTGAGGGGCTTCGCAGCCCCCCCTGCCAGCCAAGTCGGCACAGGCGGGATGGTCACCAAGATTCAAGCGGCGGAGCTGGCGCTCTCCGGCGGCTGCCATACGTTGCTGACGCTGGGCGTGCCGGAGCATCCGCTTGCCCGCTTATCGCAGGAGCATGCGCGCGGGACCTGGTTTACCGCCACCACCACCCCGCGTAGCGCCCGCAAGGAATGGATTGCGGGTAGCCTGGCACCGCAAGGCGAGCTGGTGGTGGATGATGGCGCCGCCGCAGCACTGACGCGTGGCAATAGCTTGCTGCCCGCCGGGGTGCGCGAGGTGAGCGGTGATTTTCAGCGCGGTGACGCGGTGCTGGTGCTCGATCAAACGCGGCATGTGCTGGCCAAGGGGCTAAGCGCCTATAATGCAGACGATGCACGCCGCATCGCGGGTCAGCAATCGGTGCGTATTGAAGAAATTCTTGGCTTTAAAGGCCGTCACGAGATGATTCACCGCGACGATCTGGTGCTGCTTTAGCGGCTTATTTCTGGCGGGAATAGCTATGCGCATCCGTCGGGAAGCGGCCTTCGCGGACGTCCTGCGCGTAAGACGCCACGGCCTCGTCGATGGTGGTGCCGATCTCAGCATAGCGGCGCACGAATTTCGGTGTCTGCGGGAACAAACCCAACAGGTCTTCCGTTACCAGCACCTGCCCATCGCAGCCTGGCCCTGCGCCGATGCCGATGGTGGGAATATGCACCGACTGGGTGATCTGATCGGCCAGCGTAGCATCTACACCCTCCAGCAGCAGGGAAAAGGCCCCTGCCTGCTCCATCACCCGTGCATCGGCAAGCAAACGTTCGGCCTCCGCATCGGTGCGGCCCTGCCATCTGTAGCCGCCCATGGCGTGCACACGCTGCGGCATCAGGCCAATATGGCTCATCACGGGAATGCCGCGCTGGGTAAGGAAATACACAGTCTCCGCCAGCTCCGCGCCGCCTTCCAGCTTCACCGCCGCGCAGCCCGTTTCCTTCATCACCGTGGCGCAGGCATCAAAGGCCTGAGCGGTCGAGGCCTGATAGCTACCAAACGGCATATCGATAATCACACAGGCGCGCTGCGAGGCACGCACCACGGCGCGGCCATGGCGGATCATATCCCCCAGCGTCACCCCCAGCGTGGAATCCTCCCCATAGACCACCATGCCCAGCGAATCACCCACCAGCAGAATATCAGCATGGGCATCCAGCCGCTGGGCCATTGGCGCCGTGTAGGCCGTCAAGGTGACGATAGGATGCTGGCCTTTCATGGCAATAAGCGCCGGAACGGTCAGTCGTTTGGCGGAAACGCGTGGTTCGGTGGACATGGCGGGAGCCTACGTCAAGCGGGGGGAAGAATCAAATACTCGTTGGCGCAGCAGACGCCATGGCCACCCGGCTCGCCGCCTCTTTGTCAAACATGCGCGGAAAGACCAGCGTGACCGTCGTCCCCTTGTTCACCTCACTGGTCAGGGTGAAGGTGCCGCCCATGATCTCCACGAATTTTTTCGATAGCGGCAGGCCAAGACCCGTGCCCTCAAAGCGGCGGGCGAGCGTGGAATCCGCCTGCCCGAATGGCGTCATCACACGCGCAATGTCTTTTTGAGCAATACCAACCCCGGTATCTTTGATTTCAAACGTCACCTTGTCAGTTTCCGGGTTATGCCAGCAGGAAACACGCACTTCACCTCCGGCAGGGGTGAATTTCACCGCATTGGAGAGCAAGTTAAGTAGCACCTGCTTCAGCTTTTTCGCATCGGTCTGCAGGATGAAGTGTTTAGTCGGCAGGTCCTCCATCAACGTGACCTGCGCCTGCTCCGCGCGGGGAATCACCAGACGCAGCGAGTTCTTCACCATCTTGATGCCATCAATCTCACTGATATCGACCTCTAGTTTACCTGCTTCGGCTTTGGAATAATCCAGAATATCGTTAATGAGGCTAAGCAAATGCTTTCCGGAGCCGTGGATGTCATCCAGATATTCACGGTGCTGATTCACCAGCTGCGCAGAGAGATCATTTTTGAGAATTTCAGAAAAGCCGATAATCGCATTGAGCGGCGTGCGCAGCTCATGCGAGATATTGGCAAGGAATTGTGACTTATCCCGGTTCTCCGCTTCGGCCGCTGCCACGGCTGCCGTCAGCTCAAGGTTCAACTCATGCTGCTTGGCAATAATCACTTCCGCGCGCTGCATGAAGAAGAACAGCACGCCCATGAGCAGGAAGAAAAGACCAATAATTCCACCGGTTACGACATATTGCAGCAATGCCAGCATGTTCGCCACCGAACTGACATCAAATTGCAGCTGCATCACACCAATAACACGGCCCTCAGATTTATTTTTTAAATCCTCATAAGAACGCTGCATGAGTGGCAAAAACACCTGCATGACCTGACCGCGCACGGCCTGACCCTGCGCATTATAAATCGGCACATCATCACGGAGACGAAAAGCTGGGACAGGACTTTGCATGGCCTGCTGAAACAAAGCGATCCCACGATGATCTTTGGCTGAAAGCTCAGCCCCGACAGGACGCAGGGAGTAAAAGACTCCCCGATCCGTGCGGTGAAGCGCCACCTGCGCCAGCATTAGCGAAGAAAAAAAGTTATTATTTTCTTGCTCAAACAGACTGATAAGATTTTGGGCTGCCTTAAGTTTCTTGAGATCCGCCTCAAGTTCCTTTTTTCCTTCTAGAGTGGCTCTTGTCAGTTTTTCTTCTAGACTCGTCAGTTCTTTGGTAGTTGTTTCTGACGGTTTTGGTTTATGATTTGAGTCATCAATTGTTTCAAGCGCATCATTAACCACCGTATTTTGTGTATAAATTGTAATCTTTGGTTCCCAACCGATCCGCTGGCCTTGGGCGTCGACCTTGGCCTTTACCGAGCGCAACTGCATCAGCTTATTCCATACAGATTTCTTATAAAATTCTGAGATATAAGTGCTATCTTTTAAGATCATCCGCTCAAGTTCGCGGGTTCCGCTTGAACGCAAATAAACCCCGATCAGATACGAGCCAACCAGGATAATCACCAGACTTATAACCGCAAAATAGCGTAAATAGCTGAACATACTCAGCACATAACCTTGAAATGAAAGCTTACCTTCCTGCTATATCACCCGACTACGAAGAAAGGGTTAAAGCCACCTCTCCCTTCGCACACGGAGCTCATTTTCTTTTTTACGCCTCTGCCATTGACTTTACGTGGCAAAATCGCTAATAACGCCCTTCACGCCAGCCAGATGCTGGTTAACCCCATGGAGATTCACGGTGAAGCGTACTTATCAACCGAGCAAACTCATCCGCAAGCGCCGCCACGGGTTCCGCTCCCGTATGAGCACCCCTGGTGGTCGTAAAGTAATTGCCGCCCGCCGCGCCAAGGGCCGCAAGCGCCTCAGCGCGTAAACGCTTCGGCGGCCGCGGTGATGGCCACATTGGAGCGCCTGCGCCTGCGCCAGGATTTTCAACGTTTAAGCAGCCAAGGCCGCAAGTACGCGACCCGTAGCATGGTGATTTTAGCCATGTCCAATTCTGTCGATTTATCCTCTGATGTATGCCGTATTGGCTTCACCACGACACGCAAACTGGGTGGGGCGGTCGTGCGTAACCGTATCCGGCGGCGCCTGCGTGAAGCGGCGCGTATGGTGTTTTCTCAGCTCGCTAAACCCGGGTATGATTACGTCATTATTGCACGTCCATCGGCCCTTACCTGCGCATTCAGTATTTTGCAGGATGAAATGCGCCTGGCGCTGCACAAAATGCATCCGGAGGCTTGCGTATGTTAGCGCGTTTTCTCATAGGCATTGTGCGTCTTTATCGCTACCTTGGCTCCGGCCTGAAGCCCGTTGCCAGTTGCCGCTTTTCGCCCACATGCTCTGCGTATGCCATCGAAGCGCTTGAGCGCCACGGCACGTTGCGAGGCGGCGGGCTAGCCATACGCCGCATTCTACGCTGTCACCCATGGGGAGCATTCGGTGTGGATCCGGTGCCCCCTTCCTCTCATTCCTCTTGTTCAACACAGGCTCCCTTATGACGTCTCTGCCGCCCCATGGCGCTCACCAGAAACCGGAAGATTCCCGTAATCTTCTGATCGCGCTTATTCTCTCAACCCTTATTATTCTGGGGTGGCAGTATTTTTATGAAATGCCACGGCGCGCTCAGGAAGCGCAGTCACGCAGCCAGCACGCCCCAACATCCGTGTCATCTGCCACCAGCACGCCGCAAGGTGCCCCCGCGGAAACAGCCACCGCCAATACGCCGCTCAGCCATGAAGATGCATTAACGCAGGGTCAACGGCTTCCCATTAAAACAAAGGAATTTTCTGGTTCATGGCAACTGAGGGGCGCTCGGCTGGATGATTTAATTCTTCGTCAGTATCGCCAGTCGGTGGAGGCCAATAGCCCTGCCATGACATTGCTTGCTCCCAGCGCCACGCATGCAGGTTATTTTGCTGAACTCGGCTGGATGTCCAGTGACACCTCCACTCCCAACGCGGAGAGCATCTGGCAAGCGGATCGCCCTTCCCTTGGCGTTGGTCATCCAGTCACCCTACGCTGGGTCAATCCGGAAGGCGTGCGTTTTGAGATGGAGATTGCTGTTGACGAACAATTCATGTTCACCATCACGCAGCGCGTAATTAATCCTACCGAGAAGAACGTTTCGCTCGCCCCCTACGGACTGATTAATCGCGAGGTGGCGCAGGAAAATGAGCATTTTGCGATATTGCACGAGGGCCCACTTGGCGTTGTGGACGGTGCCTTACAGGAAGTCAGCTATGAGGAGTTGCGTGAAGATGGCGAACGTCGCTTTACCGCCTCGCAAGGCTGGCTTGGGATCAGTGATAAATACTGGCTGACCGCACTGATTCCGCAAAGCAAAGGCAACTTCCCAACCAAATATCAGGCCTACCAAAGCGCCGGCGAACAGCGTTATCAGATCGATTATCTGCTCCCCTCCATCACCGTGGCGCCAGGTGGGGCCAGCGAGCAAGTCGTGCGCGTGTTTGCCGGTGCCAAACATGTGAATATGCTGGATAACTACGGCGCAGAGTTTGGCATTCCGCTGTTTGATCGCGCTGTGGATTTTGGTGTGCTCTACTTCCTCACCAAACCGATCTTCCATCTGCTGCACTTCTTCCACACGCTCATTGGTAATTTCGGGATAGCGATTCTGGCGCTGACCGTTGTGATTCGCCTGGTGATGTTCCCATTGGCCAATAAATCCTACTACTCGATGGCCCAGATGCAGCGCCTGATGCCCCGTATGAATGAATTGCGCGATCGCTACAGTGATGATCGCATGCGGATGAATCAGGAGATCATGGAGCTGTATAAGCGCGAGAAGGTAAATCCCGCATCTGGCTGCCTGCCCATGCTGCTACAGATTCCCGTGTTTTTCGCGCTCTACAAAGTATTGTTTGTGACGATCGAAATGCGTCATGCGCCATTCTATGGGTGGATTCATGACCTTTCTGCGCCTGATCCTACCAACCTGTTTACTGCCTTCGGCCTCATCCCATGGAATGCGCCGAGCTTTCTGCATATCGGTTTGTGGCCGCTGCTGATGACGCTGACGATGATTATTCAGCAACGCCTCAATCCCAAACCCGCCGATCCGGTACAGGCGCAAGTCATGGCGATGCTTCCTTATGTATTCCTCTTCTTATTTGCCTCATTCCCGGCGGGACTCGTGATGTACTGGGCGTGGAGCAATGTGCTCTCTATTCTACAGCAGTATGTGATTAAACGGCGCTACGATAAGCAGTTTAGTGAGCGCCGTCCGACGGCAGCTAAAGCAAAGACGGCTTAGGCAATGGACGCGGATAATTTTTTCCGCGGTACGTGCGAGTTCGTTGCGGGCGCAGCGACAGAGGATGCAATCCCGCCTCTGCCTTTGCCAGAAGTGGCCTTTGCCGGGCGTTCCAATGTTGGCAAATCCAGCCTTCTAAATGCTCTCACTTTCCGCAAGTCACTCGCGCGCACTTCGTCGCACCCCGGGCGTACCCAGCAGCTTAATTTTTTCAATCTCGCTGATCGGCTGATGCTGGTGGATCTGCCAGGTTACGGCTATGCAAAAGCCTCCAAAAGTCAGGTCAAAGATTGGAGCGGCCTCACGCTGCGCTACCTTCGTGGACGTGTCCAATTGCGCCGTGTCTGCCTACTCGTGGATAGTCGCCACGAAATCAAGGCGATTGATGAGGAATATATGGGAATTTTCGATGAAGCGGCGGTGTCTTACACATTGGTGATGACCAAGTGCGACAAACTGGGTCCAAGCCAGTTGGCTGCCCGGCGTGCTGAATATGAATCCCTTGCACGAAAACACCCGGCCGCTATAGGGGAAGTGATTGCCACCAGCAGTGAGACCGGCCTAGGCCTGAGTGAGCTGCGTCTGGCGCTGACCGCTCTTGCTGCAGAGGAGATTGCCCGATGAAAACAGGTTCATTGAAGACACCCTCCGGCCTGCTGCGGGTGGCTCAGACCATTTCTGAAGCGCTGCCGTACATGCAGCAATTTGCCGGTGAAACGTTTGTCATCAAGTATGGTGGGCACGCCATGGGCGAAGAGGAGCTCTTCCTAAAGTTCGCCCGCGACATTGTGCTGCTCAAGCAAGTCGGCATCAACCCGGTGGTAGTGCATGGCGGCGGCCCGCAGATTGGGAAGATGCTCGAGCGGCTGAAAATTCAGTCGTCCTTTGTGCAGGGCCTGCGCGTCACCGATCGTGAAACGGTAGATATTGTGGAGATGGTCCTTTCCGGCTCCATCAACAAGCAGATTGTTTCCGCCATCAACGAGGCAGGTGGTACGGCAATTGGTATCTCCGGCAAAGATGGCAAGCTGATTGAGGCGCGCAAGCTGCGTCGCACAACGCGTGATCCAGATTCCAACATTGAGAAGGTGCTAGATCTGGGGTTTGTCGGCGAACCGGTGAAAGTAAATCCTGGCATCTTAAATGAGTTAGCCCAGTCCGGGATGATTCCTGTCATCGCACCGATTGGGATAGGAGCCGAGGGCGAGACCTATAACATCAATGCGGATACCGCCGCCGGTGCCATTGCAGGGGCCTTGGCCGCGCGCAAGCTAATGGTGCTGACCGACGTGGCAGGGGTACTGAACAAGGACAAAGAGCTGATTAGCGAGCTTAGCCTTTCTGAAGCACGGGCGTTGATTGAGGATGGCACCATCACAGGCGGCATGATCCCCAAAGTGGAAACCTGCATGTATGCCCTTGAGCGTGATACGCAGGCCGTCCATATTCTCGACGGACGCATTCCGCATGTGCTGCTGGTGGAGATCTTCACTGAGCATGGTGCCGGGACCATGTTCTGCCGCGACAGCTAAAAGCCACCCACCCTAATTTGACCAGTAACGCCGCCAGCGCTGCCTTACCAAAATAATCGCTACAGCTACCTGAACAATGCCAGAGAGCATAAACAGCAAAAAGTCAGGCTGCTGAAGGTTCGGCGGCATGGGGATAAATAGCCCCACGATACTGGCTCTTTCTGTCAGACTACCGAGGAGCAGTGGGAGCAATCCATACAATACTGCTAGATAGAAAAAGGTCGCAGCGGTTGCACGGCGTGAATGCGGATGTAGCTTGAAGAAGTGAAGAATGGCCAGATCGCGGGTAAAAAACAGGATAAGGCCAAAAATCAGGCCGAAATAGAGGCTGTGATCTTTTGGCAAGCTAACAAATACGAGTATCGCGCTCACCACAAGAATACCATAGCTCACCACCCATCGTGGCAGTTCTAGCCACGCTTTATGCCAGTCTTTGCTACGAAAATACGCGAACAGCCGACGATAGAGCACGCCGTTCCATTTTTCATTAATGACCTTCCACCAAAGCATGATCCCCGCAATGATAAGCGTAACGACCGTGCGGACGAAAAGCGTGTCATTATCCACAGGGCCATTGAAGAGGAATCCATTGACCAAGATAATCACGAAAAGGCTGAATCCAAGCCACATCTCTGGCCCCGCACGCATGCGTAGCAACCCTCGCATATGCCAGTAAGCGCCGCCAACAAACCACATCACAAACAGCGCCGCCAGAAGAAGGATGAGGTGAAGGAACATGATGGGAATGCCGTACCAATGCATCCAGCCTAAGATCAGGCTTTCTGACGCCTGCAAAGACTCGCGAGGCCAATCCACGGTCATGCGGAGGAGGAGATAGCCCACAGCCAGACCCGGAAGATGATGGCCGATGACACGCATTTTTCCACGCATCGTCTCGTGCATGGCAAGGCTATTAAGGCTGGAGAGAAACGCTAGCGTATGGCAGATCAATCCGCTGAGCAGCAGGATGAGCACATTATACAGCGCCAGCTCATAGTCTAACCGCTGAAACTCTGCCCAAGCATACGGCAGTAGTGCCAGCAGAGCAGCATACCAACAATAAAGAGGACTACCGAATAATTTTCCCAGCGTCAGCTGTTGCGGTGAGAGGGACGAGAGGCGCTGGAAATCCCAGGTGCGCTCATTGACCTCTTCAAGCACAGCCTCCGCCGCCTTATGGCCGCCCCATAAAAGAATAATCACGCAGTACAGAAAATAAAAAATACGCGACACGTTATCAATAGGTTGCTCTCCTTTCAGACAGAAATAGAGCAATGTCGCCATGACCAGCGGAGCGGCAACCATGCGGTGCAAAGAGCATTCCAGCCAGATACAGCGCTGTAGTTCAGGCCATAGGAGCATGGGCATCCTCCCTGTCGGTGCCGAGCGAGAGATATACATCTTGTAGCCGCGGCGCATCTGCCGTGAAGCGGCTGATAAGGACGCCATCCTGAATCAAGGTATTGAGCAACGCTGCAAGGCGCGCGTCATCGCCTGTGTAGTCAAAGGTGACCTGCGTGCCGTCTTGTGCAAGCGCAGAAACCATTGAATCCGACGCAAAGCACGCTACGGCTTTTTCTATGGCATTAAGGCAGACCACGCTCACCCGACGTGTTGATGCCAAATTCTCGGCGCGTGCTGCTTGATGATGCAACACCTTGCCATCACGCAGCACCAGCATATCGGTGCAATAATCCTCAAGCTCTGCAAGGATATGAGAGGATACGACCAAGGTCATGCCTTCTGCCTGCAATTGCCGTAAAATACCCGAAAGTGCGATGCGCGCTTCCGGGTCCAGTCCCGAAGCAGGCTCGTCCAGCAAAAGCAGCTTAGGACGGTGAATCACACTCTGCGCGATCCCCAGTCGCTGTTTCCATCCTCGCGATAGAACACCCGCAGGTTGCTCGGCATACGCACCCAGCTCCAAGAGATCAATCACCCACTGCACACGAGCACGTATTTCTTGCGGTGAGTAACCATGCACCCGGGCCGCAAATGACAGACATTGACGCACGGTCAGATCTTCATACACACCAAAGAAATCAGACAAATAGCCTAAATGCCGGTGCACCTCACGCGGCTGCTCAGACAAATCAATGCCATGCACAATGATGCGACCGGAAAAAGGCTCATCCAGTGCTGCGATGCATCGCAACAGTGTCGTTTTTCCGGAGCCGTTCGGCCCCACCAGTGCTGTAATGGTGCCGGGTGCAATGGAGAAGGAGACATCATCCAGCGCCCGCTTTCCGGGATACTCATAGACCAGATGCTCTACAACAATCATACGAGACACTTAGCCATTCCCTATAGCCTTACGCAAGCAACCTGTACTGACTTACGGTAGGTAGTAGGAAAATTCCCGCACAATGTGTTGATAAAGCGCCCGTTTGAACGGCACAATTAACTCCGGCAAGGTCGCAGCTTCCGCCCATTTCCACTCAAAGAATTCCGGGTGAGCTGTGGCAAGGTTGATGTCATCATCGGTCCCGGTAAATCGCATCAGATACCATTTCTGGCGCTGACCGCGATACTGACCACCCCATAGCTCAGGGACCAGATGATGGGGAAGATCGTAATCCAGCCAGCCGCGCGATTCAGCGATTATCTCGGCCTTGGCCGTGCCGATTTCTTCTTCCAGCTCTCGTAATGCGGCTGCGCGAGGGTTTTCTCCCTCATCCACGCCTCCTTGCGGCATCTGCCACGCCTCTGAGCGCATATCAATACGGCGGCCGACAAAAACGTGTTTTTGCGCATTTAAAAGCATCACGCCGACCCCGAGACGATAGGGAAGACGGGCAATGTCATCTTCAGAAAGAGCAGGCTGGGCAGTCATGGCTGACTTTTGGTAGCGGATACCGCAGACAAAGGGGCAAGCGCAAGCTTCTTCGCTGGCAGCGTCGCAAGCCATGCCGGAAGCTCGGCAAGTAAGCCAGGTGTTGCCGGTAGGGAGAGGACCGCATGCCCCCGTGAGCGGGCAATCGCCTCCAGCTCCGTCAATTGTATGCGCAGCTGCTCAGGCGTTGTGGTAGGTGCGACGGTGCGGTTGATGGTCATTAACAGATCATCATAGCGTGGCAAGGTCATGACCGGCTGATGCTGCACCATCAACAAACCACGGGTGCGAATATCTTCCGCCAGATCTCCCATCAGTCGGCTGGCAGAAAACAACTCTGTGGGCGGTGCAACCAGTCCGACATAGCCCACAGCCAGCCCCATCACCTGATGCAGACGTGAAAGATTCTGCTCTAAGGAATCGGTGCGCAAAAGTGAGAATGGCCCGGCATCATTCGCTGGGTACCCCTCGGGTTCCATGGGCACCTGCAGCCAGAATTCATGACCGGTGAGCCGGGCCTGAGACGTTTGCTCTGCCAGGTTGGATGCGTAAGGCGAAAAAGCAAATGTGACATTCTCATCCAGCCCAAGCGCGGCCTGTGTATGCGTTTTGTGCAATCCAAGATCCCGCACCAGCACGGCGACCATCGGTAAGCCTGCCTGACGGGTAAAAGGCTTTCGATAATATTGTGACGGGCTCATCCCATCGGGGGCTTTTTTGGGCAGCGCAAGGCTACCCACCGTTTCCACCAGCGCGGCATTGGGCGCAGGATTGAGCGGAGCGCGAACGGTAGGCATCTGCGCAGCAGGTGGTACGGCGTTGGCATCAGTGCCAGGAACTGGCGCGACCTCCACCGCGGGTGCAGGTAAGTCCGCAACTTGAATAGCACCATCCCCCGAAGGCGCAGGCTGAGGCAAAATCACGGGTGCATTATCCGCCTCCGGAGCCGGGGCCGGCACTTCCACCGTTGCGGGAGCAGCGGTGGCATCGGGGATGGGTGCCGGGGCCGGCGGGGGGGCCAGCGTCAAAACATTGCCTTCTACCGCACCGGTTTTCAGATCGATACGGGCATAGCGTCCATCGGAAACTGCAGAAAGTCGCAGGCCATCGCCCTGCTGAAAAAACAGAAAGAAAAGCACACACCAGCTGAGGAGCAAGCCCGCGGCTAACCCCACCAGCAGCATCAGGGAAAAGGGGTATTTCCCAGACTTAGCCATGCGCACCTCTCTTCATGCCGCATTGGGTGTCAGCACCCGGAAATCACGGCTTCAGCTCCGCTTGCTCGCGCCCCTGATAAATGGCGATACCACGTAACAGGTCCAGTGCGCGGGCAAGCTGGAAATCCTCTTCTTTATCCATACCGCGCATCGTTTGATCTTTCCGATCAAGCGGCTTGCTGTTCGTTGGCAATGATGAAGGCGCCGTTCGGCGGGAAGATGCGCCATCTTTTTCGTCTTCGGGATTACTCAGCCGGCCGCGGAGATCAGCCTCGGAGCGAATGCCAAACCCACTGGGCTCATCAAGCTTTGCAATTTTGGCTTGCTCTACTTCAATATCCGGGGTGATGCCTTTGGCCTGAATCGAATGGCCAGACGGCGTATAATAGCGAGAGGTTGTCAAACGCATCGCGCCGTGCTCACGCAACGGAATAACCGTTTGTACCGAGCCTTTGCCAAAGGATTTAACCCCCATAATGATCGCGCGGTCGTGATCCTGTAGCGCACCCGCCACAATTTCCGAAGCCGAGGCCGAACCCTGATTAATCAGCACCACCATCGGCAGCCCATCCAGTACGTCACCTTTGGTGGCTGAATAGCGCTTGGTGTTGTTGGGGTCACGCTCACGGGTAGAGACAATCTCACCATGATCTAGGAACGCGTCGGAAACCGCTACCGCTTGATCCAGCAACCCGCCTGGGTTATTCCGCAAATCCAGCACAAGACCTTTCATTTTGGCGTTATCACGACGCATTTTCTTAATGGAATCTTCTAAATTTTCGTAGGTCTGTTCAGAGAAAGAGTTGATTCGTACATACCCGATATCATCCTCCGGCCGCGCCCGAACGGATTTGATACGGATAAGGTCGCGCGTTAGGGTGAGCGCAATGGGCTCAGGCTGCTTTTCACGCAATATCGTCAGCTTAATTTTGCTGCCAACCGGGCCGCGCATTTTATCTACTGCTTCAGAGAGATTGAGGCCCATCACCGCTTCACCATCAATTTCACTGATGTAATCACCCGCTAGGACACCAGCTTTGAACGCCGGGGTATCATCAATCGGCGAGACCACTTTCACCAGACCATTTTCCATAGTGACTTCGATGCCGAGACCACCGAACTCACCGCGGGTCTGCACCTGCATCTCCTTGAAGCTCTGCTCGTTGAGGTAGCCTGAATGTGGATCAAGTGAGGTCAGCATCCCGTTGATGGCCGATTCAATCAACTGCTTATCCGTCACCTTTTCCACATAGTCGTTGCGCACGCGCTCAAACACATCGCCAAACAGGCTGAGCATTTCATAGGTTTCCTCACTATCCGACAATGCCGCTGTGGCACTATCTTCAGCCTGCGCAACGGCTGGAGCAGCAAACAGCGCGGTGGAAAGGTAAAGTGAAAGCACACACGAGTGAAAGGTCAGACGGAAGGCAGTGGGTGACATAGGATTCCTTGTACAACGCCCGGTGTGAAAGCCATCCTGACGCGGCGCAGAGACTGCTAATTGCGAGCAAGACGGGGCACCCCACCGAACCAGGGTGCAGGGTCGACCGGCTTGCCATTCTCGCGCAATTCGAGGTACAAACGACGATCTTCCTGGACATTACCCATAGCACCAATTGGCTCGCCTTCCAACAGAAACTGTCCGGGAGAAACGTCAATCCGGCTCAATCCGGCAAGGAGGGTATGATAGCGACGGTTGTGCCGGATAATGACCATTTGTCCGTAATCACGGAAGGGGCCGGTGAACATCACCTCGCCTCCATATGGTGCTGTGACCACCGCGGCGGAGGGCGTTGCAAGCATTAATCCTTTCAGTGTGTCATTGCTCGCTTGCTGCTGGCCATAACGACCAGACACATCACCTGCCACAGGCAATGTCAACGCACCACGCACGCGGGCCAGATCATATTCCTTGCGCGCACTGGCTTGCGTGTTTTTAGGGCGCGCCTGGGGCATGGACACTCTCATCTCGCTGCGCAAAGGTGGTGTAGGCTTCAGCACGGGCACACCAATAGCGCCAAACTGCTCTGTGCGTTTCGCGCGGCGCGCTTGCTCCAGCGAATCCACTAAAGATTCGAGATCTTTCGATTGACGGGTGAGCTGTGCAATACGTGATTGCTCTTGCATTTCCTCCGTATGCAGGCCCTCCATACTGCGCCGACGCTCCTCCACACGATCGGCAAGACGGAGACGCTGGTCTTGTAGGGTTCGCTGACGATCCGCCAAACGATCGCTTTCACGCGCGATTTCGCTTTTCAATATGGCCACTTGGCGTAATTGTTCTGACAACGTGTCTGTCTCACGTTTTATCGATTCAGTGGTCAGCCCCAGTGCTCGTGAAGCGTGGATTTGCGCCTCAAGCCCGTTATCCATCGCCAGCACGGCATGGGGAGGCACCTGACTGACGCGTAACACCGTCGCAAGAAGCGAACCAATCTGCTTTTGACGCGCACGGATCTGAGACTGCTTAGCTCTGGCATCGCTCTCCAGCTTTTGAAGACGCCGCTCTATTTCATGCTTTTGTTGTTCCGTCTGTTTCAGCGCATCTGCAATATCTCCGGTTTCCTTTTGCAAATCACCGAGCGTGGATTCCATTTCCTCCAGATTCTTTCGCAGGGCCTGATGGCGCTGACGAGAGGCTTCAATCTCTTTGCGCGTCTGTTCTAACTGGCGCACCTGCGGCAAAGATTCCTGCGCCATAGCAACAGGTGCCAGCATAAAGACCATCAGGCCGTAGAGATAATTTTTAAGACGCTGAGGCAGCATAAGAAAGCGCGGCAACAGGCTGCAGTAGAGACTGGCCCGTCATCAGGTCTGGCTGGGGAAGCCCAAGCAGCGCCAGAAGCGTCGGCGCAATATCAGCCAGCCGCCCATCACGCAGCGCCACCTGCCCGCGTGGATACTGGGCGCTGGCCAGCACCACCGGCACCTTGTTCAACGTATGCGCGGTATGCGCCTGCGCGGTGGAGATATCACGCATCATTTCGGCATTGCCATGATCAGCAGTGATCAACAGGGCGCCGCCTTGCGCGCGCACCGCCTCCCACAGACGGCCGAGGCAGGTATCCACCGCCTCTACCGCCGCTACGGCCGCTGCGAGATCCCCCGTATGGCCCACCATATCGGTATTGGCGTAATTGACGATGATCACGTCATAACGCCCCTGCCCAATCACCGACACCAGATGATCCGTCACCTCCGGCGCGGACATTTCAGGCTTCAGGTCATACGTCGCCACCGACGGCGAGGGAATCAGCGCGCGCTCCTCTCCGGGGAACGGCTCCTCGCGGCCGCCATTGAAGAAGAATGTCACATGCGCGTATTTTTCCGTCTCGGCGATACGTAACTGCTTCAGACCGGCCTGCGCCAGCACCTCGCCGAAGGTCTGCTGCGGCAACTCCTGCGGAAATAAGGCCGGCATCAGCGCACTGAGCTCGGTGGAATACTCCACCATGCCGAGCACGGTGCTGTATTCGGTGGCTTCCGCACGCGGGAAGGCGGAAAAGCCCGGATCCATCAGCGCATGCAAAATCTCGCGGGCGCGGTCGGCGCGGAAATTGCCCATCAGCAAGGCATCGCCATGCACCGTGCCGCGATAATCACCCAGTACGCAGGGCAGCACGAATTCATCGGTGATGTCACGCGCATACATCGCGTCCAGCGCCTCATGAGCGCTTGCGTAATGCTCCCCTACCCCATCAGCAATGGCGGCATAGGCCTTCTGCACGCGCTCCCAGCGTTTGTCGCGGTCCATGGCATAATAGCGCCCGCTGATCGTGGCGATCTTCACGCGGGGATTGTCGCGGAAGCGGTGCTCCCAGTGATCCAGGAAGGCACGCGCGCTTTTCGGCGGCGTGTCGCGCCCATCCAGGAACGCATGCAGCCGGACCTCAACACCCTGGGCACTCAGCAGATCCGCCAGCGCTTCCAGATGCATCTGGTGCGCATGCACCCCGCCATTGGAGAGCAGGCCCAGCAGATGCAGCGGGCGGCCCGTGCCGGTTTGTAGCGCGACCAGCGTTTGCAACAGCGGATGCTGTGCCAGCGCGCCGGTGCGCAACGCCTCATCGATGCGCGGCAGATCTTGCAGAATCACGCGGCCCGCGCCGATATTCATATGGCCGACTTCGGAATTACCCATCTGCCCCACTGGCAGGCCGACCTCCAGCTCCGACGCATCGAGTAGCGCCACCGGCGAGCCGCTCCACAGCGCATCCCAATGCGGCGTGCGGGCTGCATGGATGGCGTTATGGTCAATCTCCTCGCGATGGCCCCAGCCATCGAGGATTGCCAGCACAACGGGTTTCGGACGGGACATCGTCATGCGCTGTTCTTCAGGACATCCTTGTGCGGCCGCTCGCCGGTGACCACGTAAATCACCATCTTGGCGATATCAGCGGAGTAATCCGCCATACGCTCGAAATTCTTGGCGGCAAATAGCACATCCGCGAGTTGCCCGGCGGCGGCAGGATCGCGGCCCATTTCCTCGCGGATGATGTTGAACACGCGCGCGCAGGCTTCATCGGCCACATCGTCCTTGCGCCAAGCGGCCAGGGCTTGCTCCGCATTGCGGGTGCGCACGCTTTCCAGCACGTCATGCAGCATCTCACGGTTGATCTGTACCAGCTCGCGCAGCGCCACCATCACCGCATCACTGAACGGCACTTTGAGGCGGGCCATGTGCTTGGTGGTGCTCTTCGCCAGATCGCCCGCCCGCTCCAGCGAGCCGGACGCCTTGAGGATGGCGATCACAAAACGCAGGTCAGAGGCAAACGGCGCCGCATGGGTAAACAGGCGGATGACCTGCCCCTCCAGCGCGTCATTCAGCGCGTTAATGCGCTTATCCAGCTCTTTTGCCTGCAAACGCAGCGCTTCTTCGTGATGCTCCAGTGCGCTTTCCGAGAAATCAAGCGCCTGTCCGATGAGTTCTCCCATCTGCAGCAGGGTGGCTGTCATCTGATCGAGCTGCGCTGTGTAAATACCGCTATTTTGCGCCATGGCATTTCCTTCCTGCCGCTAGAATACGCCTGCTTTCCGATGGGGCAAAGCAAAATCAACACGCCCGCGATGCTTACGCACGATGATAAGGGTGGCCACTGAGAATCGCATAGGCGCGGTAGAGCTGCTCCGCCAGCAGCCCGCGCACGAGCAGGTGCGGCCAGGTCATTGCACCGAGTGACAACACCAGATGCCCCTCGCGCAGTCGTGCTTTGTCATGGCCATGATCCCCGCCAATGAGAAAGGCTATCGCACGATCACCTTCATCGCGCCACCGGCCAAGTTTTGCGGCAAAGGCTTCGCTGCTCAGCGCGGGGCCGGTTTCATCGAGGAACACCAGCCGCTCGGCTCCCCACTGACGGGCGGCGGCCAGCATGGCCTCCGTCTCGCGGGCACGCTGCTCCTGCGGCTGGGAAGCCGTGATGGCCGGCAGTTCACGCAATGATAATTCCCACGGCAAGCGGCTGGCATACTGCTCCCAGAGCGCCTTTTCAGGCGCGTGCTTCCATTTACCGGTGGCAAGAACGAGGCAACGCATGGCTCGGTGGTAGTGGGATTCACCGCAGAGGGCAAAGAAAAAGCGCCGATGAGGGGCATCGGCGCCGTGGCGTCGGGAAAGGGCATCATGCCCGTGAAAGCTATTGCAGCGTCGCCGGCTCCGGCAGGGCGACCTTCCACATGCGCTCCAGATCATACACATCCCGGACTTCCGGGCGGAACACATGGACGATCACGTCACCTGCATCAATGAGCACCCAGTCGCACAGCTCTTTGCCTTCCACGCTGACCTGCGGGAAACCGATGGATTTGAGCTTATCTACGAGGTGGTCGGCGATACTGCCGACATGGCGCGGCGAGCGGCCGGTGGCGATGATCATCTTGTCGGCAAAGCTTGTTTTGCCTGCAAGGTCGACGATGGCAATATCTTCCGCCTTGTCGTCTTCGAGCGAGGTAATAATCAGATTTTCTACACTGACCCCGCTACTGGTCGAGGGACTAGGAATGGGCTGCTCCTTTGCTGGTTTTACTCAGTTTTTAGTATGGAGCAAAAACGCCTTTTTTCCAAGCGTTTTCCGTAAATCGCTGGCCGATAAGGGGGAGATCCGCCCAAAATGATACCACCATTGCGGGGGCCTTGATGCGCCGCCCGCTAGCGCTTGATGGGGCGTTGAGCGGGTCCGCCGCAAGGCCTGCGCCGCTTTGGAATGCAGCGCGCGGTGGGTCCAGGGCTTACGGTCCACCACCAGGATATCCACCCGCCCGGCGATGTCCCGCCACTGCTTCCAGCGGTGGAACTGCGCCAGGTTATCCGCTCCCATGATCCACACAAAGCGCACCTGCGGGTAGCGGGCCTGCAAGGCTTTCAGCGTATCAACGGTATAGCGCGTGCCGAGGCGTGCCTCGCTATCGCTCACCTTTAGCCTCGGATGGCGCGCCACCGCCTGTGCCGAGGTAAGCCGCGCGGCATAATCTGCGAGCTCCGCAGGGTTTTTCAGCGGGTTGCCAGGAGAAACCAGCCACCAGATTTCATCCAGCCCATAGCGGTGTAGCAGCTCCAGCGATACCTGCCGGTGCCCGGCATGGGCCGGGTTGAAGGAACCGCCGAGAAGACCGATCGTGCGCATCAGACGGGACGGATCGTCCCCTCCCCGCGCACGACGTATTTGTAGGTGGTCAGCTGCTCCGCCCCCACCGGCCCGCGGGCGTGCAGGCGGCCCGTAGAGATACCGATCTCCGCCCCCATGCCGAATTCGCCGCCATCGGCAAACTGGGTGGACGCGTTGTGCAGTACAATCGCGCTGTCCACTCCGGACAGGAACTGCGCTGCCGCGGCTTCATCTGCCGTAATGATGGCATCCGTGTGGTGCGAGCCATAGCGGTTGATGTGGGCAATGGCCTCAGCCTCATCCGCAACGGTTTTAACCGATATAATGCGGTCCAGATATTCTGTGCCCCAATCCTCTTCTGAGGCGGGAACAAGCCGTGCATCGGTGGCGCAGGCCTCTGCATCGCCGCGCACCTCGCAGCCTCCTGCCACCAGCGCATCCACAATCCCCGGCAGGTGCGTGGCCAGCACGCCGCGGTCAATCACCAGCGACTCGGTCGCCCCACAAACGCCGGTACGGCGAAGCTTGGCGTTGGCGACCACTGTCGCGGCCATGGCAGCATCAGCCGCGCGGTGAATGTAGGTGTGGCAATTACCGTCCAGATGCAGAATCGTGGGAATGCGGCTTTCTTCGGCGACGCGGCGAGTCAGCGAGGCGCCGCCACGCGGCACGATCACGTCGATCACGCCCACCATGCGCAGCATTTCCCCTACGGCTGCGCGGTCCGTGGTGGGTACCAACTGCACCGCATCCTCCGGCAATCCGGCATGGCGCAGCCCGTCACGCAGGCAAGCGACAATCGCGCGTGAGGAATGAAAGCTCTCCGAGCCGCCGCGCAAGATCGCCGCATTGCCAGATTTGAGGCACAAGGCTCCGGCATCCGCGGTCACATTCGGGCGGGATTCATAGATGATGCCAATCACCCCAAGAGGCACCGAAATGCGGGCAATGCGCAGGCCATTCGGGCGTAGCCACTCCGCTAAGGTGCGCCCGAGCGGATCGGGCATCGCGGCCACGTCTTCCAGCCCGGCCGCCATCGCAGCGATGCGCTTGCTGTCGAGCAGCAGGCGATCCAGCATCGCGCCGCTAAGGCCACGGGCATGGGCTTGCGCCATATCCTGCGCATTCGCGGCCAGGAGTTCTGCTTCCGTCACACGCAAACGGGCCGCGGCATGGCGCAAGGCCGCGCTACGCATCTCCGCGGAAGCGGCAGCCAGCTGCCCATAGGCCGTCCGGGCGCGGCGGCCCAGATCACCCATCTCGGTGGCGACATCCTGCAAGGCTTCAGAGGCGGTCTGCATGGTGTATTACTAGCATAGCGGCGACGGAAAGACAGTCCTTGTCTTAGCCTTCGGCGGGGCGGAACGCCGCATCGGCAATCAGACCGATGTTTTTCTGCCGGAACTGGGTGGGTGACATGCCGGTGGATTGCTTAAAGACGCGGTTGAACGAGGCAATTGAGTTAAACCCCACGCCATACGCCACCACATTAATCGGTCCAGTATCGGTCATCAGGCGGATTTTGGCTTCTTCCAAGCGAAACTCATTGATAAATTCGTTAAAATTCTTGCCAATCTGTTGATTCAACACGCGAGACACCGCCTGCTCGGAGACCTTGGCCAGCTGGGCCAGCTCTTCACGGTTAAACGTGGGTTTACGGTACGGCGCTTCGTGACGCATCAGAGCAACCAAGCGTTCCGCGAGCGCCTCGTCATCCGCGGGGCGTCGGCCCGCACGCGCCAGTGTTGGTAATTGTTCATGGTCAATCTGAAGCGGAGAGCCATATAGACGAAATAACGAGGTCAACACCAGATAGATAAAGCTAAGCCGCAGCAACATAGAGAGAACTTCCACTTTACGGGCATCAAGCCAGCCGCCAATGAGCGCGAGCTCTAGTATGGGCAGCGCTAAATGCAGGGTAATCAGCGTCATTATTAGCCAGTAGCGGTGACGACGCTCCACGGAGTCCCCCACGGCCAAAGCCTCACGGCGTGACGCTTGCGCCATCAGCAGCAGAAAAATCAGCGCCGTCATGAAAATATGATACAGTGCAATCAGGGGCTTACCATCGGCACAGAAGCCTCCCGGAAGGCAGACCCTCTCCTCAAAAATCATGCCGTAAGCGAACGGCAATCCCCCCACCAACGGCGCAAGAAGAATCAGCCAATGCGAAACATGCACCTGACGGCGCTCTAGCAATTCGAGCACCAGAAGGTAGCAGATCGCCGGAGCCATATTCTCTAGCGCCAGTAGCGCCAAGCGCAATCCCACATCATGATGGTAGCCAATAAGCGTGAGCAACGGCAGAGAAAAGCTGGCCGCCAGAGAGAGGAAGTAAAGCGAGGGGGCGATAGCCTGTACCCGCGGACGACAAACCAGAAGAAGAAATACCACAGCAAAAAGACACGGCCCTAGGGCAGCTAAAAGCACTGCTTGCTCAATGGTAATCAAGGTGCTGCTCACCGTGCGCGCCCTCTAGGTTCTCGCAACCGCAACAAAGAGTATAGCACCCCCGCGAGAGAAAGCCACTGACGAGATAGCAAAGGCGGATCACCCACTTAAGGTGCCGAAGGAGCGGGTATCACAGAGGGCTCTGGCAGGGCCGCATCATCCAGTTGCTGGCGTCGTTCTTCACTCAACTCGTCCAATTTGGAAATACGCTCATCAATAAAGTACTTCATGTAGCGCAACTCCCCCGGATCAATATCCGGGGTGTGCTCAAGAATACTCTCCATAATGGCAAGTGCGGCATCAAATTCGCCCTGCTTTTCATAAATAAATGCCGGAAGCTGATTCACCCATAGCGGCACATCCCGCGCCTCAGTTAATGGTTTAGCTAATTTCAGCGCAAGGTCATTATCTTTCAGCTTATGTGAGGCGAGATAGACCCCCTGCGCCATCCACCACCATTTATCCTGAATGCGAGGGGCCGAATGCTCATACAGGTAGTCCACCATGTAGCGCACGTCAGAAACTTTCTGGGTCTGGCTAAAATAATAGGCTGCCATACTTGGCAATACGTCGGAGCGCGTATTGAAAAAATCGAGCAGCGTGAACCACAAATAGATCTTGTGCAGATCATACTTATATAGTGCGGTGAAGCGGCCAAACGTATCTCCGGCATTGCTCAGGCGCATGGCCATGGTGCGGAATAAAAACTCCTCATCACCGAAGGACATCACCTGAAGTGCTTCCTTGCCGGGAACATCCGGCACAATGGTCATATCCGGTAGCCGCGTTCTCACATCTGCCCAGAAGCCAAGCTGAGCCATGAGAATAATTGCGAGAGCGAGATAACCTTGCCGGGTCGTCAGCATCAGGACTCCCTCAAAACTGGCGGCGCTTAAAATCAAGGATCGTCACCGCCAGCAAGAGCGGAATAAAGCTGACACTCTGCATCACAAAGAGCTGCCAGTCTGCGGTGGATGGCCCATATACCAACCACCCGCTCTTGCTGTAGAGATCAAGCCGCGGGGTGATAATGGCAACCCCTTCAATGATGGCTTTGGTTGCCGCATTCAGCCAAGGCTCTTCAAACACAAAGCGTGACTGAATGGTGGCAAGAAAGAACCCCATCATGCGGCCCGCCACATAAAACACAAGACTCGCCATCACGGAAGAAACAGCGCTGCGTAATGTGACGGCGGCAAAAAGGGCGATGGCGACAACCAGCCACATCTCCAGAAGCAAGCTTCCAACCCAGGTGGCAAACCCGGTCACACTGAGGGGGCTCAGCAAGAAGAGAACCGCCGCATTGATTGCCACCAGAGCGGCGGTGACCATCGAGAAACCAAGCCAATAACCAATGACCAGTCCGGCACGGGAAATCGGGCGGGAGAGCAAAACATCTATTTCCTTACTGTCGAATGAGTGACGAATATGAAAACACACGAAGACTATCAGGCCTATGGCAAGCAATAATCTTGCCACCGCCCCACTGAATGAAAGCATCATTTCATGCTGCTCAATCATGGACGTCTTGGCCAGTCCGCTTGAGATGCCCACCCCGACAAATAAAAGGAGAACGAGTACCGCAAACAAGCGGTCACGCATCGCAGTAAGAAGAACAAATCGTATAATTGTTGGCATCGTGAGCACCTTCAGAAGGATTGATCAAAATGCAAGAGGGCGCGGGTCGTTGGTAAATTTTTCATACAAGTGCCGATCGATGGGATGATAGTTCCCGTTTGGCGTCACAATGGTGGCGCGTATCAATACAATCAACTCCTTATTGATATCCTCTTTGCGGGTAGATTTAGCAAGGTTTCCCAGGATCGGAACATCAGAAAGCCATGGTGCGCCACGATCCGTATTGGTGGAACTTTGCTCCATCAGTCCCCCAATGACCATTACCCCGCCGCTCTTGGACTTGATAATCGAATCAAGCTCGCGCACTTCAATAATCGGAATGAAGTTCTGCGGAATATCTTGCTGTGCCGAGCCTCCACCAGACGATAAAGCCGCAAAAGCCAGATTGGGAGCAGGATCCTGTCGCGAACCGACCTGACGGGTAATCGTCGGACGGATATTCATGGTGACCTCATTGGTATCCAGATCAATCGTGGGCAGCAGATTCAGCACAATGCCGATCGGAATGAACTGCCGCGAAACCGTGATCGTCGGCTGTTGAATCGCCGGGAGCGCTCCCGCGGCCCCGCCCGCAGCGACCGCTGTTGTTGCCTGCTGGACCGAGATATCAAAGACGACCTCATTTCGGGTGACGGTCAGCACAGCGGGCTGGTTGTTAATCGCATTGAGGCGTGGATTCGATAGCGTGCGGGTGGTACCGAACTGCTCCACCAAGGTAACGAGTGCGTTGATGTCTCCGCTTGGAATGGCTAGCGAGATAAAGTCGCCTGTGTCGGTTTCCTGCAGCTGAAAATCACCCCCTACATTCAGGCGGCCCAAATCAATATTCTTCCAATCAATGCCAGACTCGTATTCATCATTTAACGTCACTTCTATGATTTTGGCCTCAATCAACACCTGAGACGTCGCATTCAACCGTACTTTTTCGATGTAGCTCTTGATGGTTTCATGCTGCCATTGGCTGGCGGACACGGTGATAACTCCCGCTTGCCGATTGATATTCATGAAGTAGCCTGGCGCCGCCATGATATTCGTTGCCCCGCCCATTCCACCGGCCTGCGCGCCACCTGCACCACCTGCGGCACCTGCACCACCTCCGGCTCCTACACCGGCAATGCCTGCACCAAGCCCTGCGGCTCCGGCACCCCCTGCCATCCCACCCGCGGCCGCCCCAAACTGGCCGTTTGCATCCGGGTTGTTGGCTTCAGAGGTCAACACATTTGCCTGTGTAAATAAAATGGATGAGATGCCCGATTGCAGAGCCGCCCAGAAATCATCCATCACCTGCCCTTGAATTTGCGTGGTGGAAACGCCTGCACCCCCAGCAACACCACCGCCGGCGCCTCCCCCGCCCGCGGCACCACCAGCAGCACCACCGCCCGCAGCACCACCTCCAGCAGCGCCACCGCCCGCAGCAGCACCCCCGGCAGCAGCGCCACCTCCAGCAGCGCCACCGCCACCAGCCGCCATACCGCCCGTGGAGATGTTATTGCTGCTGTTGCGCATCATATTCAGAAAGTCGACGCGATAATTCACTACGTATGGAAGATCGCGCTCAACGCGCAGAACACCATTGCGTACATTGTAGCGCAGCCCCGCCAGAGAAGCGATGCGCTCAATTACCTGATTGAACGGCTTTTCTTTCGCTCGAAAATTGATGCCGCCACGGATACCAGAGTCAATTTCAATGTCGACATCCGCCAGCCGCGCCAACTCCACCAGAACATCTTTCAACGGCACATCGTCGGTGACCGCAATTGAGACTAGTTGACTATTACCAATCCTTGGCGGCCGCGGGGCAGCAAGCAAGGGCGCGATATCCGGAACAGGCGGAGAAATCTGCAGGGATTTTGCGTCGCTTTTGCCCTTGTTAGTTTTGCCGTCATAGAGGTCGCGGTAATCATCACGCCCGAGCTTCAGCTTACGATCAATCGGATCAATTTTTTCAGAATTCCACTGGCCATCACAGCCAAGCATCAACACAAAGACAGGGATAAGGCGAAACCAGCGCTTCATTGGTAACGGCCTTTCATTAACAAAAATCAACTAATAGTCGGTTAATCACCATACACTCGCTAAATAAGGCGTTAACATAAGCGGTTTCGTGTTTCAAACAGATTTTGCCGCTGTAGGAATTGCAGCCGTAATTCCTTGCGCCATGGGTCATTCAAGAAACAATGCCGGCCAATGAAAAAAGAAAAACGGCACGCGTGGCCATAGCACGCATATCCAAAGACTGAGTGCCAGAGCCGGGCCGAAAGGAAACAACGCGCCACGTCGAAGCCATTGCCATAATGTGGCCGTCAGAACACCAAGCACCCCAGAGAAAAATAACAGGGGGATGAGATTGATGGCGCCGAGCCATAATCCCGCAACCGCCAAAAATTTTACATCTCCGGTACCCAGCCCGTCGCGCTTACGCAGCCTGTGGTAACCTGTTTGCAGCCCCCAACCAATCAGCGCACCGAGCAACGCTCCGGCTAGCGGCTCTGCCGGATGTGTGCCCAGAAGCCCATGGTAGGCCACCGCCAGTAACGCCAGCGTCATCTGGACCTCATCGGGAATAATATAATGCTCAAAATCAACGATCATCATAACCAGTAACGCCAGCGTCATCACCATCAACAACACAGCCTGGGGCGATACCCCATACGACATGTACACCGCCAGTAACCCTGCTGCCGTCACTAGCTCAATCGCCGGATAACGCCAGGAGATCGGAGCCTGACAATGGCGGCAACGGCCACGATGGACAAGCCAGCTGAACACTGGCACCAGATCGCGGGGAGTGAGCGTTGTGTGGCATACCGGGCATTGTGAGCGGGCCATCGCCATTTTGCCGCCGTGGGGCAAACGATAACTGACCAGCGAGAGAAAACTCCCCAGACAAACACCCGTGAGAATAACCAGCCATTCCATGGGCGCAGCATCGCAGGCGATGGTTAAAGAAGGGCTAATGGCTATGGCGTCATCAATTCTTCATGAAGGCATGGTATAGTTTAGCGGGTTCATAATGTTTTAATTCATTGAAAGCTTTTTATTATGTCCATGTCTGCTGCTGACGCAGAGTCGCCTGAAACCCGGCAACCAAGCCACACGGAAAATATTGCAAAAAGATATCTTATCGGCGTTATGAACCGGGAGGAGGCGGGGACGAGGGATTTTAGACAAGCCGCTGGATATTTTCTGGGTCAGGCAATACGTCATACCCTAGGCAACAACACACTGATTTACGATACGGGAGAGCGAGAAGAAAGCGCTGAAATGGCTGATCGGCTGCGCCGAGACCACATCACCCGACTCAATCAACAGGAGGAGGCGGGCAAAGCATATGATGGATTGTTTCGTGCAATGAGCGCCTGGCTTGCTGAAGAAATGGGACGCCGCTGGCAGAACCCAACCAATCCAGACACACCAAATCCATCGCCCCCGTTGAAGGAAGAAGACATTCAGAGGCTGCTACAGGGCCTCTGCTTTGCAGGAGAGCGCTTGCCCGTAGAGAGTTTCAAGAAGGAGCTTAGCGCTAGCCTGGAGCGGGGACTACCGAGCCATGAGCAATTGAAGCAGGGTCCAACCCAAGAAGCTTACAGAGAATAGGCAGAAAAACCGCCGTTTTTGTGAAGAAAACACTAGGCGTGCGCCAAGGGCTTTGCTACATAAGCGCCATGAAAGTTATCGCTTTTGCATCAGACCACGCAGGGTATGCGCTTAAACAGGAGCTGGTAGGCTTTCTTACCACGCTGGGTGAATATAAGGCGTTAGACCTGGGCCCGGATTCTGAGGCATCCGTTGATTATCCCGACTATGGTACCAAAGCAGCGGAAGCCCTACGCAGTGGCAGGGCACAGGCGGCCGTTGTGATCTGTGGCTCTGGGATCGGCATCAGCATTGCCGCCAACCGTCATCCCGGCATCCGCGCGGCGCTCTGCATGAACAGCACCATGGCGCGTCTGGCACGGGAGCATAACGACGCGAATGTGCTGGCACTTGGCGCCCGGCTGATCGGGCTGGAAACCGCTAAAGATTGCTTGCGGGCTTTTCTCTCCACCTCATTTGCGGAGGGACGTCATCGCGGGAGGGTCGAAAAATTAGGCTAAAACGCCACAGGTGAAACATATATGGGGTGTGGATAGCCCTTCCAACACCCGAAATCTTGAGGAATTTGGGCAAACTCGTTACTTCAATCAGTCTTAAGGATCGTTAAAATGTTGGCACAGAAAAAAGAAAACACCCCTGACATCGCCATCCGTATGGACGGTTTTTTTGACGCGACCCTTGCCGAGCGTGACCCTCAGATCGCCGCTGCCATGGCTAAAGAGCTGGGCCGTCAGAAACACCAGATCGAGTTGATCGCCTCGGAAAACATCGTCAGCCGCGCGGTGATGGAAACGCAAGGCTCGGTGATGACCAACAAATACGCGGAAGGCTATCCCGGCAAGCGCTATTATGGTGGCTGCGAGTTTGTCGATATTGCAGAAGAACTTGCCATCGAACGGGCCTGCAAACTGTTTGACTGCCACTTCGCGAACGTGCAGCCCAACTCCGGTTCTCAAGCGAACCAAGCGGTATTCACCGCCCTGCTGCAGCCGGGGGACACCATCCTCGGTCAGTCGCTGGCGGCAGGCGGCCACCTCACGCATGGCGCCGCGCCGAACCAGTCCGGCAAATGGTTCAAGGCCGTGCAATACGGCGTGCGTGAATCCGACGCGCTGCTCGATTACGACCAGATCGAAGCGCTGGCGAATGAGCATAAGCCGAAGCTCATTATCGCCGGTTTCTCTGCCTATCCGCGTGTGATCGACTGGGCGCGCATCCGCAAAATCGCGGATTCCGTCGGCGCCTGGTTCCTCGTCGATATGGCGCACGTGGCCGGTCTGGTCGCCGCCGGATCGTACCCCAGCCCGCTGCCGCACGCCCATGTAGTGACCACCACCACCCACAAAACCCTGCGCGGCCCGCGCGGCGGGATGATTCTCTCCGCTGTGCCCGACACAGTGGTGCGCAAGACGCCCTCCGGCAAGGATATCACGCTGGGCCAGGCCATCAACTCTGCCGTCTTTCCTGGCATTCAGGGCGGCCCGCTGATGCATGTGATCGCGGCCAAAGCGGTTGCCTATGGCGAAGCGCTGGATCCGTCTTTCAAGGCGTACGGCCAGCAAGTGATTGCCAACGCCCGCGCGCTGGCGGATGTGCTGATGCAGCGTGGCCTCAACATCGTCTCGGGCGGTACGGATAACCACCTCGTGTTGGTCGATCTGCGTCCCAAAGGCGTCACCGGTACCGCTACCGAGCAGAGCCTGGAACGTGCCGGGCTAACCTGCAACAAAAACGCCATTCCGTTTGATCCGCTGCCCCCAGCGGTGACCTCCGGCGTGCGCCTCGGCACCCCTGCGGGCACCACGCGCGGCTTTGGGGAAGCGGAATTCCGCCAGATCGGCACACTGATTGCCGATGTGGTCGACGGCCTTGCCAAAAATCCCGACGATAACGCCGCCATCGAGCAGCAAGTCCGCACCCAGGTGCAGGCGTTGTGCGAGCGGTTCCCAATCTATCCGTCCATTCCCTGATGAGGTGCTATGCGCTGTCCGTTCTGTGGTCATCCTGATACGCAAGTCAAAGACTCCAGGCCCAGCGAGGACGGCGCGACGATCCGGCGACGGCGGCACTGCCCTGAGTGCGAGTCTCGCTTCACCACGTTTGAGCGGATTCAGCTGCGCGAGCTGACGGTGGTCAAGCGCAACGGGGAACGCCGCCTCTTCGATCGCGATAAAATCGAACGCTCCATGGCCATTGCCCTGCGTAAACGCCCAGTAGATCCCGATCTGGTGGAGCAGGAAATCAATGCCATCGTCAAAGCGCTGGAAACTACGGGCGATACGGAAGTGGAAGTCACCAAAATCGGTGAGCGTGTCATGGAAGCACTCAAGCGCCTCGATCCGGTAGCCTACATCCGCTACGCCTCGGTCTACCGCGATTTCCGCGAAGCCAAGGATTTCGAGCAGTTCGTCGAGCAGATCAATTCGGCCATTTAGCGATACTTCCTCACAGCTGGCATGACGCTTGCAGGTTTCTCTCAGCCATTTGTGGGAGGGCTTTATGCTGTCGTTTCTATCCGTATCTGCCTTTGCAACACCATCCAATCGCCCATCGGGCTTTTCGGATCCGCTGGCGTCGGCGGATGAATCCTTCTGGAATGCCCTTGAAGCGCTGGGATTCACTCCGGAAACATTAGGCGAGGACTATGCCGTACTGGATGCGCGGCGTTGGGAATCCGCAAGCCGCAAGCTCGGCGAGCGCGTCAGCTACATCGATGTCAGCGGCAATGACGAATCCGGCGTGGCGGTGCGCTCCACCCGCGGCCAGAGCTTCTTCGTGGATATCATGCAGCAATTCTGCGAATGCCTGCTGGATGAAATGGACGCACTATCGCAAATCGAAAAAGGCTTACCGGCGCTGCGCCGCCATGCATTGTCGCAAGGCCCAGCGGCTGCGCTAGCCGTCGAGGCCGCCGAGAAACGCATGATGCAGTTTCATGCGCTCATCCCGGCACGCTTATCTGAGTTCCGTCGCTGGGCGGAAACCTACGACGTGCTGCCGGAAGCACGCAGCTTCTTTTTTGAATATACCCGCCTGCGTAGCGGGCAGGGCCAGTCGATCGATGCTTTGTTTCGCAAATTCGACGTCACGTAACGTACTCGCCTTACGACGATGCCTCCCAGCGGTGACGATAGCCGGGCCGCGCAAAATGCATGGGGTGGCCTGACGCATCTACCACCTGCAGGCCGGGGGATGTTGTCACCTCGCCAATGCAGGTTGTCTCCGGCGGAAGCGCGATGTCGGGCGGTAAGGTAAAAAGCAGCTCATAATCATCCCCACCGGTGAGGACCTGTGCCAGCGTAAAACGCCCCTCTGCAATGGCATCGCGCACCGCCATGGACAAAGGCACCCGCGCGGCCTCCATGCGCAAGCCCACCCCGCTGGCAGACGCCAGATGGCCGGCATCTTGCACCAGCCCATCCGAGATATCCATCGCCGCCGTGGCCACGCCTCGCAGGGCCGTGCCGAGGCTGAGCCGGGGCAGCGGGCGCAGATAGCGCGCATGGGCCGCCGAGGGACGCTCAATCAGGCCCAGTGCAGCATCACCCAGCGTGCCACTGACGCATAGCTGGTCGCCCGGGCGTGCGCCCATGCGATGCAGCGCCTGCCCTTCCGGCACCCAGCCCATCACGGTCAGGCTCAGCGATAACGGCCCGTGCGTGCGCGTAGTATCCCCACCAAGCAGCGTGATGCCGTAGGTCGCCTGATCGGCGCTCAGGCCATCGCAAAAGGCGCGCAGCCACGTTTCGTCCATCCCTTCCGGCAGGCCGAGGCAGAGGAAATAGCCATAGGGCTCCGCGCCCATCGCCGCGAGGTCGGAGAGGTTGACCCGCAGCGCTTTCTGCGCGATGGCATCGGGAGGATCATCGGCAAAAAAATGCACTCCCGCCTGCAGCATATCGGCGCTGACCACCAGCCGATGGCCAGGGCGCGATGCCAGCAGGGCGGCATCGTCACGCAGGCCCAGCGCCTCAGGTGCCAGCGCCAGCGGGCGCAGGAAGTGATCGATCAGGGAAAATTCTTCCATCGCCCCACCCTACACGTCCCCCGCCTCTGCACGCAAGCGGGTGCGAAGGAAGGACAAGCCTCTTCGACCACAACAACCCATTGCCCGCTTCGCTTGCGCTCGCAATGACGAGCAACATTCTTTAGGAACGCAGGCTTTTCGCAACTTCCTGCAGCGCCCCATTGACGAAGCCGACTTCGCTATCATCGAAGAAGCTGGTGGCCAGGGTCACATACTGATCGAGGATGATGCCGGGCTTCAGCTCCGGGTGATAAAGGAATTCATACGCGGCGCAGCGGAACAGCGCGCGCATCAGCTCCGGCATGCGGTGACCGCTCCAGCGCGTGCCGAGCACCTCCTCCAGCCGGCGGTCCAGCTCTACCTGCTGGCCTACCGCACCGCTGACGATGCCGCGTAACAACTTGCCATCCGGCGCGATATCAAGCGGCTCCAGCTCCTCGAGCAGGCCCTCTTCCTCGCCCTCGATGCCCATGCGGGCCACAATCAGCTGATCGGGCGACAACTCCGGCGCATACACATGCTGATACAGGCACTGCACCGCCGCCATGCGCGCGGCACTTTTTTTGCGCAGCGAAGGATTGAGCGCTGTCATGCCGCATCCTCCTGCGTGAAACGGCGGAAGAGCGCCACCATGCGCAGGCAGGCTTCCGCCGCCTCGCCGCCTTTATTTTTCTGCTGGGGATCCGCGCGCACCCAGGCCTGCTCGTCATTCTCGCAGGTGAGGATGCCGTTGCCGATGGCCAGCCCGAACTCAGTGGTAAGCGTCATCAGCCCGCGCGCGCTTTCATTAGAGACCACCTCGAAATGGTAAGTTTCCCCGCGAATGACGCAGCCAAGCGCCACATACCCGTCATAGGCCGCGCTCTCCATGGCGAGCCGGATGGCGCCCGGAATCTCCAGCGCACCGGGCACCTCGACGATATCGAACGCAACGCCTTGCCGCTCGCATACGGCAGAGGCACCGGCGATCAGCGCATCTGCATAGTCACGGTAGAACGGCGCGACAACAAACAAAAGACGGGTCATCAGGAATCTTCAAAGGTGCGGTGGCCAACAATATTCAGGCCGTAGCCTTCCAGCCCCACCACCGGACGCGGGCTGGAGGTGATGAGTACCATATCGCGCACGCCGAGATCGAGCAGAATCTGGGCGCCGATGCCATATGCCCGCAGGTCCATCGTGGCTGCTTCCCCGCGCTGACGGGCAAGGAGCTGGCTGGAAAGCGCCCCCGGCATCGGGTTACGCAGAATCACCACCAGCCCATTGCCGGCACGCTCGAGCATCCGCATGGCGCGGAACAAATCCCCTGCTTTGGGATTGCTGGCATCCTGCAGAATGTCAGTCAGGAAATCACTGGAATGCATGCGCACAAGGCAGGGTGCGTCTCCATCAAGGCGGCCTTTTTGCAGCACCACATGCTCCGCCCCGGAGAGGACATCGCGGTAGAGCATCAGCGTAAATTCACCGCCTTCCTTGCTGGCAAACGGCATGGCCAGCACTTGCTCGACCAGTTTTTCCGAACGGCGACGATAGGCGATGAGGTCCGCGATGGTGGCAATCTTCAGCCCGTGCTGCTTGGCGAAAATCAGCAAGTCCGGCAGGCGGGCCATGCTGCCATCGTCATTCATGATTTCACAAATCACCCCCGCCGGGTTCAGCCCGGCCAGCGTGGCGATATCCACCGCCGCTTCGGTATGCCCGGCGCGCACCAGCACGCCGCCATCGCGCGCCACCAACGGGAACACATGGCCGGGTGAGGCGATATCGGCCGCGCCTTTGGCAGGATCGATGGCCACACGGATAGTCTGCGCCCGGTCAGCGGCGGAAATGCCGGTGGTGACGCCCTCGCGCGCCTCGATGGAAACGGTGAACGCCGTCTGGTGGCGTGAGGCATTATGGCGGCTCATCAGCGGCAGATTCAGCTGGCGCACCCGCGTCTCCGTCATGGAAAGACAGATTAGCCCGCGCCCATGCTTGGCCATAAAATTGATCGCGTCCGCATCGGCCTTCTCCGCCGGAATCACCAGGTCGCCCTCGTTCTCGCGGTCTTCGTCATCGACCAGAATAAACATCCGTCCGGCGCGGGCGTCTTCGATGATCTCGGGGATGGTGGCCAGTTCAGGATGACGGCTCATATCAGCTCCGTGCGTCCAGCATGCGCTTCACATAGCGTGCGATGAGGTCAATCTCGAGGTTCATCACATCCCCCTCGCGCACGGACTGCCAGGTGGTGACGCTCAGCGTATGCGGGATGATGGTGATGCCGAAGAAGGTGCCCTTCACATCCGTCACGGTGAGCGAGACACCATCCAGCGTTACCGACCCCTTGGGCGCAATAAACGGGGAGAGCGCCGCCGGGGCTTCCAACACATAAGCCACCGAGTCGCCCGCCTGCTTCACCGACATCACGCTGGCCAGCCCGTCCACATGGCCGGTCACCAGATGGCCGCCCAGCTCATCGCCCATTTTCAGCGCACGCTCCAGATTCAGGGGCTGCCCTACCTGCCAGCGTCCCAGGGTGGTCACCGCCTGCGTATGCGGCGAGGCATCCACCTGAAAATACGTGCCATGCTCATACTGGCCTTTTTCCACCACGGTCAGGCAGATGCCGTTGCAGGCGATGGACGCGCCCAGCGCGATGGAGCGCTCATCATAGGATGTGCCGATGCTCAGGCGCAGGTTTTCCGCGCCGCCTTCGAGATGCAGCAGCGTGCCGAGATCAGTGACAATGCCGGTAAACATGGCTGCTCTATAGCAAGACTGCGGAAAATCGCAACGATTGTCATAATTTCTTAACAGCAACGCGCTAAGAGGGCCCGCATTAACTTTTATTAACGAGAATACCATGAACGCGCACGAAAAAAACTGCGAACCCTACACTTCCCTAGCTAAACGGCTAAGAGTCTCGGCCGCTCGGGTCGCTGTCATGGATATTCATAATTCTCTGAAAGACATTGAGAATGGCGTGTCTACTACACTTCAGACGACCGACGACTGGCAGCATGCGCTGGAGGCTGTTAAACGCTGGATCATGACGCAGCAGGACCTCCGAACCGGGCAGCGCAGAGATTACGTGCAGGCGCTGGATGGCCTGATGGGGCGGCTGGAGCATGTAACCTCAGGTAATCCGGCTAAAGCGTGGCTGAACAGCATGAGAGACGACTCGCAACTCCTCGCTGATGTGGAGAAACTACAGGCAGTCTGCAACCTGATTTCCGACGCGAGAGGCAGAGAGACAGAGAACGCCATAGCTGCTTAACTGAGCAGGGCAGTTTACGGACGGGCGTAGATTTCCAGCCGGTCTGCGCCGAGGGTTTCACTGCGCAGCAGCCGCCAGCGTGGCAACTCCGCCAGGGGAGCCGACCCGGAAGGCTGCAGCGCCATGACCGCCCCGGCCCCGAGCAGCACCGGGGCGCGGTACCAATAGCACGCATCCACCAGCCCGGACTGATAAAATGCGGTGGCCACCTGCGTCCCCGCCTCGACCAACAACCGGGTGATGCCCCGCTCAGCCAGTACATGGGCCACGGCGGCCGGGGTGACTGTCTTCATCTGAACCACCTCCGCTCCCGCGGCCTGCAGCGGGGCAGCGGCGGCCTCGGGCGCTTCGGTAAAGATCCATAGCGGCACCTCCCGCGCACGTGCCACCAACTGCGACGCCAGAGGCAGACGCAAGCGGCGGTCGAGCACAACACGCACCGGCGAGCGCGCCTCTAGCCCCGGCAACCGGCAGGTGAGCTGCGGATCGTCCGCCAGCACGGTGCCGATGCCGGTGAGGATGGCGTCATGCTGGGCGCGTAGCATCTGGGCGTGGCGGCGCGCCGCCTCCCCGGTGATCCATTGCGATTCACCCTGCGCCGTGGCGATGCCGCCCTCCAGCGAGGTGGCGAGCTTCAGCGTGACCCATGGGCGGGCCTGCTCCAGGCGCGAGAAAAAGCCTTCATTTAGCGCACGGGCCTCGCTTTCGCACACGCGCGTCACCGTTTCCACGCCTGCGGCGGCCAGCGCCATGATGCCCTTGCCCGCCACCCGCGAATCAGGATCGCTGCAGGCAATCACGCAGCGGCGGATGCCAGCGGCGACCAGCGCCTCCGCGCAGGGCGGCGTCACCCCGTGATGGGCACAGGGCTCCAGCGTCACATATGCGGTGGCGCCTTGCGCGCACACACCGGCCTGCGCCAGCGCCATCGCTTCAGCATGCGGGCGGCCACCGGCTTGCGTCCAGCCCCGCCCGACGATCTGGCCCGCCTGCACCAGCACACAGCCGACGCTGGGATTGGGCGCCGTCGTGCCCAGCCCCCGCCGCGCCAATGAGAGCGCCATGCGCATGTAAGATTCGTCATTCATGGGCATAGTGTTAGTGCCCGGGGCCCGGTCAGTAAAGAAGACTCTCAGGCGGTCACGAGGCCTGCTGCACCCAGCTCCCGTCTTCCTGCTGGCGGAAATATTCGAGCGTCCAGCCTTTGGCTTTGTAGGCGGCCCAACGCTGGCGGGCGGCGGCGACCGCCTCATCATCCGTGCCATCAAACACATCAAATACCCGCGCAAAGGGATGCGGGGCCTCATAAAGGGTTCCATCCACCATCACCAGCAGCGTGGCGTCATTGAGCGGATGAAAGCCGGTGGAGAGCAGAATCGGCTGCTCATCCGGGTAGGGATCACGCTCCGTGCCATGCGGGATGAACTTTCCCGGATGGAACGTCCAGATGGCGCGATCCAGCGCTTCCACCTGATCCTCCCGCCCATGAATGAGCGTTTTCACGCCGTTGGCATACGCCGCTTCCATCAGCTTGGGCAGCGCCTTCTCCAGCGGCAGGGAAAGCAGGTGATAAAAGCGTACAGCGGTCAACGTTTTCATCCTTGTCGTGGTTACTTAAAGGCATAAAGCCCACACGAGGTACCTCGTGTGGGCTTTATCTTAGCGAGATTTATTAGCCGTAGTAAATATTCAGATCTTGAATATTATCAACCTGCGTATCATTTAGATAAATTGTCAGTGTATGATTTTGGGTCTGGAACAGGAGCGCAGAGTCCTCCCCCGCATGAATCACTTCGGCGCGCTGAAGATCCCCAAGCAGTGAGATATCTATGCGATCATTCTCAACACTGAAGTCCTCAATCTTCACGAGCGATCTAGAAAAACGTGAACTATCGAGATCAAAAAACACGAAGCTATCGTTTCCCGCGCCCGACCAAATGCGGTCATTCCCTTGTACCAGGTAAAGCTCTGAACCACCCCCACCGGAGATATAATCATCGCCAGCTCCGCCATCGATAACAAACCGATGGTTTGGAAACCAGCCAGGGCCTGAGGCCACAGTATCATCCGGCAGACCTGAATCCACGAAGATCCTGTCGTTCCCTTCACCACCATAAACGAAGACAAGACCACCATCTGCAGCCCCAGCATGGACATAAATCTGATCACTTCCGCTGCCGCCCTGAACCTCTAAAATGCCAGCATCAAAATCGTCAGCCAAACGGACATTAATCAGATCATCCCCTTTTCCACCATCAACCTTACTTCTTGAAAGCGGATCTTCCGGAAACGATTCAGACCCTAATGATCTCACCGTGATACGGTCATTCCCGTCATCTCCCACAATCGTGGAGTAAGAGGCCTCGGCAACGTTAATTACGTCATGTCCCTCACCCCCACTTATATTTGATCCAAAAGACGTACTTACGTTAAGCTCATCGTTACCACTGCCCGCCAAGATCTGCGAATTTGTCGCCGAACGAATGGAGATGCTATCGTTACCAAATTCGGTGGCAATCATAGAGTTTGCGATCGAACCACCGATGTTGACACGGTCGTTTCCATTACCCAACCAAACCAGGCTATCTACCAATCTGCCGTTAGCCTCCACATGGTCGTTACCGTCACCGGTTTGAATTGAGTGATTTAAACCATTGACAGTTACCGAGTCATTGCCTGCGCCGCCATCGACGGTGTGTCCGGCCCCGGAGACAAAAAAGCGATCATTCCCTGCATCGCCCAGGGCGGTGTGTCGCCGGCCATTCAAATGAAATAGATCATTTCCCTCGCCACCCAACAACCGATGCCCCACACCTTGCAGCGCGAGCAGAATGTCATTGCCGGCACCCCCATCTAAAATATGACGACCACCCTGATTCGAATCAATTGATAAGCGGTCATTGCCACCATTTCCCCGCAGAATGGTTGGAAGCGCTCCGCGTACGACCAGCACATCATCACGGTCGGTTCCCGCAACAACGGCACGATTATTTGCAACTACATTGTTATTATTGTTGTTCGTAGTCATAAAATACTCCCTCGTTAGTGATTTGTAACATAACCTTAATAATTGGTAATTTCAATTAAAATTTTAACCAAATTATTAAGGCTATGTTTTCTTTGGTTTTTCGTCACCTAACGAGGAAGATCTAGAAAAAATAACGGGAATTATTTTTCGTAATGTAATTCAACAAAGCGATTTAGCAGGCGGATGCCGAAAGCAGTCGCGCCTTTCGGGCAGATCGGGGCATCCTTCTTGCTCCATGCCGTACCGGCGATATCAAGATGTGCCCACGGCAGGCCATTGACAAAACGCTGCAGGAACTGGGCTGCCGTGATGCTTCCGGCTTCGCGATCGGCGCCGATATTCTGCATGTCTGCAACATCAGAGTTGATCTGCCGGTCATATTCATCCCCCAGCGGCAACCGCCACAGGCGCTCGCCCGTTTCTTCTCCGGCAGCAAAGAGACGATCCGCCAATTTATCATCATTTGAAAATAAACCAGCCCGCTCATGACCCAGCGAAATGATAATTGCGCCGGTCAGGGTGGCGAGATCGACCATAAATTGCGGCTTGTATTTATCCTGTACATACCAGAGCACATCGGCGAGCACCAAACGGCCTTCGGCATCGGTATTGAGGACTTCAATCGTCTGGCCGGACATCGACGTGACGATGTCCCCTGGACGCTGGGCATTGCCATCGGGCATGTTTTCGACCAGGCCTACCGCGCCGATGGCATTGACCTTTGCCTTCCGCAGGGCCAGCGCTTTCATCAGGCCAATCACGGTGCCTGCGCCGCCCATGTCCCATTTCATTTCTTCCATGCCTTTGGCCGGCTTGATGGAGATGCCGCCCGTATCGAAGCAGACGCCTTTACCGATGAAAGCAACGGGCGCCTCTTTTTTATCCGCACCATCCCAACGCAACACGACCATCTGTGATTCACGCACCGAGCCCTGACCCACGCCGAGCAGAGAGCCCATGCCGAGTTTGCGCATCTGTTCCTCGCCCATCACCTCTACTTTGAGGCCATACTGGGTCAGTGTTTTACAGACAGCAGCCATGGCTTCTGGATACATCACATTCGCCGGCTCGGTGACAAGATCACGCGTTAGACAGATACCTTCAGCCAACGCTTCGAGGGGTGCGTACGCTTTCTTCGCTGCCTTCACATCGACGCCAGCAACGCAGATAAACTCGAGCGACGGCTTCTCCTCCGGCTTCTGTGTGGTGCGGTATTTATCGAAACGGTAGGAGCGCAGACGCGCTCCAAAAAGTACGCGGGCCGCTGCCTCCGCAGGCGTAATTTTCACACCCGCCACCTCTGCGCTGATGACCAAGCCGCCAAGCCCAAGGCGATGTGCCTCTTTCACCAGGAGACCGCCCAGATTCTCGAATGTCGTGTAGGTGGCATCCTTGTCTTTGCCGATCGCACCCACCAGCACAAAATCATACGCGGCACCTGTCGGAGCAAGAAAAGAAACCACCTGCCCTGCTTTCCCTGTGAATCCCGCCTGTGCGATGGCGCGCGAGAGCTGTCCACCCGTGGCCTTATCCAGTGACGCCGCAGCGCCGGTGAGCTTTTTTTTCTCATTCAGAATGCAGGCAATACCAGTCGGCGTTTTCAAGCCTTTCGGTGCGACATCAACAGTGAGTTTAGACAAAAAATCGAATTTCATGGGTTTTATCCTTCGCTGGGGTGCAGACTCTTCTGGTATAATCTGCCCCGGTGATTTTTCCACAAGAAACCTGTGATCTCCAACCAACAGGTGCGCAAGGCAATCGGAGACTGGCACGGCCGGTGTAATCGTAGTAGAACCATGGCATGCTCAGCCATTATCAACGCTATATTCTCAAGCTGCTCGTCTGGCCGATGCTGCTCATCACATTCAGCCTGACCTGCATTATCTGGCTGACACAGGCACTGCGCTTTATCGATTTTATTATCAATCGCGGGCTTTCCATCCTCGACTTCGTGCATATTACGCTGCTGCTCGTGCCCTCGCTGCTGACCATCATCCTGCCGGTGGCGCTATTTATTTCGGTGATCTTTTCCTACAACAAATTAGTGGCGGATAGTGAACTGGTGGTGATGGAAGCATCCGGCCTTTCACCATGGCAGCTGGCGCGTCCGGCACTAACGATTGGCCTGATCGTCACGCTCATCAGCTATGCTTTATCGCTCTACATTATGCCAGCGGCCAATCGCCAATTTAAGGATATGCAGAGCTTTCTGCGCGACAATTACACCTCTATCCTTCTGCAAGAGGAGGTCTTCAACCACCCTGCGCCGGGCCTGACGGTGTTTGTACGTGAGCGCAACGATGATGGCACATTGCGGGGAATTTTGGTGCATGATAATCGCATCGCCAGCCAGTCCGTGACCATGATGGCGGATGAGGGACGTATGACCCAAACTCCTCGGGGGCCACGCTTTCTCCTGATACGCGGCATGCGCCAGCAGATACGCGAAGGCCGCATCTCTTGGCTCGATTTTGATAGCTATAATCTTGACCTCAGTTTTTACACACAGCAGGCGCAAAAGCGCATCCCTGACGCACGCGAGCGCTTTGTCACCGACCTATTCGCGCCGAAGGAGGACATCCCAGAGGCACAGCGCAATAAATTTCTTGCCGAAGCACATCAACGCCTCACCTGGCCCTTGTATTCGCTAGGGCTTGCCATGTTATCGGTCGCCGTATTATTGCGGAGTGAGTTTAATCGCCGCGGCCGCTGGAAGCGTATCACGGCTCTGTCAGGCGGGGCATTGATCATCGTGTTGATAACGTTTGGACTCAACAACCTCACGGCCCGCATGCCGATGCTGGCGGTGATGATGTATGCCAATGCGCTGCTTGTTGTGCTTTTCAGTGGTTATCTCTTGCTGCGGCGTATTCCCATGCAGCCGCGCGGACAGTGGGAGCCTGCCTGATGTACCTCTCTTTCACTCTCTCACGTTATATTGGCCGCCAGTTCCTCATTGCGGCTGCCATCGCGCTGGGGGCCGTATTGGTGATTGCCGGCCTGATCGACCTTATCGAACTTTTCCGCCGCACGGCGGAGCGTCCTAACGTCCCTGGGGGCGTTGTCATTGAAATGGCGCTGCTACGTCTTCCTTACATGGCGGAGCAAATTCTACCTTACGGCACGCTGATTGGCGCACTGATCGCGCTTACTCGTCTTACCCGCACGCAAGAGTTGATTGTGGCACGCGCCGGAGGGGTCTCCGTGTGGCAGTTTCTGCTCCCCGCAGTAATCTGTGGTTTAGCGCTTGGCGTGCTGTGGATCATTGTCTTTAATCCCATCAAAGCAGCGACCATCTCGCGCTACGATGTGCTGGAGAATCGCTATATCCGCGGCAATGCCAGCTTATTTTCTATTTCCGATTCCGGATTATGGGTACGCCAGGTGGAAACCAGCGGGCAAGCGATGATTTTTGATAAGCCCATCCGTGAATACATCCTGCGTGCTGCCCGCATCAGCCAGTCTGATATGACGCTGCATGAGGTCACGATCTTCGGCTACAGTGACAAGGGCAACTTCATTGGCCGTATTGATGCTGAGCTGGCCAATCTGCGCGAAGGCTACTGGCAGCTGGAAGAGGCGCACGTATCCATGCCGGGGATGGTGCCGCAATCACTCCCCAGCTACCAGCTGGAGACGGATCTCGACATCCGTCATATTCAGGACAGCTTCGCCGATCCCTCCACGCTGTCCTTCTGGCAACTCTCCAGCTTCATCCACACGCTGGAAAAGGCAGGCTTCTCCGCGCTGCGTCACAAGCTGAACTGGCATAGCATCCTCGCCACGCCGTTCATGCTGGCGGCGATGGTGCTGATTGCCGCTGTTTTCTCGCTGCGGCTGCATCGGCGGGGGCGCATCGGGCTGATGATGGTCGGCGGCATTCTTGCCGGATTCATCATCAATTTCTTCACCAGCCTGTTTCATGCCTTCGGGATTTCCGGCAGCCTGCCGGTGATGCTGGCGGCGTGGGCACCCCCGGCGCTGGCGCTGATGATCGGCACCGCGATGCTCCTGCATCTGGAAGATGGCTAGGAAGGATTACTCGGTCAGCACAATGGCCGAGAGCTGGCGGCCATAATCCGCCTCCTGGCGGTGGGTGGTGCGGCGGAAACTGAAATACTGCGCCTCCAGCGCGTAGGTATCATCGCCCAAAATCTGCGTGTGATGCACCCCGGCATCGGCCAGGCGCTGCGCCACATAGCCTTTCACGTTAAACAGATATTTGCGCGTCGCCGCTGCCTCACGAAAGAACTGCGCGTTGGCATCATCGGCATCCAGGAAGCGGCGCAGAAACGCCTCATCCACTTCATAGCTGCGCCAGCCGATGGCCGGGCCGATGGCGGCAATCAGCCGGTCGCGGTGCGCACCCAGCCGCTCCATCGCGGTAACCGTGGCGGCCGTCACCCCCGCAAACGCACCTTTCCACCCGGCATGCGCCGCGCCAATCACCCGCGCCTTGGGATCGCACAGCAGCACCGGTACGCAATCGGCCGTGAGGATGCCGAGCATCAGGCCGGGGCGGTTGGTGACCATCGCATCCGCCTGCGGGCGTGCCTCGGCCGCCCAGGGCGCATCCACCGTCACCACCTCCGCGCCATGGACCTGATACAGCGTACAGAGCCGCTCCGGTGCCGCGCCGATCGCACGGGCGGCACGGGCGCGGTTTTCCGCGACATGCGCCGGATCATCCTGCGAACCGGGGCCCGCGTTCAGCGAGGCATAGAGCCCCTCGCTCACGCCGCCTTCACGGGTAAAGAAGGCATGGCGGATGCCGGTTAAGTGCGCCAGTGTTTCAGCCGTCCGGTACACTACCTGCATCACCGCCTCCCCTTAAAATCCCGCCAGTGACAAACGCGGGTCATCGCATACGCCGAGCACCTTGAAGAGCTCGCCCATTTCGCTCGGTGCGGTCAGGCGGTGCAGGCCGCTGATGATGGTCTCGCGCTGGGCGGCGTTGGCACGCTCAAGCAGCGCTTCCGCGCGCAGCTTGGCACCCAGGCGCAGCAGGAACTCGCCCTGCGTTACCGGTCCCTGCACATCAAGTCTGGCTTCTTCAAACACCTGCGCCAGCATGTCAAAGTCGACATGCGCGGTCAGATCAGCCGTACCGGGATCTTTCAATACAGGGAAAAATGCGTGTTTTCGCACGGCCTGCAACGTATTGCCCCGGCTACCGCCTGTGTAACCATAGTCGATCATCAATGCGGCACCGGAAAAAGCGCGCATGTGTGCTGCCATCTGCGTGGCCACCGTACGTGCCAAGGGGCAGGATTCGACGATTTCCCGATCCCCGTAATGGGTGCCACCTTTGACCAGCCGGATGCCCATCTCCTGCAGCGTAAAATGCAGCTCACCCGTGTCAGTATCAATATCCACCAGCCGTTCTTTCAATCCTTCCGGCGTTTTGACAAACTGGCGAATGGGCAGGGCATCAAAAAATTCATTGGCGATAAAGACCGTGCGCACCTCCGGCAGCTGGGTCAGATCCGGCAACCATGCAATCCGCGAATGCTTGCCCGTGAGCAAGGCGCGCTGCATGCGTTTGAGCTGCGGGCTGGTTTCCACCAGAAGCACCAGCAGCGACTCATGAAAGCCCGGCACATGCGCGGTGGCGCGCAGCAGATCGCGCATCAGCGTCCCGCGGCCCGGCCCCAGCTCGACAATCGCCAGGTCCCCACCGCCGGACATCTGCCAATACGCCGCCGTCCAAGCGCCGATCAGCTCGCCGAACATCTGGCTGATCTCCGGCGAGGTGGTGAAATCACCCTCCGCGCCCAGCGGATCGCGGTGCATGTAATAGCCATGCTCCGGGTGGGCGAGCGCCAGCTCCATATACTCCGCCACTGTGAGCGGGCCGTGGTCGCGGATGCGCGTCTTGATGATCTCCAGCAATGCCGTCATAGATACTGGTGTAGCAGTCGATTTTTGATGAGCAAGGACAATGTGGCACCCAGATACGCCCACTGTGAGATGATAGCAACCCTGCCCGGCGTCGCTTTCTACCGCAGTGCCGGGTACGTGGCGAAGGAGCCATTCGTGCAAGCCACGCCGGAGGGCATCGACATTCCCTTCGTGCGGATGGAAAAAGCGCTCTAGCGAACCGGGCGCGCAACCGCACGCGCCATCAGATAACCACCGACCAGCAGCATGGGCAGGCAAAGCAGCTGGCCCATGGTCAGAAAACTGATGATGGTGCCGAGATACGCATCCGGCTCGCGGACGAACTCCACACTAAAGCGGGCCAGCCCATAGCCGAACAGGAACAGCCCCGAGCACAGGCCGGTGCGGGCCAGACCGCCGCGCCGCGCGACGACATAGAGCACCGCCCACAAGAGCGCGCCCTCCAGCGCTGCCTCATAAAGCTGGCTCGGATGGCGCGGCAGCGGCCCGCCTTGCGGAAACACCATGCCCCAGGCATGGTCCGTCACGCGGCCAAACAGCTCGCCGTTCACAAAGTTAGCCAGCCGTCCGAAAAACAGGCCGATCGGCACCGCGCAGCAGATGCGGTCCATCAGCGCCACATAGGCCACCTGATGCTTACGGGCATAGAGGAAGAACGCAAGAATCACGCCCAGCGCGCCGCCATGGAAGGACATCCCGCCCTCCCAGAGCTGCAAAATATGCGCCGGATGGGCAAGGTAATAGGCCGGCTGGTAAAACAGCACATACCCCAGCCGCCCGCCAAGAATCACCCCCGCGATGGCCCAGGTGACCAGATCCTCATATTGTGCTTCGCGCAGTACTGCGGCGGGGGCCACACGACGATCCAGCCAACGCACATAATACCAGCCAAGCAGAATGCCTGCGATGTAGGCCAGCGAATACCAGCGGATCACCAGTGGCCCAATCGCAAGCGCCACCGGATCGATGGCGGGGAAGCTCAGTAAGGCCGCGGTAAAGGCCATGGACTAGCGCCGGACCAGCTCGCCGTAGGCCTGCATCAGCTGTTTGGTGATGGGGCCGACGCCGAAGCTCAGCGCGTCAATGGAGCCGACCGGCGTAATCTCCGCGGCGGTGCCGGTGAGGAAAACTTCCTGCGCGTTGCTCAGCTCCTCCGGTTTGATATGGCGCTCCACCACGGTGATGCCCATGTCACGCGCCAGCTGCATCACTGTGCGGCGGGTGATGCCATCGAGGAAGCAGTCCGGCGTCGGGGTGTGCAGCTCGCCATTCATGACGAGGAACAGGTTAGCTCCGGTGGCTTCAGCCAGCAGGCCGCGGTAATCATGCATCAGCGCATCGTGGAAGCCGGCACGCTCCGCCGCATGTTTGGACATGGTGCAGATCATGTACAAACCGGCCGCCTTGCTGGCAGACGGGGCCATATCCGGGGCCGGGCGGCGCCATTGAGAAACGGTGAGTTTGAGGCCTTTCTCCCGCGCTTCCGGCGAGAAATAGCCCGGCATCTCCCACGTCGCGATGGCGACATGGATGGTGGTCTGCTGGGCGGCAATCGCCATCATTTCACTGCCGCGCCACGCCACCGGGCGCAGATAGCCGTTGACGATGTTGTTCGCCTTCACCGCGTCCTCGCAGGCTTTATCCAGCTCGGCAACGCTGTAAGGAATGGTGAAATCGAGCAGTTTGGCGGAGCGATGAAAACGCTCGTTATGCTCAGTGTTTTTGAAAATCTTGCCGTTGTAAACGCGCACGCCTTCAAAAATGGAGCTGCCGTAATGCAGGCCGTGCGACAGCACATGCAGCTTAGCATCACGCCAGGGCACGAGCGTACCGTCGTACCAGATGAACCCATCGCGGTCGTCAAAAGGAATCAGTGCCATGCCATGCTCCGCCAAAAACGCTGTCTAAAGGAAGGGTAATCAAGCATAAGCCCCGCGGTGGGGCAAGCGGATTTGGCGCTTACGGCGACGTATTCGCCTGGGCAGCGGAGCCCCCGACCACCAGTACGCCGATGATGGTGCCGTCCTCTTCACGCACGGGCAGCGAAACCTTAATCAGTTCGGTGCGGGCGGATTCGTCATAGGCCACGGCGGAAACATGCACTTCTCCTGCCATTGCATGCGTAAAAACATCTTCATCGCCCTGCCAGTAATCGGATGTTACTGCAGATTGTCCAATATTCAGCCCATGCTGATCAATAACAAAAATTTCAGGGTACGCGCCGTTGCTTTGAGCCGCGTAATGGGTAAGGTATGCGGAGAGATCATTTCCCATCACCGGATCGATTAAGCTACGATCGCCGTCGCGCCAACGCGCATCGAGCCGCCGAATCTCCTCGGCGGTAATGCCTTCGTGCATGTGATTTTGTGCCCGTGCCGTAATGACCACTGGTAACGAAGATGCCAACACACGTAAAGGACCCTCAAGCCGTGCTTTCAAGGCTTCCGGAGCGGGTTCCGCCTCAACCGGCACAGCCATGCCAAACGACACGGCGCATAGCATCCACCGGAAGCACACTGTCCACGACACTGGGTATCCACACATCCCAAGACCATAGCGCAGGTTGCTTCGTGGGTAAATGCTACAATCATAGGTATGTATAGGCCGCATTATTCTGTTGTTTGCTTGAACCGTTTATGCTTCCCTCTTCCGTATGAGCCACTCCACACGCTACGCCGTGCCTGCGGAAGTCGCCGCCCGCGCCCATATCGATGCCGCGGCCTATGCGCGTCTTTACGCGCAATCCCTCCAGGATCCCGAAGCGTTCTGGGCCGATCAGGCGCAGGCGCTGCTGCAGTGGGATCATCTCTGGCACCGGGTGAAAGACTGCTCCTTCGCGCCGGAAGATGTACATATCCGCTGGTTTGAGGGCGGCAAACTGAATGTCGCCGCCAATTGCCTCGACCGCCATCTGGAGGAGCGCGGCTACCAGACCGCCCTCCTCTGGGAGCCGGACGAACCGGGGGAAGCGGCCCAGCGCATCACCTACCGCGAGCTACATGCCCGGGTCTGCCGCGCCGCGAATATGTTGAAAAGCCTTGGCGTGAAACCGGGCGATACCGTGACGCTCTACCTGCCGATGATCCCCGAGGCGGCCATTGCCATGCTGGCCTGCGCACGCATTGGGGCGGTGCATTCCGTGGTGTTCGGCGGCTTTTCGCCGGAGGCCCTGCGCGGACGGCTGACGGATGGCCGCTCGCGTATCCTTATCACCGCCGATGAAGGCGTACGCGGCGGCAAGCGTATCCCGCTGAAAGCCAGTGCGGATGCCGCACTTAACGGTACGCCGGTGGAAAAAGTCATCGTCGTGCAGCGCACCGGAGGCCCCATCGAATGGCAGGACGGCCGCGACCTCTGGTGGCATACGCTGGAACAAGACGCCGAGGCCGACTGCCCCGCTGAGCCGTTTGACGCTGAGCACCCGCTGTTTATCCTCTACACCTCCGGCTCCACCGGGAAACCCAAGGGCCTGCTGCACACCAGCGCGGGCTATCTGCTTTATGCCGCGGCAACGTTCCGCTCCGTCTTTGATTACCACCCCGGCGATGTCTATTGGTGCACGGCGGATGTCGGCTGGATCACGGGCCATAGCTACCTGCTCTACGGGCCGCTCGCCATGGGTGCCACCACGCTGATGTTTGAAGGGGTGCCGACCTATCCCACCCCCGCGAGGTGCTGGGAGATCATCGACCAGCATGAGGTGACGCAGTTCTACACGGCCCCCACCGCACTGCGCATGTTGATGCATGAGGGCGATGACTGGCTGGCGCACAACCGCCGCGACAGCCTGCGTGTGCTCGGCTCGGTGGGCGAGCCGATCAACCCCGAAGTCTGGCGCTGGTACCATGAGCAAGTGGGGGGCGGGCGCTGCCGCGTGGTGGATACCTGGTGGCAGACCGAAACCGGCGGCCACCTCATTACGCCGCTCCCCGGCGCGACCGAGCTGAAGCCCGGCTCGGCCAGCCAGCCGTTTTTCGGCATCAAACCCGTGCTGATGGATACGGTGATTGCCCAGCCCCTGCATGGTGAAGCGGAGGGAGCGCTCTGCATCGCGGAAAGCTGGCCAGGGCAGGCACGCACCATCTGGGGCGATCACGCACGCTTCGTGGAGACCTATTTCCGCCCCTACCCTGGCTATTATTTTTCCGGCGACGCCGCCGCCCGCGATAAAGACGGCGATTATTGGCTGAAAGGCCGCATGGATGACGTGATCAATGTCTCCGGCCACCGCATCGGCACGGCGGAGGTGGAATCCGCGCTGGTGGCCCACCCCAAGGTCAGCGAAGCCGCCGTGGTCGGCTACCCGCACGATATCAAGGGCGAGGACATCTATGCCTATGTGATGCTCAGCCCCGCGGTGGATGCCTCAACATCCGAAGCTCAGACCGCCCTTCGGGATGAACTCAAGCAATGGGTACGCAAAGAAATCGGTGCGCTCGCCGTACCGGGTCGGATTCAGCTCACCCCCGGCCTGCCGAAAACACGCTCAGGTAAAATCATGCGGCGCATCTTGCGCAAAATCGCCACCGGGGATGTCAAAAGCCCGGACGACATCGCCCAGCTGGGCGACGTGTCGACCCTGCTTGATCCCGACATTGTCCTTCGGCTGCTCGAAGGCCGGAGAAGTGTCTAACAGAATCGCTTTGACAAACGGCGCATCTGTGCGAAATAACAAGGCTGAAATATCCCGTCTATCGGGATGAAGAAGCAAAAAAGGTCAGCCATGCTTGAAGCCTACATGCCGGAATTGATCGCCTTTGGGCAGGTCCTGTTCATCGACATCGTGCTGGCGGGTGATAATGCCATCGTGGTCGGCATGGCGGCAGCAGGGCTGGATCCGTCGCAACGCAAAAAAGCCATTCTGTGGGGCATTGCCGCCGCCACCATTCTGCGCATTGCCTTCGCCAGCATCACCACGCATTTGCTGGGGATTGTCGGGCTGGTACTGGCCGGGGGCGTCCTGCTTTTGTGGGTCTGCTGGAAAATGTATCGCGAGCTGCGCGCAGGCCACGCGGTGGAAGAAGAAGCAGGCATCGCGGCGCTGGATGAGGCGATTCCGGATAAGGAAAATGCGCCGAAGAAAACCCTGAAGCAGGCCATCACGCAGATTTTGATCGCGGATGTCTCGATGAGCCTTGATAACGTGCTGGCCGTGGCCGGCGCCGCGCGCGAGCATCCCTACATCCTCGTGGCAGGCCTTGCCATCTCCGTGGTATTGATGGGAGCAGCGGCAACCTTTATCGCCCGCCTGCTCGGCAAGCATCGCTGGATTGCGTGGCTGGGCCTGTTTGTCATCCTCTACGTGGCCTTCGCCATGATCTGGGAAGGCTGGCACCAGGTGGAGCCGTATGTTGAGCCGCTGGTAGGCACTGAAGCCCCAGCGCCCGTGATCCCTTCCGTTCCTTCCGGGGTGGCGCAGTGATGGCCACACCGTGGCTCGTCATCGGGCTGCTGGTGGCTTCCAATCTCTTCATGACACTGGCCTGGTATGGCCATCTGAAATTCCCGGAGCGTCCGCTATGGATTGTCATTGCGGCGAGCTGGGGACTGGCCTTTTTCGAATATTGCCTGCAAGTGCCGGCCAACCGCTGGGGCTACGGCTATTTCAATGCCGCCCAGCTGAAAACCATCCAGGAAGTCATCAGCCTTAGCGTCTTTGCGTTATTTTCGTGGCTTTACCTCGGCGAAGCCTTGCGCTGGAACCATGCCGTCGGCTTTGCGTTGATCATAGCCGGGGCGTGGTTTGTCTTCAGAAAATAGCTGAATCCGTCATTGCGAGGCCCAGAGGGCCGCGGCCATCCATCTGCCATCAGATTGCTTCGCTGACGTTCACCATGACACGAACGACCCCGGCCAAACCTTGCCATTTCAAGGGGTACGTGCTAGTTTCCCGGCTCTTTTGACCTATGTGGGTATATCATGACTGCCTCTGCACCGTTCACCATTGGCCTGATCCAGATGAAAATGGTCATCGGCGATCCGGACGCCAATCTGAAGCATGCCTGCGACCTTTTGGAGGATGCGGGCAAGCAAGGCGTACAGATTGCCTGCCTGCCCGAACTGTTCCGCAGCGAATATTTCTGCCAGACCCACAACCCGGATATTTTTGATCTGGCCGAAACCATCCCCGGCCCTTCGACGGAGGCACTTGCACCGATTGCGAAGAAATATGACATGGTGATCGTGGCCTCGCTGTTTGAAAAGCGGGCGCCCGGGCTGTACCATAATACCGCCGTGGTCATTGATGCGGACGGCAGCATCGCGGACATCTACCGCAAGATGCACATCCCGCATGACCCGCTGTTCTACGAGAAATACTACTTCACCCCCGGCGATACCGGCTTCAAGGCCATCCAGACCAAGCATGCGAAAATCGGTGTGCTGGTGTGCTGGGATCAATGGTACCCGGAAGGCGCACGCCTCACCGCCCTGCAAGGTGCACAGGTGCTGTTCTATCCCACCGCCATCGGCTGGCACCCGTATGAGAAAGCGGAGTTCGGTGAGGCACAGCTCGATGCCTGGCAGACCGCACAGCGCGCACACGCCATCGCCAACGGGCTGTACGTCGCCGCCATCAACCGTGTTGGCTTTGAAAAAGCGCCGGGTACTGACGGGCTGGAATTCTGGGGCAACTCCTTTGTTGCTGACCCGTTTGGCCGCTGGATGACCAAGGGCGACGATCATTCCGAAACGCTGCTGAAAGTCACCTGTGACCCCGCGACCAGCGAGCAGACCCGCCGCTGGTGGCCGTTCCTGCGCGACCGCCGGATTGATGCGTATGAAGGCATAACGAAACGGTTTGGCGCATGACCGCTCCTTACCTCATGCCCGCCGAGTGGGAGAAGCAGGCCGCCATCTGGCTCGGCTGGCCGCATAACCGCGCCGACTGGCCGGGTAAGTTCGGGCCGGTGCCGTGGGCCTTCGCGGAAATGATCCGCTATATCAGCTATTCGCAGCGCGCCTCCGTGCTGGTGAAGGACGAGGTGAAGAAGCGCGAATGCATCGATGCGCTGGAAGATGTCGGCATTGATCTCGCGCGGGTGGATATTGTGACGCTACCCACCAACCGCGGCTGGCTGCGCGATTGCGGCCCGATCTTCGTGCGCCGTGTCGAGGATCAGAAAATGATAGCACTCGACTGGCGCTTCAACGCCTGGGCGAAGTACAGCAACTGGCAGAAAGATAACGCCGTGCCGGAAGGCGTGTGCAACGTCCTGAACGTCGAGCGTGTGCAGCCGCACTGGCCGCTGAGCCAGAAAAGCAAGCGCATGGTGCTCGAAGGTGGCGCGATTGAAGTCAACGGCGCAGGCACGCTGATCACCACTGAGGAATGCCTGCTCTCGCCGGATGTGCAAATCCGCAACCCCGGCTTTACCCGCGAGGATTATGAGCAGTGCTTTGCCCACTGGCTCGGCGCGAAACATGTGATCTGGCTCGGCCACGGCATCGTCGGCGATGATACCCACGGCCATATCGATGACCTCACCCGCTTTGTGAACCCCACCACCGTCGTCACCGTGGTGGAGAAGGACGCGAGCGACGCCAATTACGCGCTGCTGCAGGAGAACCTGAAGCGCCTGAAAGCCGCCACCGATCAGGACGGCAAGCCGCTCACCGTGATCGAGTTGCCCATGCCGCGCCCACTGTACTTCGAAGGCCAGCGCCTACCCGCCAGCTATGCCAACTTCCTCATCACCAACCAGTATGTGCTGGTGCCCACCTTCAACGACCCCGCCGACCGCGTGGCGTTGACGATTCTGGCAGATTGCTTCCCCGGCCGCGAGGTCGTCGGCATCCATGCGGTGGATCTGGTGTGGGGACTCGGCACGATCCACTGCCTCACGCAGCAGCAGCCGGTTTAGTTTTATTTACCCCTGCGACGGCGGACAGCCAGGCGAACATCCTGTCCTCGTCGCACAAAGTCAGGATACCGTCATTGCGAACGTAGCGAAGCAATCCAGCAAGCAGATCGGGATGGCTTCGTCGTTTCACTCCTCGCCAAGACGAAGGATCACTTCACCAGCAGCTCAATATTCCCGCCAATCGCGGCGGTGTTGATGCTCAGCGTGCGCTCCGTGGCAAAGCGCAGCAAATAGTAAGGGCCGCCGGCTTTGGGCCCGGTGCCCGATAAGCCCTCGCCACCGAAAGGCTGCACGCCGACCGTGGCACCGATCATGCTGCGGTTGATGTAACAATTGCCAACCCGCATGCGCGCCGCCACATCTTCATACACCGTGGGAATGCGGCTATGGATGCCAAAGGTCAGGCCATAGCCGGTGGCCTGAATCTGCGCGAGCATCGCGTCGAACTGCGCCGGATTATAACGATAGACATGCAGGATGGGTCCGAAGACTTCATCCTTGAGCATATCCAGCGAGGGGATTTCCCACGCCTGGGGTGGGAAATAGGGTGGCACACCTTCACCCGATTTAGGAGGCTGCCCCTCACCCAAACCCTCCCCCGTAAACAGGGGAGGGCTTTTCATCTCCTCCCCCTGCTTGCGGGGGGAGATTGGGAGGGGGGCTACGGCAATCCGCTTCGCACGTCCCTCCAGATACGCCACATGCCGCTCCAGTGCCGCTTTGGCATCGGCATCAATAACCGGGCCGAGATCCGTCGACGCGTGCCACGGATCGCCCACCGTAAGCACCTGCATCGCCCCCGCTAGCACGCTGAGCAGCGAATCAGCAATATCCTGATGCACACATAGCACGCGCAACGCAGAGCAGCGCTGGCCCGCGCTGCCAAACGCGGACGTCACAATGTCATCCACCGCCTGCTCAATCAGCGCGGAGGAATCAACAATCATCGCATTCTGCCCGCCGGTCTCCGCGATCAGTGGCACAATCGGCCCCTCGCGCTGTGCCAGCGCGCGCTGGATATGCTTTGCGGTGGCCGTGCCGCCGGTAAAGGCAATGCCCGCCATCCGCTCATCACGTGCCAGCGCCGCCCCCACCACCTCCCCCGTGCCGGGAGCGAGGATCAGCGCATCCGCCGGGACGCCTGCCGCATGCAGCAACGCTACCATGAACGCGGCGGTGCGTGGCGTCTGCTCGGCGGGCTTGGCAATCACCGTGTTGCCCGACACCAGCGCCGCGACCACCTGCCCGGTGAAAATCGCCAGCGGAAAATTCCATGGGCTGATGCAACCAAAGACGCCCCGCCCGGCAAAGCGCAGTGTGTTCTGCTCGCCCGTTGGCCCCACCAACCGCTGCGGCTGGCCAAACAACATGCGCGCCTGGGCAGCGTAATAGCGGCAAAAATCCACCGCCTCACGCACCTCGGAGAGCGCATCCGCCCAGGTGCGCCGCCCCTCGCTGATGATGAGCGCCATGGCCTCCTCCCGGCGGGCTTCCAGCGCATCGGCCGCCCGATCAAGCATCTCCGCCCGTACCGCCAGCGGTGTAGCCTCCCACGCCGCAAAAGCAGCCTGCGCGCGTGTGATGGCGGCGTCTGTTTCGGCTTGGGAGAAATCCTTCGGCGCCGGCGGGTACTGTGCGCGGGCAGCCTGTAGGCGAGCATGCAAATCCTGCATCTGGTAGGCATTGCCGAAATCCAGCCCGGCGCTGTTACGGCGCTCGGCCCCATACAATGCCGCGGGCGGGGAAAGCCCTGCTTCCGGCGCGTGACGGCTGGCCTCGATGGGGTCTTCCAGCACCGCCTCCAGCGGACGCTCCAGATCGAGCATCATATTCACAAAGCTGCTATTCGCACCGTTCTCAAGCAGGCGGCGAATCAGATACGCGAGTAGGTCTTTATGCTCTCCAATGGGGGCGTAAATGCGGCAAGGCGTGTGCGAAATCACATCGGCGTAAAGCGCCTCCCCCATGCCATGCAGGCGCTGAAATTCATATTCACGCCCGCCTGCGAAGGCCTCAATCGCGGCGATCGTCATTGCATTATGGGTGGCGAATTGCGGGAAAAAGCAATCCGGCGATTCCAGCAAGGCCCGCGCGCAGGCGAGGTAGGAAAGGTCGGAATGCGCCTTGCGGGTAAATACCGGATAATCCGGCCAGCCTTGCAGCTGGGCCATCTTGATCTCGCTGTCCCAGTAAGCGCCCTTCACCAACCGCACCGGAATGCGCTTGCCCGTCTCGCGCGCCATCGCGGCGAGTAGAGGAATCGCAGCGTACGCCCGCTTGCCATAGGCCTGCAGTACATAGCCAATGCCGTGATAGCCGCGCAGCTCGGGATGGCGCAGCAATTGCTCATACACTGCCAAGGCCAGATCAAAGCGGGTCTGCTCCTCCGCATCGATGGCGATGCACAGCCCTCGCGCGGCGGCCGCTTTGGCAAGGCCGACCAGCCGGGGCAGCAGCTCGGCAAATACCGCTTCCCGGTGCCGCCATTCGTAATGCGGATGCAGGGCGGTGAGCTTAATGGAAATGCTCGGCGCTTCATAGAGGGTGAGCGCGGGCTCCCGCAGCGCACCCACTGCCTCAATCGCGGCATGGTAGGACGCCAGATATGCCTCCGCCTGCGCTTCGCTACGCGCGCCTTCACCCAGCATATCATAGGAGAAGCGGTAGCCTTTCTTGGCGTATGGCTTGGCATGGGCGAGCCCTTCACCAATGGTTTCACCGAGCACAAATTGTCCGGCCATCATCTTCATGGCGGCTTTCAGCGCTTCACGAATCACCGGCTCCCCGATTTTTTTCGCGAGCCTGCCAATCAAGCCGGCCACTCCGCCTTGCGTTTCCGCGGCCAGATCAAGCGTTTTGCCGGTCAGCACCAACCCCCAGCTCGAGGCATTGACGAAAAGGGAATCGCTCTTGCCAAGATGCGCTTCCCACGCCCCGCCGCTGAAGGTGGATTCAATCAGCCGGTCCGCCGTCGCGCTGTCGGGAATACGTAGCAGCGCCTCAGCCAGGCACATGACCGCCACGCCTTCCTTGGTGGAGAGCCCATATTCCTGCAAAAACGCTTCGACGGAGAATCCCAGCCCGTCCTGGCGCAGGCGGGCGACCATGGCCCCTGCCCGCTGCCGCACCGGGTCACGCAGTGCCTGAAACGGCTCTGCCGCCGCCAGCAGCGCGGCGACCGCCGCTTCTTCGGGTTGAAACGCCAAGGCACTGAGGGAGGTGTTCATCACCTCTGATTATAGCGCAGCCGCGCCGTCAAGCCAGCAGAGCTTGATTTTCCCTGGTGTGAGCGATAAACTCTAAAGAGTTAATTGTGGGCCTGACGAATTTACAGCCATGCAGCGGCCTGCCGCTGCATGATACAATAAGTGATTCTTATTCTTGGTTACCGACGTAGTTTCCGTCTACTGGCTTCCCTAAAGTAAGGCACGACCTGGGTTCCCGCATTAACTGCCTTCCGTTTCGGCGGAAGGCATGCCCACCGAGGCCGCTGGCTGTACTTTTTGGCCATGACCCCGGGGGGACACTGGTCAACGCCACACGATAAGGAGACACGCCATGGCAACCGGTACCGTAAAATGGTTCAATACGCAAAAAGGCTTCGGCTTTATCCAGCCTGACGAAGGTGGCAAGGACGTGTTTGTCCACATCACCGCCGTGCAGCAAGCCGGCCTGAACGGTCTGAACGAAGGCCAGAAGATCAGCTACGACCTGGCGAGCAGCCGCGATCGTACTTTCGCATCCAACCTGAAGCCGCTCTAAGCTGCTATATGATGTTTAAAAAAAAGGGCCTGTAGAAATACAGGCCCTTTTTTTGTCTCTTTTAGCAGACTAGCCAGCGAGCTTCTCGCGGGCGCGCTCAGCGCGCTTGCGATCGTTGGGGTCAAGCATCACCTTACGCAGGCGCAGGGATTTCGGCGTCACTTCCACCAGCTCATCCTCATTGATGTAGGACATCATCTCCTCAAGCGTCATCTTACGCGGCGGGATCAGACGCACCGCCTCGTCCGCCCCGGAGGCGCGGATGTTGGTGAGCTGCTTGCCCTTCAGCACGTTGATCTCCAGGTCGTTGTCGCGCGTGTGCTCACCGACGATCATGCCCTGATAGACCTTATCCTGCGGGTTGATGAACATCATGCCGCGGTCCTGCAGGTTGAAGATAGCGTAAGCCACGGCTTCACCCTGATCGGTGGAGATAAGCGCCCCGTTGCGGCGTCCCGCGATTTCGCCTTTGTAGGGGCCGTATCCGTGGAACAGGCGGTTGATGACGCCGGTGCCGCGCGTATCGGAGAGGAACTCCGCCTGGTAGCCAATCAGGCCGCGCGAGGGGGCATGGAAAATAATACGCAGCTTGCCACCGCCAGAGGGGCGCATATCCTGCATCTCGGCCTTACGGATGGAAAGCTTCTCGACCACCACGCCAGAGAATTCCTCATCCACATCCACCACCACCTGCTCATACGGCTCAAGCTTGACACCGTTTTCTTCCTTGAGCAGCACGCGCGGACGGGAGACGGAAAGCTCAAAGCCTTCGCGGCGCATGTTCTCAATCAGTACGCCGAGCTGCAATTCGCCGCGGCCACCGACTTCAAACGCGTCCTTGGCTTCGGTTTCAGTGACGCGGATAGCCACGTTGGTTTCCGCCTCAGCCATCAGCCGCTCGCGGATCATGTTGGAGGTCACCTTGCTGCCTTCGGTGCCCGCGTACGGCGAGGAATTTACGCTGAGGGTGATCGCCATGGTGGGCGGATCAATCGGCGTCGCCTTGATCGGCTGCTCCAGCTCCACCGCGCCGACCGTATCGGCCACCGAGGTTTTCTGCAGCCCGGCAATGGCGATGATATCCCCGGCGATGGCCTCCTCAATCGGGCGGCGATCCACCCCAAAGAAGCCGAATAATTTAGTCAGGCGGCCCTGCTCCACGATGGTGCCATCCAGCCCCATCGCCTTCACCGGCATATTCACCTTCGCCGTGCCGGAATGCACGCGGCCCACCAGCACGCGGCCAAGGTAGGGATCTGCGGTAAGCATGGTCGCCAGGAAGCCGAACGCCGCCTCGCGGTCCACCTTCGGGGCGGGTACATGGCGCACCACGAGGTCGAGCAGCGGGGTGAGGTCCTTGCGCTCGCCATCAATCTCCGGCGAGGCCCAGCCGTCACGGCCCGAAGCGTACATCACGGGGAAATCAAGCTGCTCCGGCGCGGCGTCCAGCGCCACAAACAGATCGAAAATTTCGTCGAGCACTTCATCCGGGCGCGCATCCGGGCGGTCAATTTTATTGATGAGCACGATCGGCCGCATCCCTTGCGCCAGCGCCTTGGTGAGCACGAACTTGGTCTGCGGCAGCGGGCCTTCGGCGGCATCCACCAGCAGTACCACGCCTTCCGCCATATTGAGCACGCGCTCGACCTCGCCGCCGAAATCGGCGTGGCCGGGCGTGTCAATCACGTTGATCTTGATGTCGCCATATTGAATGGACGTACACTTGGCCAGAATGGTGATGCCACGCTCCTTTTCGAGGTCGTTGGAATCCATCACCCGCTCCGCCACCTGCTGGTTCTCGCGGAAGGTGCCGGTCTGTTTCAGGATCTGGTCGATCAGGGTGGTCTTGCCGTGGTCGACGTGGGCGATAATCGCGATGTTGCGGAGTTCCATGAGAGGCGCACTTTTCTTAAGGTTTTAGGCGCTCCTGCTACAGGGAATTGTGCGCCGCGTCAAGCGTAGCGGGCCCTCCGGCTTGAAAACATCGCTGAATTGTCATATTTGCCGAGGTTCATTGCCATGGAGGCCCCGTGAATCGCCTGTTTTTCCTCTTTCTTGCCATCAGCCTAGGCGCCATGGAAGCCCCGGCACAAACACGCACCCTCCGGCCCCGGCCCGTGCGGGAATACCACGTCGCCCAGCGCCCGGCTCCCGAAGCGCAGCGGAGCGAGCGGCAGCCCGCCGCTTCGCGTGGCCCGAGCTGCCAGGATATCAGCGTGACCGGCCAATGCATCCGCGCTGAGGGTAGTGCCGCCAAGGAATGGAGTGGGTTTGCCGCCGTCGGGGCCTTTGCCGTGCCGGAATTCGATGGCTCAGAGGATCATCAGGTGGTGCCGCTACTCGCCGGGCAGGCCAATTACGGCAATTACTACGCGGCGTTGCGCGGGCTGGAGGCCTCCGCCAACCTGATCGACAGCCCGACGGTCAATCTCGGCCCGGTGGTGCGCTTCCGTTTCGGCCGCGACGACGATATCGACAACGCAACCCTGGCCCGGCTGCGCCCGGTGGATGATGCGCTGGAAGCGGGGCTATTCGCCAGCTACCGCCTGCCTAATGTCTATACGCCCGGCGATGGATGGGAGCTGCGCACCACCTTCCTGCAGGATGTCACCGGCAGCCATGAAGGGTTCCTGTGGGGCCTATCGCTTGGCTATGACATTCCCATCAGCCGCAAGCTCCGCCTTGGCAGCGGCCTCAGCACGAGCTACGCCAGCGGCGATTACATGGCGACCTATTTCAGCATCGATGCCGATAACAGTGCGCGCAGCGGGCTTTCCGTCTATGAGGCCGATGCAGGCTTTAACGATATCGGGGCCAGCCTACGCGCCAATTATGCTTTCGATGAGCGCTGGGGCATCATCGCCATCATGGGCGTTTCGCGCTTCATTGGCGACGCGGCGGACAGCCCCATCGTGACGCAGGAAGGCAGCGAATACCAGATCATCGGCGGCGCCGGAATCTCCTACCGTTTTTAATCGATTAAGTCATCCTCGCGCTTGACGCGAGGATCTTTCCGCCTACGGCCTAATATCTTAGGGTTAAGACCGAGTATGAAAAAACGTACTAGTTCTGGCAGTTGTAGTAGGCGATGGTGCCCTCCGTGCCGGGCAGCTCGTTGAGTAGCAATGCCGGACGGCCATAACGTTCACAGTGTGTGCGCGCCAAAATATCGGCTTCGCGTAACATAATCTGTGGGCCCTGATACTGAATCACCACGCCTCCGATGTTACCCGCAATGATGCGCACCGTTGGGGTATCACTCTTTTGGGATGATGCACAGGCTGTCACCAACAACAGGACAACGGCGGCACAAAAGACTGACTTTTTCATGATTTTTTCCCTGCTGTTTAATCATGAATTGCAACCTAGCAATTCATGCATTTCATGCAACGGCTTTCGATTTCCTTGCGATGCGACGCAGGGTAAGCGGTTTATTCTCCGCGGCGTGGGCCCTTACGGAAACCCCCGCCACCCTTGGAGCCCCCTCCTTTGCCACCAAATCCACTGGCTTTTCCATAAGGTTTTTTGTCACCAAATGGTTTGCGCTCACCAAAGGATTTACGCGGACGTTCGCCAGAGTCATCGCCGCGCGGCGCATACGAACGGCGGGGACGATCCTCCCCCTCCTCGCTACGACGCGGCTTGAACTCACGACGCGGACGCTCCGATGCACTTTCGTCACGCGAACGGTAGGCACGCTTCGGGCGATCCTCGAAACCGCCCTCAGATTCCGGGCGGTTGCGGCGTGGATTACGCGGTGCTTCATCATCACGGCGCGGCTTGAAGCTGCCGCCGCGCTTCTTGTCGCCATCACGGAAAAATTGGGTGGAGGCACGGGGCTCACGCTTTTCAAAATCTTCGCGCTGCGGACGATCGCTGCGCGGCTTGAATTCGCGACGCTCGCTATCTGCCCGAGGGACGGGGCGCTGCAGCGCATTCTGGGCGATGTGCGTGAAAAACATTTCACGGGTTGCAAAACCTTGGGCTGCGCGGAACTCGTCAATGCGCGCTAGCAGACGGGCATCAAGCATAAGCATGATCTCGGCCAGCTTCGGCGCTTCGGAACGATGGGCTCCCTCAATGAGGGTAAGCATGGCGCCTGTGGCATCCGGCTCTCCGGCGGCAAAAGGCTCCGGCGCTTGGTCATTGGCATCCAGATGTGCCTGCAGCGCGCCAGCGGCCGCGTCCAATGCGTCATCCAGCGAAGGTCCAGCGGCGGTCACACTTGGCAAATCAGGGAAGGTAACATCATACGACGCATCATCATTGACGCGGATCAGCGCAGGGTAGCGGGACATAAATCTCTCATTTCGTGCATAGTTCAGCGGCGGGATGCGTTCTTTTCGCTGAAAAACGAGGGAAAGCCCGGCACTTTGGAGCGTGTTGATTACAACTTATTGAACGACGGGTCAATGGCAGATGCATCAAATTGGGCGCAATATTCCAATCCTGGCGGTGGCATTACGGACACCTGCTGTAAAAACCGAGGCATCAAAATAGCATGCCAATCTTTTCTTCCTCGTCCTTTGGATCGCTTAACCTATACTCCGGGTATGTTAGTGGCGGCCGTAGCGCGTTTTTTTGCACGTGGGATCACTCTGTGGGCCCTACTTACGACAGCTATGCCCGCTTTTGCAGGGCATGATTCTGCGCAGGGCCAGGTTGATAAGTCGCTTACCGTTCAGCGTATTGTCCCCACTGGTGATGATGTTGCAGTATTTGGAGAGTCCGGACGGCAGATTGTTTTTGAATTCAATCGCTCCGTTGTTCCTCTGGGGCAGGCCGGACGCCCTGCAAGCCAGATTCCGATAGAGATAACTCCAGCACTGGCGTGTCACTGGTATTGGGTGAACACCAGTGTGCTGGCATGCCTCCTTTCAGAGTCGGATGCATTGAAACCCGCCACCACGTATCGCATTGTGGTGTCGCCTGGCATCACGGCGGAAGATGGGGAAACCATTGCCGCAGCGGTAACGCATCGCTTTACCACGGAACGGCCCACCGTTGTTTATTCCACGCTGCGTACATGGAAAGGACCTGAGCATCCGCTGCTGCGCGTGACATTAAATCAACCGGTGACAAAATCTTCTCTTGAATCTCATCTGTTTCTGGTGCCTGAGGCAGGCCCTGATACGGCACGCGTCAATTTACTTGCCACGCCAGATGCACAAGTAAACGAGTCCACGCCTTTCTTTGAAAATCTGAAAGCACGGCTTGCTAAGTGGAATAAACCTGTGATTGGGCCAGCCGATGAAGAGCTAAGCGAAATACATGGGCAAGAAGCACGACGCATCTGGCTGGTGGAGCCTGAAGCGCCACTACACGGCGATACACGCTATGTGGTACGGCTGGAGCCGGGGTTAGTATCGGCACGGGGCCCTGAAACCAACCTGGACGTTCGTGACATCCGTACGTTGGATACCTTCCCTGATTTCCGTTTCATGGGTGTTGAGTGCCGCAATAATAACGGTCTGGTCATTCGCTTTTTACCGGAAGCGCCTGATGAATCGCTGGCATGCGATCCGCTCATGCCGAAATCGCTTTTATTTAGCGCGCCCGTATTGGATTCGCAGGTCTCCGGCCTTATCGAATTCTCACCCTCCTTAGATATGGACGCGGAAGAAAATGCGTGGGGCGGACGAACAGATTACTCGATGCTTGGTGAGGGGTACGAAAAAGGACGTACCTATAGCATATCACTCCCCTCATTTCTCAAAGCCGCAAAAACCTACCGTCTGCAAAGCGAGACTGCGAATTGGTTTGAACGCTTCTGGCAATCGCTGATCGGATGGTTTGATGACAAGCCGCATGAAATCACCGATGAATTTGGTCGGCCTCTGATGGAACCAATTGATTTGACCTTCCGCACAGATCATCGCCGCGCCAATTATGAACTACCGTACCGATCCTTCGTGCTGGAGGAGCAGACAGATAGCGAGGTGCCGCTGTGGGTGACGAACCTCGAGCGTTATCGCATGGATTACCACATGCTGACCGCCAAGGGAGCGCAGAAGGATCGGCACATTGAGCATGCCTTACCACAGGTGTCGGATGTGCAATTTGCCGTACCCCTTGGGGCGCGTGAGATGCTGGATGGGGGATCGGGCACGTTTTACGGTACCTTCAGCACCACTCCGGGGGTGATTGATCCGTGGGGAGGAAATGGCATCCGACAAACCACGTTGTTTGGCCAGATAACACCTTACCATGTTCATGTGAAACTGGGGCATTTTCGTTCGCTCGTGTGGGTAACCGACTTTGCTACCGGGCAGCCTGTGTCAGGCGCACGGGTTAGCGCCTATATGGATACATTCACAGAGCTGCATGGTGACCTTCAATCACTGGCCGACGCGATTACAGATGCGCAGGGCGTTGCCGTGCTGCCTGGCAGTGATGTGCTGGATCCTGATCTCTTGTTCAGTCGCTGGACAGGACCGGGGGATACCCAGCTTTTCTTCCGTGTGCTGAAAGAGGATCATCAGGCTCTCCTACCTGCCGTTTATGACTTCCAGATCAACACCTACCGGGCCGCGGGAGCGGAATATCTCTCTACCGATCCTCAGGTAAAATATGGGCACATGCGGAGCTGGGGCACTACGGCGCAGGGTATTTATCGTGCCGGGGATACGGTCGATTATAAACTGTATGTGCGCCAGGATAATGGTCAACAGTTTGTAGCGCCACCGCCGGGAAAATACCGGCTGGATATCAAGGACCCTACAGGTAAAAAAATTCACCGCGTAAATGACATGAAGCTGTCCAACTTTGGCGCTTATCATGGTCAGTTTACCCTTCCAAAGGATGCGGCGGTCGGATGGTATGAATTTAGCCTACTGGGCCGCTTTGAGAAGGGTTCGGATGGTAAGCCGCGGCGTTATCGGGACATCCCGCTGCGCGTGCTGGTATCTGACTTTGTGCCCGCGCCGTTCCGTGTCAGCACCGAGTTAAATGGCGATGCATTCGAGCCCGGGCAATCGGTGGAGGTGACTACTCAGGCATCTCTGCATGCTGGTGGCCCCTACAGTGATGCCGCCCTGCGTGTCACCTCCTTGCTGGATGCCATCCCGTTCACCTCACCCCATCCTGCACTACAAGACTTCACCTTTGATGCAGGAAATGACCCATACCGCAGCCATGAACAGATCTATCAGACACAGGCCGAAGTGAATGATAAGGGGGAGCATGTCGCTCGCTTTGATCTAAGTTCAAAGCATGTTGTTTATGGCCGTATGACGGTTGAAAGCGCGGTGCAGGATGATCGCGGTAAAAATATTGCAGCCCGGGCGACGGCACTCTATGCGGGGGTTAATCGCTTTGTTGGACTCCATAGCCCGGAATGGGTCCTGCGTACAGGCGAGAAGGCAACCGTTCATGTTGCGGTGGTCGATGCTAAGGGCAGTCCGGTCGGCGACACGGCGGCAGACGTCACCATTGAAAAGCTTGAGCGTAAGGGTGCGCGCGTTAAAGGTGCCGGCAATGCCTACCTGACCCAATACGAAACGCAATGGAACCGTTTTGCCAGCTGCACGCTCACAGAAAGCAATCAGCCTCAGGCATGTCATTTCACTCCTGATAGCGCAGGCAGCTACCGTGCGATTGCCCGGGTTACCGATACAGAGGGCCGAGCGCAACAAAGTGAACTGGCACTGTGGGCCAGCGGCAATGATTTTGTGCTGTGGGATGATAGCAATACGAACGCGCTGGAGCTGATGCCGGAGCGCACCGAACTAAACGTAGCGGATACCGTGCGCATCATGGTGAAAAATCCCTACCCTGGCGCACAGGCGCTGGTGACGATTGAACGCTATGGGGTAATAGATCATTTCACCCAGACGTTGGAAGGCAGCACCCCGATTATCGAGTTTCCGGTAAAACCAGACTACCTTCCTGGTTTTTATGTCTCGGTGAGTGTGATGGCCCCCCGCATAGGAGATAAGCCGGTTGGCAAGCCTGGAGAAATTGATCTTGGCAAACCTGCCTTCCGTCTGGGTTATGCCGCAATGACCGTGCTCGATCCCTACAAACGGATAGAAGTGACCGCTGCCTCCGATCAGGATACGTACCGTCCTGGCAATAAAGTCCATCTTGATTTGCATGCAAAGCTCCCCAACGGGGCACCAAAAGAGCCGGTGGAGCTGGCTGTCGTGGTGATCGATGAATCTGTGTTTGATCTGATCGCTGCAGGGCGCAGCTATTTTGATCCCTATAAGGGCTTTTACCGTTTGGGCGGTCTCGATTTGCGTAATTTCAACCTGATTACGCAGCTGATTGGTCGCCAGAAATTTGAGAAGAAGGGCGCCAATCCCGGGGGAGATGGTGGGAGCGATCTCGCCATGCGTTCCGAGTTTCGCTTCATCAGCTATTGGAATCCCTCGCTGCCGGTGGATAAACATGGCAAAGCGCATGTTGCGTTTGATGTGCCAGATAATCTGACGGGGTGGCGCGTCTTTGCCATGGCGGTCACACCGACGGATCGCATGGGGCTGGGGGAAACACGCTTCACGGTCAACCGCCCCACCGAAATCCGTCCTGTCATGCCCAATCAGGTGATGGAGGGCGATCAGTTCTCTGCAGGATTTAGCGTGATGAACCGGACCGACAAGGCACGCGAGATCACCGTGACCATGCAGGCAGAGGGATCTCTGGAGGATGCCGCTAAACTAAATAGCACGCTATTGCTAGAGCCATTCAAACGCCAGACCGTCTGGCTGCCGCTGCGTGTGGGACAACTTCCCCCTACGCGCGAGGAACAACGCGGGGACATCGCCTTCCGCATCGAGGCGGGGGATGATCTGGATCGCGATGCTTTGGCCCATCATGTGCCCGTGAAAAAATGGCAGACACTGGAAATAATGGCGAACCATGGCACAACAACGCAGGATGCCGTAACAGAGTCCATTACCTTCCCATCGAACATGCGCACAGATATTGGCGAAGTTAGCCTAGTGCTGGCGCCAAGTGTTATCGGGAACATCACGGGGGCGTTTGAATATTTACGCGATTACCCGTATCTCTGCTGGGAGCAGCGCTTGAGTAAGGCCATTGCCGCGGCGCAATTTACCCGTTTGCGCGCATACCTGCCTTCGAATATGGAATGGAAGGGGAGCAGCACATTACCGGCTGAGGCACTGGGGCAGGCAGCCAACTTCCAGGCGCCCAGCGGAGGCATGAGCTATTTCCTCGGACAGGATGAATATGTCGATCCCTACCTCTCCGCATATACCGCGCTGGGCTTTAATTGGCTGCGAAAGATGGGAAGCGCCATTCCTGAAACGTTAGAAAGCAGTTTACATGCCTATCTGCAGCGCTTCCTGAAGCAGGATGCTGCACCCGGCTATTATTCCAATAGCATGACCTCGACAGTCCGCGCCGTGGCACTTTCTGCGCTTGCTGAGCAAGGAAAAGTCGATCTGAACGATCTCAACCGTTATGCCACGCATGTGCCACAGATGAGTTTGTTTGGTAAAACGCATTTTCTGCTCGCCGCCTTACGCCTGAAGGCCGAAGAGACCCTGATACGCCCTGTCGTGGATGATATTCTCAGCCATGCGAATGAAAGCGCCGGCAAGCTGACCTTTAGCGAACATGTAGATGATGGCTATCGCCGCCTACTTGCCAGCCCGTTGCGTGAGAACTGCGCCATTCTGGAAGCCATGACGTTGTACAGCGAAACGCCGGCGGGACGTCATGTGGCCGGGGATATTCCATTGCGTCTGGTACGTATGATTACCCAAACACGCGGCAGCCGCGTACATTGGGAAAATACACAAGAGAACCTCTTCTGCATGAATGCGTTGCTGACCTACAGCCGGGTTTATGAAGCACAAACGCCAGCCCTGAACGTACGGGCATCACTAGATAAAGAGGCTCTGGGACAGGCCGTGTTCAACGATCTGCGTGATGCACCCATTACCTTGCATCATCCCATTACCGAAGCCGACAAGGGACGTGCCGCAACCCTGCATGTAAACCGTGAAGGTGAAGGGCGCCTTTACTATACAACACGAATCTCTTACGCACCGAAAGACGAAGTAAAACAGCCGGTGAATGCGGGCATGGAATTACACCGTGAGTATTCGGTGAAACGTAATGGGAAATGGGTGTTACTCTCTGGATCTTCTAAGGTGAAACGCGGAGAACTGGTACGGGTGGATCTGTATTTATCGCTCCCCACCGCGCGTAGCTTTGTCGTGGTGGAAGATCCGGTTCCTGGGGGGCTTGAGCCCGTCAACCGCGATCTGGCAACCAGCTCTGAGATTGACGCCGACGAGGCTGAGTACGCGTATGCTGAGGACTCATGGTATTCCCGTCATTCCGACTGGAGCCCCTATGGGGCCTCACGCTGGAGCTTCTACCATAAGGAGCTGCGCCATGATTCGGCACGGTTCTACGCTGATTACCTGACAGCCGGCAATTATCATCTCTCCTACAGTGCGCAGGCTATCGCAGAGGGTGAATTCCGACTGTTACCCGCCAAAGCCGAGGAAATGTATGACCCGGAAATCTTTGGCAAGACACCGTCAGACATGCTGCGGGTAGGCGGTGGCAAATAACGCAGTACGTTTTCTACGCACCGTTGTCATCGCTGCTGGCACACTTGGGGTCCTACTGACGCTGGCGACACTCTGGGAATACCAGCCTGTGCATCAAGATTGGCGTCAGGTCGCCTCGAGTATGCAGCGATTGCGCGTGCTGGATCGCCACGGAATCGCGCTGAATGTCACCTATCAGAATCGCTGGAATCTCCATGATACTGAGGCACTGCATGAAATTCCGGAGTTTCTTCAACAAGCATTTATTTTTGCCGAAGACCGTCGTTTCAGATCACATCACGGGATAGACTGGGCCGCCCGCGCGGCTGCGTTATGGGCCAATTTACGCGCGGCCCGTACCGTGCGCGGTGCCAGCACGTTGAGCGAGCAGGTCGTGCGTCTGCTTCATCCACGACCCCGCACCCTATGGTCGCGCTGGATGGAGGGGTGGGAGGCCATGGCCTTGGAGCGACAACTCACCAAGGCAGATATTTTAGAATTTTACCTCAATCAGGTGCCTTACGCGCGTCAATGGCGGGGTGTCGTGCAAGCGTCGCGGGGATATTTCAACCGCGATCTGCAAACACTCAGCCGCAAAGAAATGCTGATGCTGGCTGTATTAGTACGCGCACCCTCGGCGCTTGATCCATGGAAACCCTCGGCTCTACCGCGGCTGGAAATGGCGATCGCCCGTCTGGCAGATGCCATGCAGGATGCCGGTCTTCTGAGCGCACAGGAGCGTATACAGATAGCGTCCGAAACGCTGGCATTGGAAGCCCCGAGCCTGCCGCTGGATGCCTCGCATTTTATTCAGCATATCCGGCTTAAAGAGGGAAATGCAGAGACGCTGCGTAGTACCCTTGATGCCCACATCCATACCCGCGTGAGGGCCCTACTGGAAGAGCGGCGCAAAGCGCTCGGACATTTACAGGTACAAAATGCCGCGGCGCTGGTGGTGGACCATACGACCGGAGAGGTGCTCGCATGGGCAGTAGCCGGGGACAAACACACCCCAGGCTACGCGTTGGATCCGGTGCTACAGCCCCGACAGCCTGGATCCGCGCTGAAGCCTTTTCTTTATGCAGCGGCACTGGAAAAAGGCTGGACCGCCGCCACCTTAATCGATGATGCCCCTCTGCAAGATGCGATTGGCTCTGGCCTGCATGCCATCCGCAATTACAGCCGGCATTATTATGGGGCAATACCCTTGCGTGAAGCACTTGGTAACTCTCTCAATACGCCAGCGGTGCGTACCATTAATTTTGTGGGAGTGGAGCCCTACTTTAACTTGTTGCATCGTCTTGGATTCTCCAGTCTCAGCCATAATAGCCGCCGCTACGATGTGGGGCTGGCACTGGGGAATGGTGAGGTGACGTTGTTTGAGCTGGTGCAAGCATATGCCGCGCTGGCACAGGGAGGAATCTTTCGACCCTTACGGCTTCGCATGGATGCCTCTGTCACACCCGGTAAGCAGGTAATAACATCTCCTGCCGCATCCCTCATTGGCCATATCCTCTCAGATCCTTACGCTCGCCAGCGTGAATTTGGTGCCAGCAGTGTCTTGAATCTACCCGTACAGACCGCGGTGAAAACAGGTACCTCCACCGACTATCGCGATGCGTGGGCCGTGGGCTATGACTACCGACATGTGGTCGGAGTGTGGATGGGGAATCTCAATCAAATGCCGATGGACGGGGTCACGGGTGCCAGCGGGCCCGCGTTAGCGTTACGTGCCATCTTCGCGGAACTGAATCGCGGGGCCACCACGCAGCCTCTGCCGCTGGACCGCCGACTGATCCCGCAGGAGGTATGCATTCCTGATCCCGCGCCATCAGAAGCAAACTGCCGTCCATACACGGAGTATTTTCTGCCCGGGCGTTTACTCGCCAATGCACCGGATGCAGAAATATCTACGGTGGCAGAGATTCTACGCCCCACTGAGAATCTGAAGCTTGCCTACGATCCACGCATACCGGCTGATCTTCAGGCCTTCCGCTGGGAAGTTGCCGGACTACCCGAGGGTGGAGAGGTGGAATGGTTTCTCAATGGCGAGCGCGTGACGCGTACATCCCAGAAGCATTACCTCTGGCCCGTCCAGCGCGGGCGTTTCGAATTGCTGGCACTCCTGTGGCATCCGGATGGGCAGATACGCAAAACAAAACCCGTGCGTTTTGAAGTGAAGTAATCCCTTCATTCACAGGCTGATCCTTCAGAGAAAAAGGCCGGAGTATCAGGCTAGCTTGAGACTCCGGCCTTCTCTTCGTTACGGCTATTTTTTAGCCGCCTTGGCTTCGATCGTTGAGGGGGCGTGCCCGTTGATGGGGATAAAACGGGGCTTTGCCTCTTCCGGGACTTCTCGGGTTAGCTGAATTTGTAAAAGACCATCTTTCAATTCAGCCCCCGTCACCTTCAGATGATCGGCCAAACGGAAGGTTCGCTCAAAGGCACGGGTCGCAATGCCACGATGGAGATATTCCACACCATCATCTTTGCGCTCTTCGATACGACCTGCCACACGCAACCAATCATTCTGCACGGTGAGCGTTAGATCACGTTCTGAGAACCCGGCCAGCGCCATGGTGATGGCATAGCGATCTTCTCCCCGCTTTTCGATGTTGTAGGGAGGATACGGATTGCCCGAAGGCTCCTCTCCAGAAAGCAGCGTTTGAAACAAATCGTTGAAACGATCAAACCCTACCGATTGACGGAATAGGGGCGTTAAAGAAAGTGCTGTTGTCATAATAACCTCCTGTAACAGCAAGGTTTTGTAAAGCGCGGGCCCCCAAAGGCTGCCCACAATTTCATAGATAAGAATAGCGCCCCTGACGTTCAAGACCATCGAGGCAGGCGTATCAAAAATTTTTAGAAAAAGTCGAAATTTGCCGTTGTCAGCAGACCATCAATCACGGCAAGCAAGCGCAGCTCCGGAGCGGTGACCGTTGTATTGCTGGATTCCGTCTCCGCATAATAATAGATGCCCGTTTGAGTCGCACCCTGAGCCACAATCAGCGCATTCTCGCCAGACGCGGCGGTGACGCCTAACCCATTAATCACCGATAAAAGCGACGTAAACCCAGATTGGGTCAGTGCGGCATTACTTAATCCGGTGAGCAATAAAGCCTCATGTGTCGTATTAAAATTGGCCGCGATATTGGATGCAAACGCAAAATTATTATTGTTCGACACATCATCCAGATCGATCGCGTTTCCGTTAGTATTAAAATTCAGCCCAAACGAAACCCGGTCAGTCCCCACATCGAACTGGCTCACCACATCATGGCCCGTATTGCTTCCTGCTGCAGCTCCGTCTGTGATGGCACTGTAGCGTACAGAATCCAGCACCGCGTCAATGCCCAGCGCAATCGTATCGGCGCCTGCACCTCCGCGGATAGAATCTGCCCCACTGCCTCCCGTTAGCACATCCGCCCCAGCACCCCCGAGCAGGTTTCCATTAATCGATAGGGCGCTGATATTGAACGTTTGCGCTGCGGTTGCTGCCGTACCGTCAAGGGTGAGCGTAGTACCGGTATCAATTGCATAGCCCGAGGCAAATGTGAGGCTGGAGGTGGCGTTGGACGTTACAAAGGTCTCAATACCTGATTTATTGGCAAATTGGGCGGCACCCGCCGTGACCGCACCCGTAAAGGTCAACGTATCCGCCCCTCCTCCTCCAGCAACGGTGGTGGCTGCGGTAAACTGCGCCCCGGTGAAAACAAAGAAGTCCGTTCCCAACCCGGCATCGAGCGAGTCATTGCCGGCGCTTGAAATCAGCGTGTCGTTTCCACTACCGGATAAAATGGTGTCATTGCCGGCACCGCCCGTCAGCGAATCTCCTGATGTACCCGTCGTCAGTTGCGTATCGATGGCGAGCGTCGCCAGATTGATCGTCTGGGCGTTGGTTGTACTGCCCCCGTTGATGGTGAGTACAGAACCCGTATCAATAGTATAGCCCGCTGCAAAGGTGATATTGTTTGTTCCATTGAACAGGTTAATGACCTCGATGCCACTTTTGTTTGCCCACGCACCCCCTGCCACTGTGGCAGCATTGCTGAAGCTCAGACTATCAACACCCAATCCGCCGATGATGGTATCGCCCGCCACAAACTGCGCTGCGGTAGTCGTGAATAAATCATCCCCCGCGCCACCATTCACGCTGTCATTGCCGTTGGTACCGGCAATAGTATCTGCGCCGCTGCCCGCCAGCAGCGTATCATTAGCCGTGCCTCCCGTCATGCTGACATTGAACGTGACAGCAGAAAGATCCGCATTCAGTGTGCCCCCAGAAGTTATAGTGCTTCCGTTGAGTGTCAGGGTACTGCCTGTCTCAAAGCTATAGGTTCCCGGTAGGGTGAGTGCGGTCGTCGCATTCGCCAGGGTGATGGTCTCTATACCGGATTTATTAGCAAATGCTGCTGCGCTGATGGTTCCACCGCTCGTGAAGAGCAGCGTGTCTGAACCAGTGCCACCTAACATCGTATCCCCGGCAATGAAATCAGTGACGGACGTACTAAACGTGTCATTGCCGTTACCGCCGCTGATGCTGTCGCTTCCCGCACCTCCAATGAATGTATCATTGCCTGCCCCCCCGTGAGGGTATCGGCCGCTGAGCCGCCGCTCATACTGGTATTGATACCGAGCGCCGATACATTCGCCACAAAACTGAACGCCCCCGTGGGGCCAGTCAGTGTAAGGGTCGTTCCGGTATCGATGGTGTAACCACTGGAGAAGGTAATACTGGCGGCTGCAGCGGTCGCAAAGGTAAAGGTCTCAATGCCGGATTTATTGGTCAATTCTGCACCGGTAATGGTCGCTGCTGTGGAGAACACTACCTGATCTGTTCCCGCTCCCCCCACCAGGGTTTCCCCGCTGACAAATTCCGCCGCCGTGTAATTGAAACGATCGTTACCAGCCCCACCATATAAGCTATCCACACCGCCCCCGCCGGTGAAGGTATCGTTACTGCTGCCGCCGGTGATCGTATCGCCACCTGCTGTGCCCACAATGGTCGCTGCGACCCCATCGAGGACCGCCAGTCGTCCAGAGGCACCGGTCATGGTGACCGCACCGGTCCCCCCGATGTAGGTAAGATTCGCCCCAGTCAATGCAGAAACATCCAGGCTGGTGATGGTGTTACCGGCATTAGCAAGAATCACCGAGTTGCCGTTATCGCTGGCATCCACAAATGCATCACTGAGCGTGACAGTATTCCCGCCCGCATTAAAGCGGAGGATATCAATACCCGTCACATTGGCTAGCTTGGCAGCGGTGACCGCATTGCCAGCCGTGGTGGCACTGGTAAAAATAAGCGCGTCTGTTCCCGTCCCGCCACTGATGGTATCCCCCACTTGGAAATTAGCCGCTGCGGCCGTGAAGTTATCACTTCCCGTCGTACCGCTGAAGTTATCTGTAGCGGAGGCTGTGAGCGTGAAGGAGGATCCAGCAAAGAGCACGTTGGCATCCGGGGCAATAACGCCGGTAAGAATCAGGCGGAAGGTTCCTGCCGCATCCACAATGGTGGTATCGACCCCATTATTAGTATACCCAAGGACGCTCCCCGACGCAGCTCCGGCCTGAATTCCCGTGAAAGCAAGTGCGGTAAAATCGAGAAGATCCCCGGCGCCCACACTGAAGTCCGTAATGCGATCCGAAGCAGTAAAATCACTATCTGTCACGGCAGTATAGACAAAGCGATCCACACCATTGGCACTGGTGATCGTATCGGCTCCTGCGCCGCCGACAAACGTATCGTTATTATTACCTGCAGAGAGGCTATCATTGCCTGCCCCCCCTTCGATACGGTTATTACCTGTATTACCGTTTAGAGTGTCATTCCCGCTTCCACCGATGATGGTATCTGCCGCTGTGCCGCCCGTGATAGAGGTGTTGACACCGTCTTTGCCAAGCACCCGTCCTGCCACATTGGCAAGCGTCACCAAACCCGTACCTGCAATGATAACATTGTTACTGGCACTGACCGCCGAAACATCAAGGCTGGTGATGGTAAATCCGCCATTAGCCAACTCCAGTGAGCTGCCGTTATCGGGATTATCAATGATGGTATCATTCAAGGTCACCACGTTGCCGCTGACAAAGAAGCTGATGATATCAATGCCCGTAAAGCTGGCCAGTTTTGCTGGTGTCAGCGCGTCGGCGCCACTGGCTGCTGTGATGATCTGGAGCGTATCAAGCCCAAGCCCTGCGGCAACCACATCACCTATACTGATCGAGGATGCCGCAGCAATGAACGTATTGGCATTAGAATTACCCGCGAGATTATCAAGTGCCGGGGTCAGGGTTTCACTGTTAAAGATCACATTGGCCTGCAGCATGGTGTACACGCCGGTGAGCGTCAGCCGGAAGGTACCCGCTGCATCAACAATCGTTGTATCCGCACCATCATTGGTAAAGCCGAGTACTGTTCCAATTGCAGCACCGGCCTGAAGACCAGTAAAACCAAGATTGCGCAGATCAATCAGATCGTTCTCCAATGTATTGAAGCCGGTGATGCGGTCGGTTGCGGAAAGGTCGGATTCCGCAACACTGGCAAAGTAAAACACATCTGCGCCACCGCCACCGTTCAGGCTATCTGCCCCGACGCCCCCCTGCAGCGTATCATTGCCGGCGCCGCCGCTCAGTGTATCATTTCCACTGCCTCCGATAATCGAGTCATTTCCGGTATTTCCGGTGATGGTCACGTTCACCCCGTCGCGCCCATAAACGACATTGTTGACGCCCGCGGCCAGCGTCACGGTTCCCGTACCTCCGACGTAGAAGCGATTCGCCGAACTCAGGGTTGAAGTATTCAGACTACCCAGCGTGAAGGTACCATTGAGAAGATCAAACTCAGTGCCACTATCAGAGCCATCAATCAGCGCATCAGAAACGACCAGAGCGGTGCCGTTACCAGTCAGTGTGATTGCATCAATACCTGAGACATTATCGAAGGATGAGACGTTTGTAATATTAATGGCATTGGTAAAACGCAGAATATCGTTACCAGAGCCACCCGTAATGGTATCACCGCCCGTCATATCTCCAGTGGCCGTGTTAAACGTATCGTTTCCGCTGCCACCAGAGAGAACGTCATTCCCTGCCGCTCCGTTTAGTGTATCGTTTCCAGTACTGCCAATGATGGTGTCGTTGCCCGCTCCACCCGTGATAGAGGTATTTACCCCATCGGCCGATACCACACGGTTGCCCGCGGCAGAGAGGGTGACAAGCCCCGTTCCACCAATCAATACATCATTGCTAGCATTGACGGCGGAGGTATCGAGGCTAGTGATGGTATAGATGCCATTGGCAAGCAGAATACTGCTCCCGTTATCACTGCGATCGATCAGGTCATTATCCAGTACCAGGGTATTCCCATTCGCATTGAACGCGAGAACATCAATACCGTACTTATTGGCAAAATCCGCGGCCACATTCGTGCTGGCGTTGGTGAAGTTCAGTGTGTCTGAACCGGATGCTCCGTAAATGGTATCAAAAGAGGATAGCGATGCGGTGGTGGTGTTAAACGTATCATTCCCGCCCGCAGAATAAATCGTATCCACCCCTAAGATCAGGGTAAAGGTCTGATCACCATCGGGCTGCGGTGTAATATTTACGGCAATCGCTGCGGAGGCGCTGGTTCCACCATCACCATCATTTAAGGTTACCAGCGCATTTTGTGTGGCCAATGGGCTATCTGACGTGCTCTGATACTGAATATTCATGAGCAATGCCTGTATCTGCGCCGTTCCAACGCCGCTGCCGAACTGAATGGTCAGTGCCGTCCCGCTTGCGCCATTGCTGGTGATGGTGCCAAACGCCACCCCGCCAAAGCTGACCGTCGCACCACTCACCCCAATCTGTCCCGCGGCATTACCCTGATGGCGAACACTCAGGAAATCCGAGCCGGATGCACTGCTCATCACAATACTCAGTGCGCCCCCGTCAAAATCCAGGGAATCGATATCGCTGATCGTCGCTGTGGCAGTATTGAGTATCTGCGGGAAAAGGTTGAGGAAATTCTCGGCATAGGTCACGCTGGGATCGAGCCCCGAGATCACCGGCGCATCATTCACTGCACTGGCAGTGATGCTGGCGGTCGCCACCGATCCACCAAGACCACTATCATTAGCCGCCGTCGACGCCTGTACATTAAAGCTACCACTGCCGCTCACATTCGGTGGGAAGGAGAATTTCAGCCCGGCATTGCCTTCTGCAAAGGTAATAAAATCCCCGTCATTGATCACTGTGGTGCCGTCATTCTTATATAACGTCCCGCCCGTGATGCCTGTGATCTTGAAGTGGGTAACCTCGGTTGTATCAGAAGCATTACGGCTGATCACCAGCCCGCTCGATGTCT
>DBAU01000094.1 GCA_002291845.1 Alphaproteobacteria bacterium UBA1002 | reverse complement strand
TCCCGCGCCCACCGCGTGGCTACCCAACGTCATGATCAGCTGGTCAAACGGGTTTGCCTCCACCTGTTCCATGCCAGGAGGCGGGTTATTATCGAACCACACGCGACGGCTGCATGATAACCATGACCGCGCATCGCTGGGCTTGATGTGTTTTTGTGTGTTCATGTGGTGAGCATAGAATGATTGCCATCTATGGGCAAAGACTTGCCGAGTTTATTTTTCCTGCTGAAACGGTACTCATAGTACCTTAATCTCGGAAAAAATAAACCGCGCCACATTCTAACCAACTGTATTTCCATCAAAAAGACTATTGATTGCAGCTGCCAGCTTGTTATCCCCTAGAGACAGTAACCAACTGTTTTTATGGAGGAAAGATGCAGCAGATAATGGACAAGGCCGAGCGGATTGCGGCGCTGAATGATCGGTTTCGGCAAACGTTCTGGGGTGGCAAGGTGATGATGACGCAGGGGGTGCAGGAATTGCCCGATGCGACACGCGAGAAATTGTTCCGTGCCGTTTCGGAATTTGATGACTTCAGCGAGGACAATGATCCGCACCGCGAACATGATTTTGGTCGGATTATGTTCGGATCGTGCACGTTTTTCTGGAAAATTGACTATTATGACCACAGTTTGTGCTTCGGCGCTGAAGCCCCCTCCGACAACCACAACACCACACGAGTGCTGACAATCATGCTTGCCAGCGAATACTGATTTCGCTGCGTAGTTCGCACTACCCCGTATTTCGTTTTCTGCGTGAGTGTATATCGGCTGGAAGCCCAGCAAAACCAACATTTCATCCCAATAATTGCGAAACGAAATGAATATCTAGACGCTGAATCTAGCGAAATGGCGCGCTTAGCGTCCCCGTATAGAAAGTTTTCAGGAAGGACCCAGAAGGTCAAAAACGAAATGCGTGACGCTATGTGACGGCGCGTGACGCTCCGTGATACCCCGTGACGCGGCGTTACTTCGCGTTACAATCCGTTACATGGTGTTACACCGCGTTGCATCGCGTTTCATGCCGTTGCGTCGCGTTGCTTGGTTATCCACAGATTGCTGGCTCTCTTTTTAAGAGTAGTTCTATTTATATTTTTGGATTTAGTTCTGGCTGATTGAGCAGCTCACCAATATGTCGCGCCTGCCCACGCAAGCGTGGTGCGCCATGGGCGAAATCACCATTGCTCGCCAGGGCGGTCGCTTGAGGATATTTGAACTTTTCTGCGGTTCTCAAGCCCCCAACTTTGCCATTTTCTGCATTCTTTTTGCTCGTTTCACACGCCTTTTTATAGTCTTTCTGGATGCGTTTCTGGCTGATGATGCCCAGCTCAATGATAAGATAATCGGCAAGTCTCAGCTTTATTTTCAGCCAGCGTTTGACCGAAATCCGCAGCATTCTCGCCACTTCCTTGTCATCATTTCTGATCGAGCCGCCTTTTATCCACATGTGATCCATGAGCAAACGATACGCACCTTGCTCCTCCAGCGTGAGGTTGGCGGTGTCGGCGATATGCGAATCAGGATACCATTGTTGCATCGGAATTTTACTCATAAGCAGGACTCCCATGCGCTCGGGGTGGCGAGCAATTACATCCAGCCCGCGCACCAACCCGCCTGAACTTAGCGTTTTGCATTTTGCTCCTCCATCCATTGGAAGAAAGCGGCTTCGTCGATCAGCACGCGGCGACCACAGCGGCGGATAACTTTCTCAAAACCATTCTTTTCAGCAAAGAAAATCAGGTGACGCATCCCGCCGACGGGTGGCCACTGGTGGTGTTCGTTCCACTTCGTGACAGGGATGAGGCGCGTTTGTTGCTTGGGTGAATCGTTCGTGTCCATAGGTGTTGCTCCGTGGTGTGTTGCATAAAATCCGACGACATCGCCGGATACGGAGCAGTGTATTTATGGATTGGATTATTAATATGTGCTCCACGCTAACCATACGAGGAGCATATATTATTATTGAGCTATTACTTTGCCTTACGGGGTCTGCCGCGCTTCTTTTCTGGTGCGCGCGGATCAACCTCCGCCACCCATTTCTTTATCGTGTCAAATGTGTATCCTTTGGCACCAGTAATCTTGAGATTGAATATCGCTTCATGTGCGGCCATCTCTGGCTGGGTCATGTCAGGGTGTAAATTCCAAAGATATTTTGCGATTGCCTGAACTCTTTCCTTGGCAATCTGTTCCGCGCGCGGCATTTTCTCTTTAGGAGGCGCGATTCTTTTATCCAGATCATCCAGCCTAGCGGCAATCAATTTCAGCTCTTGCTTTAGCCCTTCCGGCGGTTTGACTTTGATTCCATGATGCGGATCAAGCTCTAGTGCCTCATTCTCTTGGGATACGATTAGTTCAGCGATCAAGCCAAAAACAAAATCTTGCGTGGTGCTTTGTTTTTTCTCAGCGCGGGTTCGCCGCTGGAATAAATAATGATCGATTTGTTCAAGCGTTATGTTGTCTGCGTTTGAGAGCAGTTCTATTCCATTATCGACGGGCTCTGCACTCATACAGCCCCCTCAAATATTTTCTTGTTCATCTTCTCCACCACGCCAGCGGTGTGGACTTCGCTGAGGTGGGAGTAGCGCTTCACCATCGCCAGCGTCTTGTGCCCCAGCACTTCGGCGATTTCGTTGGTAGAGGCGCCATTCATTGCAAGGTAGCTAGCGGCGGTGTGGCGCAAATCGTGGAAGCGGAAATCTTCGATCTTGGCTTTTTCCAGCACTGCCAGCCACGCGGCGCGGCTTTCCCATGGGCGGGTTGGGTTTTGCGGCGATGGGAACACCAGCGGGCTGACCTTGTTGCGGCCTTCATGTTGCGCTTGCATCAGCTCCAGTGCGTGGTGGGCGAGTGGCAGCACGCGGCGCTCGCCGTTCTTCGTGTCCTGCAGCACGATGGCTTTGCGCTTAAAGTCCACGTCCTTCCATTGCAGGTTGATCAGTTCGCCGTGGCGTGCGCCGGTGGAGAGTGCCAGCACCACCAGCGGGTAGATGAATTCGCTGTTGATGTCGGTGCAGGCGGCGAGCAGGCGCGTGCGTTCGTCGTCGCTTAGGAATCGTACTCGGCCACGCGGCTCGGGCAGCTTGGCGATTTTATTCATGGGGTGTTCCTTCAGCCATTCCCATTCGTTGACGGCGACGCTGAAAGGGGGGCTAAGTGCACCCATATAGCGGTTGAGAGTG
>DBAU01000083.1 GCA_002291845.1 Alphaproteobacteria bacterium UBA1002 | reverse complement strand
CGCTTATCACTACGCCACCGGTGGACCGTTTGGCGGTGCGTAGCTTCGTGCTACCCTATGATGCGGTCGTGATTAAGGAAGCCATTCAGCGGGAAATCCATCGCGGGGGGCAGGTGTTTTATGTCACTCCGCGCGTGGCGGACATTGCCGAGCTGACCTTTAAAATTCGTGAATTGGTGCCGGCTGCCCGCCTCGCCGTGGCGCATGGGCAGCTTCCTGCCACTGAGCTTGATCAAATCATGAATGATTTTTATGACGGCAAGTTCGACGTGCTGCTCTCCACCGCCATCGTCGAATCCGGCATCGATGTCCCCACCGCCAATACGCTGATCGTCAACCGCGCCGACATGTTCGGCCTGGCCCAGCTCTATCAGCTGCGTGGCCGGGTGGGGCGCGGTAAGGTGCGCGCCTATGCCTATTTCACCCTGCAACATCACGCCAAGCTGACCGATCAGGCAAACCGGCGTCTAGAGGTGATGCAATCGCTTGATACGCTAGGGGCTGGTTTTACACTGGCCAGCCATGACATGGACATCCGCGGCTTTGGCAATCTGGTGGGTGAAGAACAATCCGGCCACATCAAGGAAGTCGGTGTAGAGCTGTACCAGCAGATGCTCTCGGAAGCGGTGGCCGCCGCCCGCGCGGCGAAGCTGCCAGATGCGGCACCACAGGACGAAGATGCCGACTGGTCGCCGCAGATCAATCTCGGCGTTTCTGTTATTATTCCAGAAGATTACATCGAAGACCTAACGCTTCGTCTGAGCCTCTATCGCCGCCTCTCCGGCCTGCAGTCAGAAGAAGATATTGATAGCTTCGCCGCTGAAATGGCAGACCGCTTCGGCCCCCTGCCAGCGGACGTTCACACGTTACTTGAAGTCATGCGCATCAAGCAGCTCAGCCGCAGCGCCTGCATCGAGCGGATTGATACCGGGCCGAAGGGCGCGGTGATCACCTTCCACCGTAACCAGTTCCCCAAGCCTGAAGCACTCATTGGATACATCGCCAAGCACTCCAACCGCATGAAAATTCGTGCCGATCAAAAACTTGTGCTCAGCACTTCATGGAACAGTGAAAAAGACAAAATGCGTGGCGTGCAGGAGTTTTTGAAGCAGATCGCGGCGTTGGCTAGCTAAGACTAGTCATCCCTAATACCTTGCATGATGCGCATGCATGGATGATGGCACCATACGGTCTTGCCGTGCACTGCGTGCATCAATCTGTAAGGCAGGTGGCACCGCCTCGGCGGCACTAGGGGTATTGCGGTGCTGACCAAAGCCAGCCATAGCCATACCGGCAGGGATCGCGGGAATCGTACATGCCAACATATGCGAGAGTGTGCCCGCCAGGGCTCCAGCCCCCGACGCGGCATCATGCTGCATAGGGATGGCCCCCAGCGTCGGCCAGGTTATGTCCATTACGGCATTGCCCGCGTGTGGCCCAAGCGCCCATGAAGAAAGAAATGTCAGTGAAAGACTCACAGCCGTGAGCAATGCTGGCAACGAAATCAGCATGCTGGTGACCAGCGAGATGCGATGAATCCAGTGCCCCCAAGACATTCCTTTCTCGGAATCGCTATGGCGGATCACCGAGTTCCCTACGAGAAGCCCCCCTATCCCCACTCCTGCCGCGCTCAGTGCCGTTCCCCAACCGCCATCCGCGATGGTCGTTCCAATGGCTGGTAATGCCGCCAAGTTTTGCGATAACCAACCTGCCAGACCGGCCCCTGCCTGCGCGGAATGGAACGCATCGAACGTCTGCCCGGCAACAAAACCACTATCCAAACCAAGAGCAGGAATCACATACGGAGCCAGCACCAGCGCCCCTAGCGCAGAAAGGCTCGCCACTTTCACCCCCTGCGAAGAACCGCTGGGAAAAGAGCGATCCTGTTGGTAAGGCACCACGGTTGGCATGATTACCGTCCTCGCTCTGAAGCCGCACGTTGCAGGGTGGAAGTGATGTCATTCACAGCTTGCTGAGCTGCCGTCGGAGTCGCGACCGAAGCACGACGAATTTCTACGCCATTCCGATCGAATAAAAGGAGCGTGGTTGAATGCATAAGCGGCCGGTCCGGCGGTGTAATAATGCCAAGATCGCGAGCCAAAAGATTTGCTGTTTGGTTTGAACCATCCAGACGATTTCCGTTAACCACTTGCACCGGATTCAGCACGGTCATCCCCTGCGAAACAACACCTGCCCTACGCAAAGTATCATAATAGGCGTTTGGACCGGCCATTAAATCCGTCTCTGGTATCAGATTAATGACAACGATATTCATATCCTGTTGGCGGGATAGTTGAGCAAGCGCCGGATGTAACTCCGGAGCCTCTGCACTGCAGCCGGTCCACCCGAACGCCACGATCGTAGGGCGATTGCCTAGCAAAGCACGCAGAGCGGTTGAGCTTCCTATCTGAATATGATTACCATTCTGATCAACATACATAAATTTTGCTAGCTTATCTGCAAGCTGATGCTCTGATTTTGAGCATGCAGCGGCGGCTAGAACGGGTGAAACAGCTAGAAGCTGGCGCCGCGACAAAAGACCATCAGTCATGATGACATACAATAAGGACAAAGTTTGATGACATTTTACTTACTACAAATGATGAGTGCATATGAAGCTTTTATGAAGTATTATAAAAAACCGCAAAACTCCTTGTTTTCTGCCGCTTTGGCGATATATTAACCCCATGAGTGACCTATTTGCCGCCAAACAGGCCCGTACCGCCTCCGCCGAGGCCTACACCGCAGAACATATTGAAGTTCTTGAAGGACTGGAGCCTGTTCGCCGTCGTCCGGGGATGTATATCGGCGGCTCGGATGAAAACGCCATGCATCACCTCGTGAATGAGGTGTTCGACAATGCCATGGATGAGGCCGTCGCTGGTCATGCCAACCGCATTGAGGTAAAGCTGGAACCGGGCAACCGCCTGACCATTATCGATAACGGACGCGGCATCCCGGTGGATCCGCACCCGCGCTTCCCCAAGAAATCCGCGCTGGAGGTGATTCTCACCACGCTGCACTCGGGGGGCAAATTTTCCAGCAAAGCCTATGAAACCTCAGGCGGTCTGCACGGGGTGGGCATTTCCGTAGTCAACGCGCTGGCCTCAGAGCTGCATGTGGAAGTGGCCCGTGACCGCAAGGTCTATGAACAGGATTATTCGCGCGGTGAGCCCAAGGGCAAGCTGAAGCAAACCGGCACCACACAAAACCGCCGGGGCACCGCTATCACGTTTGTGCCGGACGCCGATATCTTCGGCAAAGCGTCCAAATTCCGCCCTGAGCGCATCTATAAGCTGATCCGCTCCAAGGCGTATTTGTTTAGCGGCGTTGAAATCCGCTGGGCCTGTGCACCGGAACTGATTTCTGACCCCGACAAAGTCCCTGCCGAAGCCATCATCGCCTTCCCCGGCGGGATTCGGGATTATCTCCGCCAGGAACTGGGCGAACGCCGACTGGTTACCTCATCCCTCTTCTCCGGTGAGGCACAGCTGGCCGAAGGCATGGGGCGCGTGGAGTGGGCCGTCTGCTGGCCCGCCGACGAGGAAGGCACCATGCAGACCTACTGCAACACCATCCCCACCCCGCAGGGCGGCACCCACGAAACTGGCTTACGGGGCGCCATCTCCAAAGGCATCCGCGCCTTTGGAGAAATGGCCAATATCAAGAAAGTGAGCCTGGTCACCCCTGATGACGTGATGGGTGGCTGCATGGCGGTGCTGTCCGTGTTCATTAAAAACCCCCAGTTTCAGGGACAGACCAAGGACAAGCTGGTCACGCCGGAGGCTGCACGCCTCGTGGAGAATGCGCTCCGCGATCAGTTCGATCATTGGCTCTCCGGCGACGCCGAATCCGCGCAGGCCCTGCTGACCTTCATCATCAACCGGGTGGAAGAGCGCCTGCGCCGCAAGCAGGAGCGTGACATCAACCGCAAGACGGTCACTACCAAGCTGCGCCTGCCCGGCAAGCTGGCCGACTGCACCCGCTCCACACCTAAGGGCACCGAGTTATTCCTGGTCGAGGGCGACTCCGCCGGAGGCTCCGCCAAGCAGGCGCGTGACCGCGAAACACAGGCCGTGCTTCCGTTGCGCGGCAAGATCCTCAACGTGGCCAACGCGACGCGTGAGAAGATCATGAAGAATCAGGAAATCGCCGATATGCTGCAGGCGCTTGGCTGCGGCAGCGGCAAACATTTTGACCGCGAGGCGCTACGCTACGAAAAAGTCATTATCATGACCGACGCCGACGTGGACGGTGCGCACATCGCCTCCCTGCTCATGACATTCTTCTATCAGGAGATGCCGGAGTTGATTTACGGCGGGCATCTCTACCTCGCCCAGCCGCCGCTCTACCGCCTGCATCAGGGCACGCAAAACTATTACGCGATGAACGACAAGCAGAAGGACAAGATGGTGGCCGAGCTATCCAAAGGCCGCGGCAAAGTGGAAGTCGGCCGCTTCAAAGGCTTGGGCGAGATGACCGCGCCGCAGCTGAAGGAAACCACCATGAACCCGGCCACGCGCACCTTACTGAAGGTCGTGGTCGAGCGCGAGGATGAAGCGGCCACGCGCAACCGCGTCGATCACCTCATGGGCAAAAAGCCCGAAACCCGCTTTGCGTTCATCCAGGAGCAAACCGCCCTGCGCGGCGACACCATTCTGGAAGAGCTGGATATTTAGCGCCCGCGACTTCTATCTTGCGTCGTAGGTTGACGAGCAGCCGGTGACTCGCCTGTGATGCTCTGATTTTCGTAGCGTTCCCATGCCGTACGATAGGCCTGCTGAAATTGGGTAAATTCTTGCACTTGTTCAGGAGTAAAATTGCCAAGAGACCTGCTCAAGGTCTGCTGCATCTCTTGGTTGCCCTCTCTCCCCATGATTCCTCTCGCTTGTAACTCGAGAATCTGAGATACAATTGACGCGTCGGCGGTACTAAGAATATTGTTATCACTCATAGAAATACACCTTGACAATCATTTAGCATTTAGGGGCCTCTTCTTCGCAGCAGCAGCGAATCACACTTAAAGTATACGTGAGCAATCTTTAAAAAAGATTAATTTTTTAGCACTCTGACAGGCACGTGTTACGTAGCGCCTGCCCCGTGGCCCTGCATCTACTTGGTCAACATGTAAAACTAATCCCTTTGCCTTTTTCGAGGATGATCAGATTAAAATGCATTCTGACCTTCTTCTATTGGTCAATTGACAGCGTAATCAGGCCCTTCAGTGTGAGGTAGCCCTCCTCGCCTACGGCATCTTCGCTGGTAAGCTCCTGGCTGAATTCCTTGAGGCCGGGGATATGCTCAATGGCTTGTTTTTTCACATACACATACAGTACACGCGCCAGAGGATAGCCTCCGGCAGAGATATGCTCATACGTGGGCAGCACCCCATCCACCGGATTGCCCTGCACACGATCAGCATTCTGATCGAGGTAACTGAAGCCGAAAATACCAAAGGCATCCGGGTTTGCGCCGAGCTTCATCACGATGATGTTGTCGTCCTCCCGCCCCTCGATGAAACGCCCATCCTCACGCAGGGCGTGGCAGGCGTCTTTGCGTTCGGCCTCGTCAGGATAGGCCGCTATGTATTCTGGGAGCTTGCAACCCACGCTACCGAGAATCTCGACCAGCGAGTCACGCGTGCCCGAAGAAGGCGGCGGTCCATAGACCTCGATCTCACGCTCCGGCAAGGATGGATCTATCTCACTCCACCGCCGATAGGGATTGGGCACCAGCCCCCCTCCCTGAGGCACCTCATGCGCTAGTGCCAAAAACAGCTGATGCAGGGTAAAGGAAACCACAGGCATTTGCTTTGTGTTAGCCACAACAATCCCGTCATAGCCGAGCGGGATTTCCAGAATATCAGTCACCCCGTTTTCCGCACAGAACGCACGCTCAGATTCTTTCATGGCACGCGATGCATTGGCCATATCCGCCGGTACGTCCGGGGCAAGCCCGCTGCAAAACAGGGCGATGCCTCCTCCTGTGCCGTTTTCTTCCACGATGGGCGTGCGAAAGCGCGTCTTCTCGCCAAAATGCTCAGCCGCCTCAGCAACAAATGGAAACACCGTGGAGGAGCCCACCACACGAATCTGATCCCGCGCCAACGCCGGAGCAGCAAGGACCACCATCAGCGCACACAAACAACCAACGCGGCTCACGACTCACCTTCCTGACTACTGAGCAAGCGACGGATTTCCTCAGGCGTCAGCTCTTTTTGCGGCTCAACCGGGGCTGCGGGCGTCCCACCGATCACAAACACATCAGTCGGCTTATTTCCCGCCACGGCAGAAGGGGCTGCCGAGTCATCCCCTGGCGCACCCGTCGCATCTGCAGGCGTTTCATCCATGGATGGTAACCCTGCTGGCGGCACCGCCATGGTCGCCATTTCCTGCCGGTGCTGGCTTTCCATGGTGGAAGGCGTAGCCGCCACGCCAGATGAAGCGTGCGCCATCGCGGCCGGTGCAAACGGCTTCTCCGCGGGCCTGCTCAGCATCTCGGCAAGCGTTCCTACGGACATTTCCTCAAAGGCTACGTCGGTTTCGGCCTGCGCGCTCAGATCCGCCTGAAAGAACTGAGGCAGCACATCTTCATCCAGCGCAATGTTAGTGGAAACCGTCGACTCTTCTGGAAGCAGCACGCCGCTGGCCAGCATATTGAGGCGCTCCACGTCCAGATTGACAATACGCGTCGCCTCTCGCACGCCACTTTTTTTTAGCGCCTCCGCCGCGCTCGCCGCCTCCACGATGACCGGCGGCTTGCCTGCCTGCTCAACACGATAGCGCGTGATATGATCCGTCTGCCGGGTACTACGGCGGATGGAAAGCGGAGCAAAATCAATCATACCGCTTTGCCATTAGTATGATTTCCATCGCATGCCGCCAATGATAAAGCCGACTTTGCCATCTTGTTGCCCTAACGGTAACATAATTGACCGGTAGCGCACCGGAACATTACGTGAATTGGTAAATTCAGACTCATCCAAAATGGGGGCCGCACGATTGACGACCTCGTCAAACTTATGCACCAGTGACATATTCGATGGAAACACCAGCTTTTCGCAAATTTCTTTATCATCAAGTGTGCCACCATACGCCGTAACCAACGCCGAGCCCAGGTGAAGATAGGTATATTTTCGTTCGGCGGCATGGCTTTCCACCCGCACTAGAAAACAGGAGTCCCAGATTTCCATCAAATGATCGACATCAATCTCCTGCTCCAAAGGATATGGGCGCTCACCGCGCTGCATATGCCAATAGGAAGACAATACTTCATTTATGCGGCGCTGATTGCCTAGGTCATTCGATGGCACGGCATCTCCTTCGCATTCATCGTGTAAAAACACGTCATCGTTGGTGCGGCTAGCATACCCCGCGCAAGACATACCCCGCGAGGTAGAGCGAGCCACAGATAAGCACATCATACGGGGCATGCTCGCTTTTGGAAAGTGCTTGCAGGGCCATCATTAGGTTTTCAGCCATTTCCGCTCGCACCCCTGACTTTTGCGCCGCAGCTACCAATGCCTCTGCTGCTGCAGATGATGGAGTCTCGGGGATGGTGAGGCATTGTACGCTGGCTGCCACCTGATCAAAACGCGCCAGAAATGCAGCATGATCCTTATCCGCCAGCATACCGCAAATCACATGCACGGGCCTCCGCCGCGATGCGATCCAGCCCCGCAGCATCACTGCCGCACTTTCGTTATGCCCGCCATCCAGCCACAATGTTGCGCCTTCGGGTAACGCCGCATTCCACGCCGTACCCTCCAATCGCTGGAGCCGCGCAGGCCAGACCGCCTTACGAAGCCCATCACGAATCTGTGCCTCATCGAGGCACCAGCGTTCCTGAAGCAGCTCGAAGCACGCCAAGGCAGTACCTGCGTTTACATATTGATGCTCGCCCACCAGAGAGGGCACCAGCCCATCCAGCCAGCAGGCATCAGAGATGTAGCTGAACCCCTCGGCCTCCGGCTCAATCCGCCAGTCGCGCTCATACGCATAAAGATGGCAACCAAGTGACAGCGCCCGCTGGCGGAATACCGGCTCAGCCGGTGCTGGCTGCGGTCCTAAAACACACGGCACACCGGGCTTCATAATCCCTGCTTTTTCACCGGCGATCGCTTCCAGCGTAGTCCCAAGGAAGGCCTGATGATCAAATGAAATCGGCGTGATCGCTGAGAGAATCGGGGTTACTACATTGGTGGCATCGAGCCGTCCCCCCATACCAGTCTCTAGAATCAGCAGGTCCGCCGGGGTTTCCGCAAACGCCAGATACGCCGCCACGGTGGTGCTTTCAAAGAAGGTTGCACCAAGCGCGTGAGCATGCGGCATCACCGCCTCAAGATGGCGCAATAGCGCATCATCCGATATGTCAGACCCTGCAATCATAATGCGTTCATGGAAGCGCACCAGATGCGGCGAGGTGTAGCGATGCACCGTCAGCCCGTGGGCCTCTGCCAGAGCATGCAGAAAGGCACTCGTTGAGCCCTTACCGTTTGTTCCCGCCAGATGGATGATCGGCGGCAGACGGTGCTCCGGATGCCCCAGTGCCGCGCACAGCGCTTCTATGCGCTCCAACCCCATGACAATCGCTTGGGGAGAGACGTGTTGCAGCTGGCTAAGCAAAGCATTCAGGCGATCGGAAGGTTCAAGCATGGCACCTCTATTTATTGTCTGCTTGCCCCAGCGCAAGGCTTTGCACAAGCAAATTTGCCTGAGCAATAGGATAATATCATATTATTTCGCATACCCTCTTGCCAACTCTTCCGATCAACGGTAGTTTCTTAGGATATGGATAAAGTCCGCCGTAACCTTCTAAATATCTTTCGCACCCGCGCCCACGAGATTGATATGAAATCCGCGTCATTGGCGATGGGGCGCAATCATGCCTATCTACACCAGTTCATTTACAAAGGCAGCCCCAAGCATTTGCAGCCCGCGGACCGAAAAGCGCTGGCGCAAGCTTTGAATATTGACGAAGAGCTGCTGATCCCAACCGAGCCAGAAGGTGGTCGTTTAGTACTGGAGGAAGGTGATTTTGTGCCGATTCCCGCCTATGACGTGGTGGCCTCTGCCGGGCACGGCAAGCTCATCCAGCAGGAAAATATCCGCTATCACCTCTGTTTCCAGCGCAACTGGCTGTCACGCGTCAGCAATGCGCCCACCAGCGAGTTGGCCATCATCCACGTGGAGGGCGATTCCATGGAGCCGACCCTCAGCGATGGGGATACCGTGTTGGTGGACCTTACCGAATCCTATCCGCGCACGGACGGCATTTTTGTCATTGGCTACGAAGACCATCTGATGGTCAAGCGCCTACGCATTGATCCGGTACGCCAAAGGCTGGCCATCATCAGTGACAACCCACTTTATTCCGCGGTGGAAGACATCGCCCCGCACGCGCTGAATGTCATCGGCAAAGTGATCTGGCTGGGACGTCGCCTGTAAGCCGCTGTCACGCAGGATTCCTTGCATTTTATTAAAATACGGCAATAAAAGTTTCACCAAACTGTCACACACAGCCCGCCGGGCGTTTTGGTATTATCAAGGTATCGAAAACGCCATGAGTGACGAAGGTAGTTGGCTCCATGTTTGACCCGCATGATTATATTCAACCGCTGGATAATGGGTATGTCCTCTGCAGTAATCCGGTCGCCGATGGTGGCCTGAGCGCCATCACCGTCAACACTATGTTAAACGATGAACGGCGGCGGCATTTTCAGGAGTCCATCAAGCGCATGGTGCTGAACAAGCTGTTCTCCCCAAAATTTGCCGAGGTGATTCTGACCGCGTCGGAAATTCGCCTCAGCCAACGCGCCATGGCCTGAGGTTGCTATGACAGACACTCCGACCCCTTCCTCAGCCACCAATGCCCAGATGACCAACACTTTATTTGGTCAGGCGGCGGAAAAACTGGCCCATAGCGTGGTGGCATCGACACCCGTTAGCAAAATGACCTTTACGCCCAATGGGCTGGAATTTTCCTTTGTTTATATGCCAGCGGTGCTACGCGATATGATCGCGGTGCCAGGCGTTCAGTTCCCGCCGGTAACTAGCCAAAGAGCGCTGGATCAGTATAAGGCATTGACTGATGCTGGCCTTACCATGGGCGTCGAGCAGATGCAGGAAGTGGCGCAGAAGCTTAAAGATCAAGCCGCCGCGACCGAAGCCTCCATCGGCAGCACACCCACCACCCTGGCCCCGACACCTGCCGCCGGCCAGCAGGCCATTGCCGTGTCACCAGAAGCACAAGCCATGGCAAGGCAGGCATTAATCACGCCTAGCCAACAGGCTGTCATACAGGAAACCACTGCAGCACCACACACTCCCGGCAAATGGACCAGCGGAGTTGTTGCCCAGCGTGATGCTGCTCAGCCTGCCCGCCAGATTTAGTTTACCCCTCCTCTAAGCAAAAAAGGCGCTTCCCCTCCGAAGCGCCTTTTTTGTTATCGGGTTTGGCAAACGCTTAGTGCGTCACTATACCGGATTCAACGTCACCGACCGGCGTGTCACTGGCAGATGGCGGAACAGCAACCGGAGCGTCGACCGCCTCGGTCCACTCAATGGCCTTAGGCTCTTCCACCAAAGCGTGTTTGAGCACATCCTCCACTCGTCCTACGGGGATGATGGTAAGACCACGCTTAACGTTCTCGGGAATCTCCTCGAGGTCTTTGACGTTTTCCTCAGGGATGAGAACGGTCTCAATGCCCCCACGATGCGCCGCAAGCAGCTTCTCCTTCAGCCCGCCGATAGGCAAGACGCGACCACGCAGGGTAACCTCACCGGTCATGGCAACGTTGCGCTTTACCGGGATACCTGTCAGTACAGAAACGATGGTGGTGCAGATCGCAATCCCCGCCGAGGGGCCGTCCTTGGGCGTGGCGCCTTCCGGAACGTGGACGTGAATATCCTTGCTCTGAAACACGTTGGGGTTAATGCCGAAACGGTGCGCGCGTGACTTCACAAAATAGAACGCCGCCTGCATGGACTCTTTCATCACGTCGCCGAGTTTCCCGGTAAAAGTGATGCGCCCTTTGCCCGGCACGGTTACGGATTCGATAGTCAGCAGATCGCCGCCGACTTCTGTATACGCCAGACCTGTGGTCATACCGACCAGATCTTCCTGCTCCGCCATGCCATAGCTGAACTTTCGCACTCCGAGGAATTTCCCCAGATTACGCGAGGTAATGACCACCTTCTCTTTTTTACCCAGCAAAATAGTTTTTACCGATTTACGGGCCAGTGAGGCAATTTCACGCTCAAGGCTCCGCACCCCTGCTTCGCGGGTGTAGTAGCGGATGATGTCACGCAGGGCATCATCGGAGATGCTCCACTCGTCTTTCTTGAGACCGTGATCCTTCACCTGCTTGGGAATGAGATGGGTCTTGGCAATATTGACTTTCTCATCCTCGGTGTAACCAGGGATACGGATGATCTCCATGCGATCCATTAGCGGGCGCGGCATATTAAGTGAATTCGCCGTGGCGATGAACATCACGTTAGACAGGTCGTAATCGACTTCCAGGTAATGGTCATTGAACGACTTGTTTTGCTCCGGATCAAGCACCTCGAGCAGCGCTGCCGCAGGGTCACCGCGGAAGTCATGGCCCATTTTATCAATCTCATCGAGCAGCATCAGCGGATTCGACGACTTTGCTTTTTTCATCGATTGAATGATCTTACCGGGCATCGAGCCAATATAAGTCCGGCGATGACCACGCACTTCCGCCTCATCACGCACGCCTCCAAGCGAAATGCGCACATAGTTACGGTTAGTTGAACGCGCAATGGATCGCGCAAGGGAGGTTTTTCCGACCCCCGGTGGACCGACGAGGCAGAGAATGGGGCCGCGCAGTGACTTGGTACGCTCATGCACCGCGAGATACTCAAGAATCCGCTCTTTCACTTTGTCCAGACCGTAATGATCCTCATCAAGTACGCGTTGCGCGCGCTTGAGATCACGCAGGATTTTGGTTGGCTTTTTCCATGGAATCGACACCATCCAGTCAATGTAATTGCGGATCACTGACGCTTCGGCGGACATACCACTCATGGATCGCAATTTTTTTAGCTCAGCGACGCATTTCTCACGCGCCTCTTTGGAGAGTTTTGTTTTGGCAATACGCTCCTCCAACTCGCCAATTTCATCGCGCCCGTCCTCTCCCTCACCCAACTCTTTCTGAATCGCCTTGAGCTGTTCATTGAGGTAATACTCGCGCTGGGTTTTCTCCATCTGACGCTTCACGCGTGAACGGATACGCTTCTCCGTGTTGAGGACGCTGATTTCCGACTCCATCAGGGCGTAGACCTGTTCCAGACGCTCAGAGACATTGAGCATCTCGAGAATTTCCTGCTTCGCTGCGATATCGATCTGCATATGCGCCGCCACGGTATCGGCCAGCGAGGACGGATTGGTAATTTTTAGTACCGCGCCGAGCGTTTCCGGCTGAATTTTCTTATTGAGCTTCACGTATTGCTCAAACTGCGAGATGACGGTGCGGAACATCGCCTCCATCTCCTGACGGTCTCCCACCAGCTCATCGAGCGGCTCAGCGGTCACCTGATGATAATCACTATTCGGTAATGCCTCCAGAACTCGCGCGCGGCGTACGCCCTCCACCAGCACTTTCACTGTACCGTCTGGTAGACGAAGCAGCTGAAGTACAGAAGCAATCGTGCCGACATGATAAAGCTCAGAAACCGCCGGATCGTCCTGTCCGCCATCTTTCTGCGAGATCAATAAAATGCGGTTATCATGCTTCACCACGCTATCAAGCGCTTTAACAGATTTCTCACGCCCAACGAAAAGCGGAACCACCATCCCTGGGAAGACAACAATATCGCGCAATGGGAGGACAGGAATAATCATGGAAGAGGGTTCGGTCATGCGATCTCTATGGAATAAGTTTCCTCCATAATATAGAGCGCGATTGATACCTTTACCAGTGCTTTACGCTTTTTCGCTAATCGATGATTTTCAGCCCGCCATCCGTGCGTTGACGCACCACACAATATAAAAGCGGCCTTTCATGTGTGAATGAAAGACCGCTTTTATTGAAAGGCGAGATGACTAGTTTTTACTAGTTTTTAGAAGCCTCACCCGCCGTCGGTTTTGTCGGTTGCTGATGCACCACCAGCGGTTCACCGTTCTTTTCAACGGTATCGGCGTTGATAACCACCTCAGAGACTGTTTCCAGCTCCGGAATATCATACATCAAATTGAGCAAATGCTCCTCCATGATGGCACGTAGCCCCCGCGCACCGGTTTTACGTTTGATGGCCTTTTTGGCAATCGCGCTCAGCGCATCATCCGTGAAGGAGAGTTTTACGTCTTCCATCTCAAAGAGCTTACGATATTGTTTCACCAGCGCGTTCTTTGGCTCGGTAAGAATGTTTATCAATGCCGCCTCATCCAAGTCATTTAACGTTGCAATGACAGGCAGACGACCAACAAACTCAGGAATCAGACCAAATTTCAGCAGATCCTCAGGCTCCACCTTTGCCAAAAGCTCACCCGGTCGCAGGCCTTCTTCACTGCGAACATCTGCGCCAAAACCGATGGCAGAGCCCTTGCCGCGCGCGGCAATAATTTTATCCAGCCCGGCAAAAGCACCGCCACAGATAAAGAGAATATTGGAGGTATCCACTTGCAGAAACTCCTGCTGAGGATGCTTACGGCCGCCTTGGGGTGGCACTGAAGCTACGGTCCCCTCCATGATTTTCAGCAGGGCTTGCTGCACTCCCTCTCCGGAAACATCGCGGGTAATAGAAGGATTGTCTGATTTGCGAGAGATTTTGTCCACTTCGTCGATGTAGACAATACCGCGCTGGGCACGATCGACGTTATAGTCAGCGGCCTGAAGAAGGCGCAGAATAATGTTTTCGACATCTTCACCCACGTAGCCAGCTTCGGTCAACGTCGTAGCGTCAGCCATGGTGAAGGGCACATCGAGAATGCGCGCCAACGTTTGGGCAAGCAGTGTTTTCCCGCAACCGGTCGGCCCCAGCAACAGAATGTTAGACTTCTGCAGCTCCACGTCGCTGCCTTTTTCAATCAGCGAAATGCGCTTGTAGTGGTTGTACACTGCGACGGAGAGAATCTTCTTTGCCTGCTCCTGTCCAATCACGTAATCATCAAGAACTTTGCGAATTTCGTGAGGTTTGGCAATATTATCATCATCGTGTTCAACGACAGTTTTGTCAGCCGTGCGAATGATATCCATGCAGAGCTCAACGCATTCATCACAGATGAAAACGGTCGGACCCGCGATCAGCTTACGCACCTCATGCTCACTCTTCCCACAGAAAGAGCAGTAGCGCGTGTTTTTGGTTTCTTTTCCTGTCTTTGTCATTCGTCGTCCATTCTGTTGGGCTGACCAGAGAAGCGGTCACTCTCACGATTATCCAAGATGAGTATTTCACAAAAATATAAAGAAACACTTACCATCTTATCTACACATCTAGACACAGCTTGAAAGATTCGCAAGTGGGGAAGACAACGCCGCCACTTCTGAATGAGAAACTTTCCCCGCGTGACGATTTTGCCGCAAGAGCTGCGTTGACAGCCCCCAGCACAGACGCTATGACTCCGCACCTGACCCATGGTCGGTTGCGGTTTGCCTGTTTTAGCAATTGCAAAATAAAGATGTCGGGGCGTAGCGCAGCCTGGTAGCGCACCTGCTTCGGGAGCAGGGGGTCGGAAGTTCGAATCTTCTCGCCCCGACCACTTTATGGCAAATATTATTTCACATTCTTTCTTTTAACCACCTATATTAAAAGCATAGAGCGTAAAAACAAAGACCTACACGATCATGGCAGCCTTGCCATTTTCATGAAACGAAATTTCAAAAAAAATTCTCTTGTTTTTTTAGCGCGTTGGGAAAAATCAACCGCTTTTTTTACACGTCACATCAAAATTACCTGTTGTAGGCATTTGTTTAGAATGCTTTTATAGACGTGCTAGGTAAATTTTTCCTCGTCTTCACGCTTTATTAACCTTTAGCGCTGATGATGAGCAGGCAACCCAATACAAGCAGGAGAGCTTGGCATGAACGCAATGGTGCAATCACTCCGTGAACTCAGCCAAACGAAACTGCTAGCTCTTGCCGCAACCGCCCTCTTCCTTATTGGGTTTTTTGTTTTTCTAACGGTCAACGCGTCCTCTCCCATGATGGCGCCGCTTTATTCAAATATTTCTTTAGACGAAAGCGGAACGATTGTCGGCGAGCTAGAGAAGTCAGGTATTCCCTATCAGTTGGGTATGGGAGGGGCGCAAATCATGGTTCCCAGCGATCGCGTAGAAGAGATGCGCGTTAAACTGGCACAAATGGGACTTCCCTCAGAGGGTAGCATTACAGGATATGAAATTTTTGATAAATCCGAGGCGCTTGGAACCTCTAACTTTGTCCTGAACGTCAACAAATTGCGTGCATTGGAAGGTGAGTTGGGGCGTACCATTGCCTCTCTTTCCAAAGTCGAGCAGGCGCGGGTTCATCTTGTCATTCCCAAACGGGAGTTATTCACCCGTGAGAAAACAGACCCAACCGCCTCCGTAGCACTGAAAATTCGCGGCATGGCCGAGTTGGAAAAAAATGAAATCGCCGGTATTAAACATCTGGTAGCCACCGCGGTTCCTGGCCTGAAGCCATCACGAATCACCATTATTGACCAACGTGGGAATCTGCTGGCACGGGGCATTGAAGATGAAAATGACCCCGATGTACTCGCCACGACGGCACAGGAATTCCGCCAAAGCTACGAAAACAAGCTGAAAGCAACCATCGAACGCCTGCTGGAGCGCTCTGTGGGCTTTGGTAATGTAAAAGCAGAAGTCAATGCGGATATCGATTTTGATCGCGTTGTCACCAACTCTGAGACCTTTGATCCTGAAGGTCAGGTTGCGCGCTCGATTCAGGGAATTGAAGAAAACGAACGGTCCACAGAAAAGGACCAGAAAGATAATGTTTCAGTTGGGCAGAATCTACCTGACCCCACGGGCGGACAAGGCGCTTTTCAGAATGAAAGCGTGCGTCAGCGTAGCGATGAAACCACCAATTATGAAATCTCAAAAACGGTGGAAAATCACGTAAAGCATACCGGCACGGTCAATCGCCTCTCCATCGCCGTTCTGGTCGATGGCCGCTACATCACCAATGACGCTGGCGAGCAAGTGTATGAGCCGCGCTCGGAGCAAGAAATCGCCCAGTTAACAGCGCTGGTGCGCTCAGCCGTTGGGTATGACGAAGCACGTGGGGATAAAGTTGATGTTGTGAACATGCCGTTTGCCCGTGAGAAAACGGAGTTTGCTGAAGGGCCGCTCGATTTCCTCAAGCAGGATATGTCGAACATCATTCAGACATTGGTGATCGGCGGCGTGGCAATCCTGTTCATCTTGCTGGTGATCCGTCCGCTGGTTGCACGCGCTGTCGCTACGACAAGCGAGGGTGAGGCAGAAGAAGATGAACTGAAACGTGCGCTGCTGGGTGGCCCAAGCATGACCGCCCGCTTACCTGATCTCACGGGTGAGGATGACGATGTGCTGATCAGCATTGATCGGGTAGATGGCGGCGTAAAAGCGGCAGTACTGAAGAAGATCAATGACCTGATCGAAACCCATCCGGAAGAGGCGATGTCGATCGTCCGCCAGTGGGCATTCCTCGATAACTAGGCGCGAGCAGAAGGAAGTAGCCCATGGCAGATAAAGACCTCGCCACCACCGAAGAATATCGGAAGCTCAACGGCTCTCAAAAGGCCGCCATCCTGCTCATGTCCATTGGTGAGCAAAATGCCAGCAAATTATTCTCCATGATGGAGGATGAGGAGATCAAGGAACTCTCCGCCACCATGGCGAGTCTTGGTCGCGTCAAGTCAGAAACAGTGGAGCGTCTCTTTCTTGAATTCAGTGAGCAAATGTCTGCTTCAGGTGCCATTGTCGGCACCTATGACACTACAGAGCGTTTGCTGCTGAAGGCGCTTGGCAAAGATCGCGTCGATTCCATTATGGAAGATATTCGCGGCCCCGCCGGACGCACCACCTGGGATAAGCTTGGCAATGTGAGCGAAGAAATTCTCGCCAGCTACCTGAAAAATGAATACCCGCAAACCATCGCACTGGTACTCTCCAAGATCAAGCCAGACCATGCCGCGCGTGTATTGACCGAATTACCCGAAGACCTCGCCATGGAAGTGATTATGCGGATGCTGTCCATGGAGGCCGTGAAGAAAGAGGTCATGGAAGGTATCGAAAAAACATTGCGCGTTGAATTCATGAGCAATCTGGCAAAAACGCAGCGCCGTGACAGCCATGAGATGATGGCAGAGATCTTTAACAACTTTGACCGGGCTACCGAATCTAAATTCATGGGGCGCCTTGAGGAAAATAACAATGAGTCGGCAGAACGCATTCGTGCCCTCATGTTTACCTTCGAGGATCTTAGCAAGATCGACGGTCCGGGTATACAGGCGCTGCTTCGTACCATTGATAAAGAAAAACTGGCAACTGCGCTCAAAGGCGCATCAGATACCATCAAAGATCTATTCTTTGGCAATATGTCCGAGCGCGCATCCAAAATCCTCAAAGAGGATATTGAGGGTATGGGCCCTGTTCGCCTGAAAGAGGTAGACGAGGCACAAATGTATATTGTTGGCATTGCCAAGGATCTGGCCGCCAAAGGTGAGATCATCATTGCGGATGCCAATGGCGAGGATCAACTGGTTTATTAAGGACACGCAACAGGCATGAGCAGCGCCCGGCCGGACTTTCAGATCGCCCGCTTCGATTTCGGAGCCCTGCGTGATTTTGCCCGTCCGTTTGAGCCGGCCGAAGAAGAGCCTGTCGTGATCGAGATCACCACTGAGCCAGAAGCCCCTCCGCCCCCTCCCACCTATTCGCAGGAACAACTTGACCGTGCCATGGCTGATGCCCGCGAGCAAGGGCGTCAGCATGGAATGGAAGAGGGCCGTCAGCAGATGCAACAGGAGGATGTCCAGCGCCAGCAGGCAATTCAGCAGGCATTGGCCTCCCTGAATGCCCAGTTGCAGCAGGCACATGGCCAATATCAGCGTTGTCTGGATGAAGGGCGGCGCGAGACATCGCAACTAGCATTAGCCATTGCCCGACAGGTTTGTCATCTCACCCTGCGCAGCTACCCTGCTGCCTTTTTTGAGTCGCTCGTGGCGCGCTGTCTGCCGATTCTTCTTCGCCAGCCTAAACTGGTTGCTGTGGTCCATACAGATCTGGTGGATGCGGTGGAAGAGTCACTGCGTCAGCTTCGTATGGAGACAAATTACGAAGGAATACTGGAAGTCCGTGCCAATCCCTCTCTGGCAGCGTACGATGCACGCCTGCAGTGGGAAGATGGTGCGGCGGAAATCCGTGCTGAGGATATCTGGCACAGCGTCGAAACCATCCTTCAGGAAACACAGGCTCGCCCTGCGCCTCCTGAGGCCACTACCCCCGATCATTCCGCATAAGGAGAGACCCCATGGCTGATACAGAACTCGCAAGTGTGTTTGGCGATAGTGAAGATGGAAACATCTCGCTGGACGCCGTGCAGGATATTCCTGTGCAAGTTTCAGTAGTCCTTGGCAAGGCTACAATACAGGTAAGCCAGCTTCTGAAACTCGGGCGCGGTGCGGTGGTGGAACTGGATCGTAAAGTTGGGGAGCCTATTGACGTATACGTCAATAACCGCTTGGTCGCACGTGGCGAAGTCGTGGTCGTGGAAGATCGCATCGGCGTGACCATGACAGAAATCATCAAAGGCGATAAGAAGTAAGTCTTTGCATATGATGAACATTCACTTCGAAGGAGTTCCCTGTTCATGCGTCTGATGATCGTTGGTGATCTCGAAGGGCAGATTGGCGCAGCAACACGTATTGCCCGTGCGCGCGGCGCTAAAGTCGTTCAGGTCTCAGGCGTGGACGAAGCGGTTGAAATGCTTTGCAAAGGCCAGGGCGCCGATCTTCTAATGATACAAGTAGATGAGGATATTGCCCGCCTCGTCTCAATGCTTGAAGCAGAACGCATTACCATCGAAATCGTCGCCTGCGGTGTGGAAGCCAATCCAGAAGCCGCCGTGAAAGCCATCAAGGCCGGGGCAAAGGAATACATCCCGCTGCCGCCCGATGAGGAGCTGATTGCCGCGGTGCTGGAAGCGGTGACCGAAGAAAACCGTAACGTACTTTTTCAGTCTGCCGCAATGCAAGCTGTGATGCGTATGGTGGACCAGATTGCCCCCTCTGATGCCAGCGTGCTCATTACCGGCGAATCAGGCACCGGCAAAGAGGTCATCGCGCGGTATGTGCACCAAAAAAGCAAGCGCGCAGGAAAGGCTTTCGTCTCGGTCAACTGTGCCGCGATTCCTGAAAACCTTCTGGAATCGGAGCTGTTCGGCCATGAAAAAGGTGCCTTCACCGGCGCATTAAATCGTCGTATCGGCAAGTTCGAGGAAGCCGATGGCGGCACCCTGCTGCTCGATGAAATCAGCGAAATGGACCTGAAACTACAGGCCAAGCTGCTACGCGCGATTCAGGAGCAGGAGATCGACCGTGTGGGTGGCTCTAAACCGGTGAAGATCGACATCCGCATCCTCGCCACCTCCAACCGCAACCTGCCAGAGACCGTGCAGAAAGGCCTCTTCCGCGAGGATCTCTATTACCGGCTGAATGTCATCAATGTGGCACTGCCACCGCTGCGCGAGCGGCCCGAGGACATCACCCTGCTGGCCGAGCATTTCATTGAGAAATACTCCAAGGCCAACGGCTTGCCACCGCGCCGTTTCACCGCCGAGGCGCTGACCAAGATCAAAGCCTATCCATGGCCCGGTAACGTACGCGAACTGGAAAACATCATGCACCGCACGGTGCTCATGGCCCAAGGCGCACAGATTGAGGCCCCAGCCGTCATGCTGCCGCAAGTCTCTGCCTATGGCGCACCCCCGGCAACGGCCGCCGCCCCGGCTCCCTCTCCTGTTACGCCTGCGGTCAATAATAATGGCTCCTCAGGCTATTCCATCCCCGCCGATGAAATCAGCCACCTAGTCGGCCGCACGGTGGAGGAAGTGGAAAAGGATCTCATCCTGCGCACGCTGGATCACTGCCTCGGCAATCGCACCCATGCCGCCAACATTCTTGGCATCTCCATCCGCACCCTGCGCAATAAGCTGAAGCAGTACGGCGAGGTAGAGGGGCTATGAGCAGTACTGAAAGGCAAGATGACACATCACAGCAAACAGGCACGGTTTCTGTTGCCAAGCAGTTGCTCAACGTGCTTCGGTCATTAGGCCAGCTGTTATTACCAGGTTTTTTCTCATCCAAACCGCAACATGAAAACAACAAGGACCTTGAACCAACAAGCGTCGAGAAATTCAGGTTCCTACCCTCTATATTTCGTGCGACGGCACGTGACCTGTATGACTATCATATTCTGCAAGACCATCAGTACCGAGGTCTTCCAAGCGATTTTATAGACAATCATCATTTTCGCCGGCTGACGCTGCAACGCCTGACGCGCCGCCGTCCTATTATTTCCTCCTCACCTTCTGACGATAAGAGTCCTCAGTAATGGCTGAAACCCGCGCGATGCCCGCCCTTTCCGTGCCGATGGTTCTATCGGGCGTGAAGAGTACGATGCGCCGCGCCGACATTTACTTCGCGCTTGGCTTCTTTGGCATCATCCTGGGCCTCATTCAGCCGGTTCATCCGACACTGCTCGACCTGCTGCTTGGCCTGTCGATCACTATCTCGGTCCTCATCCTGATGACCGTGCTGTTTGTCGAAAAGCCGCTGAACCTCAGTTCGTTCCCGACCATCCTGCTGATTGCCACCCTGCTGCGGCTGGCTCTCAACGTCGCCTCAACGAGGCTGATTCTCACCGAAGGCGATAAGGGCACAGCCGCCGCCGGTCATGTGATTGAGGCATTTGGTAATTTCGTGATGGGCGGCAGCGTGGTGATCGGGGTCATTATCTTTGCGATTCTTACTATCATCAATTTCGTGGTGATTACCAAAGGTTCGGGCCGTATTGCTGAGGTATCCGCCCGTTTCAGCTTGGATGCCATGCCCGGCAAACAAATGGCCATCGATGCAGACCTTTCTGCTGGGTTGATTGATGAGGAAGCCGCTAAAAACCGCCGTAAAGAACTCGAAGACGAAAGCACCTTCTTCGGCTCCATGGATGGTGCCAGCAAGTTCGTACGTGGCGACGCTATCGCTGGCTTGCTGATTACCTTTGTGAACTTCGTGGGCGGTATCATTATCGGCATGCTGATGCATGATATGTCCTTTCAGGAGGCCGCCCAGACCTACACCATTCTCAGTATTGGTGATGGTCTGGTCTCTCAGGTTCCTGCCCTGATCGTCTCGACCGCAGCAGGTATGCTGGTCACCAAGTCAGGCAATCTCGGCTCGTCCGATAAGGCCGTGCTCGGCCAGCTCTCACGGTTCCCGGCGGCCCTCGGGGTGACGTCCTCGCTCATCTTCCTTATCGCCCTGATGCCGGGTATCCCGGCGGCCCCCTTCCTTACGCTTGGCGCGATGATGGGCTTCATTGCGTGGTTTGCTACCAAAGCTTCCCGTGAAGCGGCCGCACAAGGCCCAGCGGGTACCGCCAGCGCACGTAGCCGCCCGGGCCAGCCTGGCACCGCGCTGGCGCCCATGGGGCAACCTGGCCAACCAGAAGCAGCACAGGCAGATGAGAATATTCAAGGCAGTATGCTGATTGATAGCCTCCGCCTGGAACTAGGGTATGGTTTGCTGCCGCTCATCAACTATCAGAAAGGCCACCGCCTCACTGAGCAGATTAAGGCGCTGCGCAAGCAAATTGCCAAAGAGCTTGGCTTTGTGATGCCACCGGTGCGGATTCAGGATAACATGCAGCTTCCTGCCAACACCTATGTGATTAAGGTAAAGGAAATGGAGTGCGCCCGTGGCGATATTCGCCCGGACATGCTGCTCGTGATGGACCCAAGCGGCAATCCTATCACCCTGCCCGGTGAGGAGACCGTAGAGCCAACCTTCGGTCTTCCCGCCATGTGGATCAATGACAGCCTGCGTGAAGAAGCGCTCTTCCGCAACCTGACCGTGGTGGACCCGCCCACCGTCATCACTACCCATCTCACCGAGGTGTTGAAAGACAACATTGCCGAACTGCTCTCTTATGCCGAGGCGCAGAAGCTGCTCGACGATATGGGCAAGGACCATCAGAAGCTGATTGCAGAAACCGTGCCCTCGCAGATTTCTGTCAATGGTGTGCAGCGCGTATTACAGAATCTGCTGACCGAGATGGTCTCCATCCGTGACCTGCCGACGATCATGGAAGCCATCGCCGAATCCTCGCGTGTCACCCAGAACCTGACGATGATCACTGAACATGTGCGTGGCCGGCTGGCGCGCCAGATCAGCTACGCCGCCAGCAATGAGCAAGGCTACATTCCCATCGTAGCGCTCTCCCCGCAGTGGGAACAAACATTTGTTGAATCGCTGGCTGGCACCGGGGATGATAAAACACTCAGCATGGCCCCAACAAAGATTCAGGAATTTATTATGGCGGTGCGCGGTAAGTTCGATCAGTTGCAACAGCAAGGCGAAATGCCCGTGCTGCTCACCAGCCCAAGCATCCGGCCCTATGTGCGCTCCATCATCGAGCGCTTCCGTTCCAATACGGTGGTCATGTCACAAAATGAGATTCACGCCAAAGCGCGGATCAAGACCCTTGGTCAGATATAGGTAGCGCATGAGACTCCGCACCATTACCGCCTCGGACATGCAGGATGCCATGCGCATCATGCGTGAGGAAATTGGAGAGGATGCAGTGATTATCTCCACCGCACGTCATCCCAAAGGCAAAGGGGTCACCGTGACCGTGGCGCAAGAGGAAGAGCCTGCGGATCTTCCGGTGGAAGAACCAGCAGAGGCCGCCCCAGCTTTAGGAGAGCGCAGCAGCAAGCCCGCCGCAGCATCTTCAGGCATGCGCTCCATGCCGGATTACATCGTGAAGGATGTCGAGCAGATCATGCAGCGGCATGGTGTTGCCGGAGAGACGATCGATGGGTTTCTAAAAGCGGTACAGGCACAATCCCCTCTCAAGGATGACAGTGAAGAGAGTCTTGCGGCCCTCTTGGAGTCATCACTGGCCACCGCTTACCGTTTTGAGCCCATCAATCTGCTGACCGAAGGCTATCGTTATATTTTGATTGGCCCTCCGGGAGCAGGCAAAACCCTCACCACCGCAAAAATGGCGGCGCAGGTGGTGAAAGCAGGACACTCGCTGGTGCTGGTGAATACCGATAACCGCAAAGCCGGCGCGGTAGAACAGCTTGCCGCCTATGCTGAAGTGCTCGGTGTGCGGCTGGAAGTGGCGGAAAGCCGCGCCGACCTTAAGGCAATCCTCAAGCATTGCGATCCCACCGACCGGGTGATTATTGATAGCGCCGGTGCCAATCCCTATGCGTTCCATGAGCTGAAAGAACTGGCGGAATTCGCCAGCCTCATCGAGCTGGAGCCACTGCTGATTTATCCCGCCGGGAGCGACCCTGAGGAAGCGGGTGAAATCGCCCGCGCATTTTCCTTTGTGGGCGTGCAGAAAATGATCGCCACACGGCTGGATGTCGCCAAGCGCTTTGGTAGCTTGCTCACCGCGGCGCATCACGCAACACTGGCGTTCAGTCATGCGTCCGCCAGCGAAAAAGTTTTAGAAAAATTCGATGCCATCACCCCGCAGTCGCTCGCACGATTACTCATGGATTATCGAGCCAAACGCCACTAGTATGAACTGACAGAGACATGATGAGAGACGAACAGCCTTACAATAACATCCTCGCCGTTGCCTCAGGAAAAGGCGGCGTCGGAAAAACATGGCTTTCCATCACGCTGGCCCAGCTATTTGCGCGCTCCGGGCGCCGCGTGCTGCTCTTTGATGGCGATATTGGCCTGGCCAACGTGGATGTACAGCTCGGGCTGACGCCTAAGCGTGATCTCAGCTCTGTCATTCGCGGAGAAGCCACGCTTTCTGAGGCGATTACCCATTACAACACGAACTTTGACATCATCGCCGGGCGCTCTGGCTCCATCAATATGGCGTCGATCTCGCTGGCACGGCTGACCGCGTTAAAGCAGGAATTGGTTGAGCTGGCGCGCGGGTATGATTTTGTTATCATCGATCTGGGGGCAGGCATTGAGCAATACGTACAGTTTATGGCGTCCATTGCATCGCGTTGTCTTGTGGTTGTGACAGATGAGCCAACCTCACTGACAGATGCCTATGCATTTATCAAACTGTGTACGACCAAACTGCATAATCCTGCGGTACAGGTTGTGGTGAATCAGGCGGCATCACAAAAAGAAGGTGAAAAAACCTTTGCTGCACTGCATACCGCATGCCAAAGCTTCTTGAAAATCTCCCCTCCGTTGTTGGGAATTGTTCGTAAGGACAATAAAGTACGTGATGCTATTCGGGCGCAAACGCCACTGATCGATATTGCATCGCATACCACCGCCGCCACCGATGTGGCAGCCATCTCGATTAAGCTGATGCAGAAAGTACCGGCCTGAAGGAGCCCGCCCCGTGAATAGTTCAGGCAACATCACGGGCACCCCTCTTTTGCAGATACAAGGCATCACCGGGACGCATGCGGCCACCGCCAGTTCATCTGAGGCGCTTGTACAGGCATTACAGGTCACTGATGGAACCGTCGTACGCGGTACCGCCAGTGGCCGCTCCCCGCAAGGAGCAACGCTAATCCAAACCAGCGTAGGCGAGCTTTCCATACAGACCGATATTTTCATCCGGCGGGGAACCGAGGTGGCCATTCAGCTGGAGCGGCGTCAGAATGACATGTTTGGACGACTGATCAGCATTGATGGTAAGTCGGTACCCAAATACCTCGAACAACTCGCGCAACAGCAGCCATCGGGAGATGATCAGGTCCAAACCAGCCAGCTCAGTACGGCCAGTAAAGCTGGCGCCACGCCATCAGCCGCGATGTACTTGCCGGAGGAAATCATTCCTGCGCGGGCTGAAGCGGTTTTGCTGAGTAAGCCTGCCCCTATGCCGCTATCTACGGAACCCTCTGCGATGCCGGCGGCCTCGTTAGCACCCGGCAATGCATCTGCTGCCATGGCTGAAGCCGAGTGGCCTTTGCCCCTGCCCCCAGCTTTACAGTCATCTTTTTCTCAGGCCAGTAGCGGAGCGCGCGTGGCGCTGGATATTCTGGGCGTGACATTTCCGAGTAGCACAGTAGCGCCCTCCTCTCCACCTTCGCCAGCGGCACCTACATCAGCGCCCTTACCACCAAGCACATCGACACTCGCAACGCCTGCTGTATCCACAACGGCGCCTGCCATCGCGGCCGATACCGCGCCGCCTCCATCCAAAATGGCCCCATCAGCGTCCGCAAGCCCAACCCCAGCGTCATTACCCACTTCACATCAAACCAGCGGGCTTGCCGCATATCAGCGTGCTTCGTATGCCTCCCTATCAGCCACCAGCCCCCTCACTTCCCCCACGATCGCGGGCACAGTATCCACGCCTGCAGTGCTAGCTGCACCGCCCACCACTCAGAATACGGTTGCCACAACATCGGATCTGATCGCCCCCTCACCCGGCCAGATGGCGATCCCGGCGCAAGCATCTCCCTCTTCTGCGACATTGACTCCTTTCAACTCTTCCTCCGTTACTCCACATGCCTCTCTGATAAATGGGAGCCAATCCCCGTTCCCTGTAACAGCCCACCCCCCAAGTCCAACTGGCCCAGTATTTTCTGCGATGGTGCTAGGGCAGACGGGCCCTCAAGAGCTGATTTTGCAAACGCCTCTGGGCAGCCTGAAACTCATGAATATGACGCCACTGCCAAGCGGCACACAGCTGCAGATGCGTGTTACCCAGATATTGCCGCCCAGCCTGCCTGAAACAGGGGAAGCCCTTCTAAGGTTAACCCAGGGTTTTTATGTACCGTTGGAGGGTGTTGAAGCCCTGGCCGCTTTGACAAGCAACCTCGTACGCCAGCCACATCAAGGAGGTCTGGTTCCTGCGCCAGGAAAACACCTGATGAGCGATGCACTTTTTCTTCTCGCTGCCTTAAAGGGAGGTGACCTAAAACGTTGGATCGGCGAGGCTAAACAAAACGATTCAGAAATCATCAGTCACGATCTGCTAAAGCGGCTGAATGTTGATTTTTCGACGCTACGCAGCAGTACGGTGGAAGCGCGCGAACCGCAGGGTTGGAACCTCGTGACCCTTCCTTTTCATACGGGCGGGCAAGTGGAGCCGATACGGCTTTTCTTCAAGCGCCAACGCAAAGAGCCCGCACGATTAAATCCTGGCGACAGCGAGCATTTTCTTGTGGACCTCGTACTTGCACAGTGCGGCCGCTTCCAATTGGATGGCATGGTAAAAAAAGATCGTAATCTGCATTTTGACCTGATGGTGCGCACTGAACAGCCGCTGCTTCCAAACGTTGAGCAGGATATTCGGCAAATTTATCAAAATGCGGCAGAGGTAACCGGCTTCCAAGGTACGATTGGTTTCCGCTCGGGGAGTAAGGCCTGCCTGCAACCTCCCGTGGCATCTCCTGATGCCGCGGGTGCGGGAGAGCATTCTATTGTTGTCTGAGAAGCTGGCGGGAGGTAGAAGTTTGGCCATGTTACACGGCACGTCATCAACTGCGGACTTCACCCCCGCTTCTCTTCTTCCACTTCAGGGATTGGTTCGTGCAGACCTTGAGGAAGTCAACCAGCTGATCCTCTCATTGGTTCAGCAAGAGGTGCCTCTCATTGAGCAAATTGCACAGCATATCATTCGTTCAGGTGGCAAGCGATTACGTCCGGCACTGGTGCTTGCCTGTGCGCACCTATGCGGCCATACGGGTGATCGCCATATCCGTCTGGCGGCGGCGGTGGAGTTCCTGCATACCGCGACCCTGCTGCATGATGATGTGGTGGATGAAAGTACCATGCGTCGCGGAGATGAAACGGCGAACGCGATCTGGAGCAATCAAGCAAGCGTACTTGTGGGTGACTTTCTGCTCTCGCGGGCTTTTCAGCTGATGGTAGGGGATGGCTCTCTGCCTGTGCTGAAACTGCTATCGGATACCTCCGCGACCATTTCACAGGGTGAGGTCATGCAATTGATGGCCGCGGGCGAGCTATCCACCACGCAAGAGGAATATCTTCAGATCATTAATGCGAAGACAGCCGCCTTATTTTCTGCTGCCTGCACGATTGGTGGCCTAATTACGGAGCGCCCCGACACAGAATGCGCTGCATTGGCAGAATATGGACGATCGCTTGGTATTGCCTTCCAGCTGGCTGACGATGCACTGGATTACGCAGCCTCACAAGCAGAGTTGGGCAAAACCATAGGTGATGATTTTCGCGAGGGAAAACTAACCCTGCCCGTGATTTTGGCCTATGCCGCGGGCGATGACGAAGAGCGGGCTTTCTGGCAGCGAACCATCGGTCATGGAGAGCAAACGAGCGATGATTTAGCCACTGCACAAGCCAACATTCAAAAATACAACACCTTAAGCACCACCCTTGCAATGGCGAGGAGCCATGCAGAACAAGCGGTCAATCAGCTGTCCTTCTTTCCAGAGAGTCCCACGCGCGACGCACTGGCTCAGGCCGCACGCTTCGCGGTTGAACGGCGCTTTTAGCAATTCATTATTGAATTAAGCCTGCTTCACGATAATACCGTTTCGCGCCATCATGCAGCGGAGCGGTCAGTCCATTTTCAATCATCGCTCGTTTATTGAGCGTAGAAAGGATGGGGTGCGTTGTTTTGAAATCATCAAAATTATCAAAAATGGATTTCACCACCTGATAGACGATTTCATCGTCTACCTCTTTGGAGGTTACCAAAGTTGCTTTAACACCAAACGTAAACACATCGTTTGGATTGCCCGCATACATCCCCCCCGGAATGGTCGCCGGAGCATAATACGGATATTCCTGAATGAGCTGGGTAATCGCCGGGCCTTCCACGCTGATAAGGCGTGCGGCACAGCTGGAGGTAACCTCCTGAATGGCCCCATTCGGATGCCCCGTCGCAAAGACAAACGCGTCGAACTCATCCTCGCATAATTTTTTCGTTTGTTCGGTTGCACGGAACTGAGAGGCAGATTTAAACACGCCGAGTGTCCATCCTTTGGCGAGCATCACCTCATCCATCGTCGCGCGCATACCTGAGCCGGGATTACCGATATTAACGCGCTTGCCCTTCAGATCATCGAGCACGTGAATTCCAGCATCAGCTCGCGCCACCACCGTTAATGCTTCACTATGCAGAGAGAATAAGGAGCGCAGGTCTTTGTAAGCGCCCCGATCTGCAAACGCACTGGTGCCATGGTATGCGTTATATTGCCAATCGGATTGGGCGAAGGCGAACTGAAGCTCGCCATCACGCAATGCGTTCAAGTTTGAAATCGATCCACCGGTAGATTCAACAAGACAGTTAATGCCATGTTCTTTTGATTTCATATCTACAAAGCGGCAAATGGTGCCGCCCACCGGATAATAAACGCCAGTGACACCGGCGGTTCCCACAATCATCTGCTTACCTTCCGCATGCGATGCGAAAGAAATGCCAAAAAACGCAACCATACTGGCAACGCGAACCAGTCCGGTAAAAGCCTGTGGAAACATTCAGGACTCCAGCAAATAATGCGAACAATGCCGAAAGCTATCAGAGCCTCCGGCATTCTGCAAGCCGCCCGTGAAACGATAACAGATCAAACGACCTTAAACAAAGCGGACATGAAGCTGCTCCAGTAGCGCTCCATCTCAAGTAATGTCTTCTTCGTGGTGTCGATGGCGTCTTCACTCGGTCCCGAGCGACCCAGATCGCTCACATGTTTCTCGTAAAGCGCATCAATCTTCTCACAAATTGCGAGTCCTTTTGACGAAAGGCGAATCTTTACCGAACGTTTGTCATGCGCCGAGCGCTCTTGCTCTAAATAGCCATTTTCAACAAGTTTTTTAACATTATAGGACACGTTGGACCCAAGGTAGTACCCACGATTAGTCAACTCGCCAATGGTTAGCTCTTCCGCATTGATGTTGTAGAGAATGAGCGTCTGAACGTTATTAAGATCATCAATCTTCAAACGATCCAGCTCAGCCTTGATAACATCAAGAAAACGACGGTGGAGGCGTTCAATTAAAAGAATGGTTTCAATATATTTCTGCTTTTGCAC